>CAIVSK010000047.1 GCA_903908495.1 Akkermansiaceae bacterium
GATGGAAACCACGGATTTCACGGAATGCACGGATTAAGAAAGAGTTATGAATTATTTGGTAGACACCTTTAGGGTGAGCCGAGGAGTAGATAGATTGAGGTCGCATTCTCCGTGTAATCGTTCGACTGAGCTCACGCCGAAGTCCTCTTCAATCCGTGAAATCCGTGGTTAAAGAACGTCTCTGCAACCCTTGCCATTGTCCTTTCTAGGATAAACAAGACACAAGACCGCTGCGCGCCAAGACAAGATCAGAGCCCTTGGACCGCGCATGGTGCCTCTTATTCCAGTCTTGTGTCTTCTGTCTTGCTGTCTTGCTGTCTTTATCGCGGCATCGGGAAGGCGCGGTTGAAGGCGAAGACGGCGTCGCGGATGGCGGCGAGCTTGGCCTCGTCATCGGGCACGCTGAGGGCTTGGTGGATGAAATCGGCGACTTGTTCGACGTCGGCCTCGCGCATGCCACGGGTGGTGACGGCGGGGGTGCCGATGCGAATGCCGCTGGGCTTCATCGGGGTGCCGGTATCAAACGGGATGGAATTCTTGTTGGCGGTGATGCCGGCCAGGTCGAGGGCGTGGGAGGCGAGGGTGCCGTTGAGGTTCATGCTGCGCAAATCGACGAGCATGACGTGGTTGTCGGTGCCGCCGGAGACGATGCGGTAGCCGTGGTGGGTGAGGCGGGCGGCGAGGGCCTGGGCGTTTTTGACGATCTGCTGTTGATAGGTTTTGAATTCCGGCAGCAGCGCCTCGGCGAAGCAGACGGCCTTGGCGGCGATGACGTGCATCAGCGGCCCGCCCTGAATGCCGGGGAATACCTGGGAGTCGATCTTTTTGGCAAACTCCTCCTTGCATAGAATGATGCCGCCGCGCGGACCGCGCAGCGACTTGTGGGTGGTCGAGGTGACGAAATCCGCGTGCGGCACCGGGCTCGGGTGGACGCCCCCGGCCACCAGGCCTGCGATGTGCGCCATATCGACAAACAAATAGGCACCGATCTCGCGGGCCAGCCGCCCCATGCGCTCGAAGTCGATGATGCGCGAGTAGGCCGAGGCTCCCACGGTGATGAGTGCGGGCCGCAGGGCGCGGGCGGTGGCTTCCAACTCGTCGTAATTGATGCGCTCATCCTCGGGGCTCACGCCGTAGTGGGTGACGGCATAGAGGCGGCCGGAAAAGTTCGCCTTGTGGCCGTGGGTGAGATGGCCGCCGTGGGCCAGATCCATGGTGAGGATTTTGTCGCCGGGCTGGAGCACGGAAAAATAGACGGCCATGTTGGCCTGTGAGCCGGAGTGGGGTTGCACGTTGGCATGGGCGGCTCCGAAAATCTCCTTGGCGCGGTCGATGGCGAGTTGTTCGACGACGTCGACGTTCTCACAGCCGCCATACCAGCGGCGGCCGGGGTAGCCCTCGGCATATTTGTTGGTGAGCACCGAGCCCTGGGCTTCCATGACGGCGGGCGAGGCGAAATTTTCCGAGGCGATCAATTCGATGTTATTGCGCTGGCGGTGTTCTTCGGCGGCGATGGCGGCGAAGACGGGCGGATCAATTTCGGCGATGCGGCTGCCGGACGCCTTGCACACGCGTCTGGCGTGGCGGCCACCTGCGAAGTCGGTGGCGAGGAAGGCATCGGCCATGGCGATGCTGGCGGCGGCGTCGGAGAATTTGCCCGCGAGGCAGAGGATATTGGCATCATTGTGCTGGCGGATGGTGACCGCTTCCTCCAGCGAGCGGGCGGCGGCGGCACGCACCTGGCGGTGGCGGTTGGCCGCGATGCACATGCCTGCGGCGGTGGTGCAGGCGAGAATGCCGAAATCACAGCTGCCATCGGCCACGGCGGCGGCCACCAGATTGGCGTAATCGGCGTAATCGACGGCGTCGTGACCGTGGGTGCCGAAGTCTTGGACGAGATGTCCAGCTGCGGTGAGGTGGGCGGAAACGGCGGATTTGATGTCAACGGCGCCATGATCGGCGCCGAGGGCGATGCGGAAGGGAGGTTGGCTCATAGGACGGCGGGACGGATTCAAACCGGAGAATGGCGACTTGGGAATGGCAAATTCACGGATTTGTTTGATCCGTCGCTGCCGCGCGCACATCCTGGATGACCAATTGGAGGGTGGTGCGTCCGCGGAAGGTGTTGCGGTCGATGGAAAACGCGATGTCCCACGGTGGATCGGGCAGGGGGCTTTCGCCGCCGCCGAAGAACACCGCGTCCTGTTCGTGCAGGCCCTGCCGCAACATCAGCCGCAGGTGCTGGTTCTTCATGTGCAGCGGCCGCCGGCTCAAGCCCACTTTGCGGGCGATGAAAGTCGGCTGCGGGTTGTTGTTGCCAAAGGGCTGGAGCAGTTCGTAGCTGGCCAGAAATTCCAGCGAAAGCTGGTCGAAGCCGATTTCCGCATCGTAGTAGAGGGTTGGCATGCGTTGCTCCTCGCTGGTGGAGGCCATCACGTACTCGCCAAAATGCTGGCGGAAACTCTCCATCTTGGTCTCGTGAATCGACAGCCCGGCCGCCATCGCATGCCCGCCGCCCGCCTCCAAATCGCTGCTGCAGGCGCGGATCGCCTCAACCAGTGACACCCCTTCGATGCTGCGCCCGGATCCTTTGCCGATCCCGTCCGCATCGATCGCCACCACAAAGGTCGGCTTGTGGTACTGCCGCATCAGGCGCGACGCCACGATGCCCACGACGCCATGATGCCACTCCCGCGAGCCGAGCACGATGACCGGGTCGCGCGACGGGTCAAAGCTGGTGAGCAGCTCGATGGCCTGCTGGCGGATGAGCCCCTCATGTTGCTGGCGCTCGCGATTGTAGGTATCGAGTTGTTGCGCCAGCGCCGCAGCCTCGGTGTGGCAATCGGTGGTCAGGGTGGCGAGCGCGACGTCCGGGGCGTCCATCCGGCCCGCCGCATTGAGCCGCGGCCCAATCCGAAACCCGACGTCCATCGAGGTGGCGTCGCCATTCATCCCGGTGACTTCCTTGAGCGCGCGCAGCCCGGGATTGAGGGTGCGGGAAAGTTGCTTGAGCCCGTGGCGCACCATCAGGCGGTTTTCGCCAATCATCGGCACAATGTCCGAAATGGTGGCCACTGCCACCAGATCGATGAGTTGCTTGAGGTCGAGATCGGCCTGCCGGGTCTTCAACAACGCATGTCCCAGCTTGAAAGTGACCCCGGCGGCGCAGAGGTAGGTGAACTTGTCGCCGCATTTCGGATTGACCACCGCGCAACAATCCGGTCGTCCGGCCGGGCCGGGTTCGTGATGATCGACGATGAGCACATCGACGCCCGCGGCCTGCAGGCCGGCCACTTCGCGCACCGAGGCGGTGCCGCAATCCACCGCGATGAGCAGGTCCGGGGTGTCTCCTTCCGCCATGCAGCGGAGCAACGCCGCATCGCTCAGTCCGTAGCCTTCCGGCCCCCGCTTGGGGATGAAATGGCGCGCCTCCAGCCCGTAAGCATGCAATATCCGCCGCATCAACGTGATCGAGGTCACCCCGTCCACGTCGTAGTCGCCAAAAATGCACACTTTTTCCTTCCGATCGGCCGCCAACAGGATGCGCTCGACGGCCAGCCGCATGTCCGGCAGCAGGAATGGATCCGCCAAGTCCCGCAGTTTCGGGTGCAGGTATTCTTCGATCTCCACCCCTTCGGGCAGTCCGCGCTGGCGGATCAGGTGCTCCAATATCGGTGGAAACGAACCAGACGGACCCTTTTCGCGGTTCTGAAAGGGTTCGCCACGGGGAATCCATCGTAAGGGGAGGGCTCGCATGAGGTGCGCGCACTCTGCCTCGTGGATCGGTTCCGCACAAGGCCGGAAATCCGCCAATTTATCCCCGCTGCGCCGTGGTCCGGGCATCCTGCCCGGATCCTGACGCTGCGCCGATACGGCACTTGGCAAGTGCCGCTCACAAGACGGTCACCTTGGGCAATTTTCCGGCGGATTTCTCGAAGGTGGCCATGCTGCAGGCGGAGGCGGTGTAGCTGGCGTGAATCAGGCGATCAACAAAGCCAGGCTTGGCTGTGGCCAAACCAGGTTGCTTCAGCACTTTGCCCGCCTGTTCAGTGGCGCTGATCTCACCGGTCGAAAGCATTGACGCCAGCGCAGATAAAGCCTCGGTTTTGGTTACTTTGAAGTGGAATTGGAGGGCGAAGTAGGCCTCTGAAATCACCAGATCGGAGACGACCGCGCGATCTCCGCGCCGTCGGAGTTGGTCCAGAAACGCTACAGCCGAATCCGTTTGCTCAGGCGGTTTGCCGATGAGCAGGCGCATGACGACGGATGTGTCCAGCCCCACATTCATTCCCCGTGGGTCGTTCGTCCTGTCGCAATGCTGGCTCTGATTGCCGCCATGGAATATTCATCCACTTGGGTCATGGGTCCCAGGCATCCAAGCCACGGGCGGGCTGGGGTTCTGCAACGGCGCAGCACCCAGACCCGCTCACCGGATAATTCGGCGGGCTCAACCTCAATGAGATCGCCCGGCTTGAGATTCAAATCCTCGCACAAGCGCGCCGGAAAAGTCGCCTGGCGTTTGCTGGTTAAGGAGATCGTTGGCATGGTGGGAATCTGGGGCATAGCGCCTTACTTGGCAAGAGGAAAGTAAGATGACGCCAATGGATGCGCCGCCGGGGAGAAGCCGACACGGCATGTGCTTCGTTCTGGCGATCGCCAAACAAGGGGCCGCACGCGTGGCGGTCCGTGCCCCACGTCATCATTCCCGGCATCCCAAACGACGGGAGCCCTTCAGGATGCCGATAGAACCGCGCTCCGTCGGGACGTATGAGGGCGGCAGGCTGGCCGCGCCACTCGCAGGGTGGGAGCGGGCCGGCATCAGGTGAGTCTTATGAAGCGAAACAAAATCAGTCTGGGCGGGGTGTTGGCGGCGTTTGCATTGTTGTCACTCGTGGGTGGATCCGCAGCGTCGGAAACGAGGCCGGCGAAAAACCGCTACGCGCCCTACGCCCCCGTCGTGAACCTGGCCACAGGGATTTCATGGCCGAAAGGCCAGGCGCTGCCGACCTTTGCCACCCCGGCCGACAAGATGGATTGGATCGATGTGCAGGACCTCTCGAAGGACGAGCAGATCAGCTTTTCCGCCTTGCAAGGACAGGTGAACCGCAAACAACCGCGGATCTATCTCCTCGACCGGCGTTCGGACGAAGGCAGGACCACCTGGGCGAGCACGCCGACGGTCAATTTTGCGCCGGGAAACCCGTTCGACCGGGCGACCAAATACGACCTGCTCGCCAAATACGCCGCAGAGGTCGCCGGGGTGGTGCTTTACGATCCACTGATCAGCCCCCACTACCGCAATCTCGCGGGAACCCTCGCGGCCCAACGGCATGCGATCCCGGTGTCGACGGAGGTGGCCGCGCAACTCAAGTCGCACGGGATTGAACTCAAGGTGGTCGAAGACTTGTCCGGACTGAAAATGACCACCCCGGTGGAGATCTATCAATATTTGTACGACCACTGCTGGGCGAAAGCCGAAAAGCGCTTGATTGTGAGCGCGAGGCCGTTTGATGAAGGCGACCTCCACCACACGCGCGACATCGCCGCCGCGTGCGGCGCGGCGGTGGTGTGGCTCAATACCCAGGACCCCGCCGAGAAAAAGGTGCTGCAAAAATTTTTTGGTGACATGAAGGCGGGCGAGGCGATTGCCCTCGGTTGGTACACGACGGAGCGCTCGGGTGTGCCCACGGCCACCGAGTTTGGGATTGGGACGCTGGCGGCGGATTTTTTCGTGAGTGGCAGTGTTTACGCGGGGACGGATCATCACATCCAAATCCCCAAGGTGCCGCCAATGCCCGCCCTGGAAAACAAGGTCTATGTCGCTATCTTCATCAGCGACGGCGACAATATCCAATACACCCAGCATGCCATGCGCAAAAATTGGGACCGCACGGCCACCAGTCGTGGCAAGGTGCCGCTCAACTGGACCATCGCCCCGGGCCTGGTGGACATCGCCCCGGGCATCATGAATTACTATTACTCGACGGCTACGGCTAACGATTGCTTTGTCAGCGGGCCCTCCGGCATGGGCTATCTGATGCCGTTCAACACGCTCAAGGAACCCGGCGCGCCGATCGGCACCACCCTCACCGATCCCGCGCGGATGGACGGCTACGCACGGCTAACGGAAACCTATCTCCAGCGGGCGGGCCTGCGGGTATCGACCATCTGGGACGACGCAACGCCGATGCAGCGCAAGTCTTACGAGAAATTCTGCCGCAACCTCTACGGTGCCACGGTGCAGAACTTCAAGGACGTCCCCGCGGTGGCCGGCAGCGTGGAAAACAACCGTCTCCACTTCGATAAACTGGTTATTCCTTACGCCGGTTCCTTCGAACATATCAGCGGTTCGCTCGACCGGGAGGTCCGGCGCTGGAATGGCAAGGCGCCGCTGTTCCTGTCCTATCAAGTGAATGTGTGGGGCGAGATGAGGGCTGATAAAATCGTCGAGCTGCAGGAGAAATTGAGCCGCGATTATCCCGGAAAAGTCCAATTCGTCAGGGCCGACCATTATTTCAACCTGTCCAACGAGGCCAACGGCGTGCCCTTCAATCTATGCATGTCTGCCGCCACCTCGGTCAGGTCCGGCGATCCGGCAGCCAGTCCGGATGGCGTCACCGACGGCACGCCTGAGACGCTGTGGACGTCCGCAAAAAATGGCCGGCAATGGCTGGGGTTTGATTTCACAACCCCCTGCCAGATCTCCCGCTACGTCATCCGGCATGCCGGCGCGAGCGGGATGACCCGCGAGCGAAATACCCGCGCTTGGACGCTGCAGGCCAGCAGTGACGGCAAAGTCTGGAAGACCATCGACGTGTTCAAAGGCAACGCGGAAAACGTCACCGATGTGGATTTGGCCCCCGTGACCGCTCGCTATGTGAAAATCATCGTCAACGACGCGGGGGCCGATGCCACGGCGAGAATCGCGGATGTGGAGATCTACGGCAGCATCAGAGGGTGATGGCGGGGAACTCCGCGGGGAGATCCGGGCTCCCGCGGAATTTTTTTGGTTGGCGACGGGTGTAAAAGCGCCCATGTTCCGACTGTTCAAAGGGGGTTACACGCGTTTGGTCGCTGATTCCTTTGTCATCCATCCTACCCACCCGCCTGCATATGAACCTGCTCCCCGCGCGCCTCGTCGCCCTGCTTTGGGCTAACCTGATTCTGCTGGCCGCGACCGCGCGCGCGGCGCTTGTCACGGCCACCTACAACGCCGCCACTGATATCCCGGTCGCCGCCGCCAGCTACACGGCGACAGGCAACACGGTGAACTTTACACTGAATTTCGCGCCGCCGGTGGGCACAACTCTGACCGTGGTAAACAACACGGGCCTGGCATTCATCCAAGGCAGCTTTGATAATCTGGCGCAGGGACAGGTGGTCAATCTGACGTTTGGAGGGGTCGCCCAAACCTTCGTCGCCAACTATTTTGGTGGCACGGGCAACGATCTGGTTTTGCAGTGGGCTGGCGTCCGATTGTTGGCATGGGGTGCCAATGCCGACGGGGAGCTGGGCAACAACAGCTCGGCTAACAGTCCGGTGCCGGTGCCGGTGGACATGACCGGAGTTCTCGCCGGAAAAATCGTCACCGCAGTGGCGACAGGAAACAACCACAGTCTCGCGCTCTGCTCGGATGGGACCTTGGCGGCATGGGGATTCAATGGTTATGGCGCACTCGGCAACAACAGCACGACGAACAGCAGTGTTCCAGTGTTGGTAAGCCGCACGGGTTCCCTCGCCGGGAAAACAGTGGTCGCCATCGCCGCCGGCGAATATCATAACCTCGCCCTCTGCTCCGACGGAAGTCTCGCCGCTTGGGGGTATAACAACTTCGGACAACTCGGCAACGGCGGCACCACCCAAAGCAATGCCCCGGCATGGGTCAACACCGCAGGGGGGCTCGCGGGCAAGTCGGTCATCGCCATCGCCGCCGGCGGGGCCCACTCCCTGGCTCTGTGCACGGACGGCACGCTGGCCGCCTGGGGATACAACGCGTCCGGTCAGTTAGGCAATGCCGGCACGGCCAACAGTCTGGTGCCGGTATTGGTGAACCGGCTGGGAGTGTTGGCTGGCAAGACGGTTGGCCGGATCTCCGCCGCTTATGCCGGGTGCCTCGCCCTGTGTACGGATGGCACCCTGGCCGCATGGGGGGACAATGCCGTCGGCGAATTGGGCAATAACAGCACGACCAATAGCTCCGTGCCGGTCCTGGTCAACTCGGCGGGCGTGTTGACCGGCAAGACCGTCAGCGCGATCTTCGCCGGCGGGGATCATTGCCTCGCCCTGTGCACCGATGGCAACGTGGCCGGTTGGGGACAGAATTTCTATGGAGAATTGGGCAACAATAGCACGACTAACAGCAGCACCCCGGTCTTGTTGAATCGCGCCGGTGTGTTCGCCGGCAAGACCATCGCGGCGATCTGCGCGGGAAGCAGCCATAGCATGGCATGGTGTGCGGATGGCACACTCGCCTCCTGGGGTGGCGCTGCCAGTGGCAAGTTGGGCAGCAACAATCAGTACAATGTGAGTCTTCCCGTACTGGTCAACACCGCCGCATTGAAAACCGGAGAACGATTCATCTCGGCCCTCTCCGGAAATTCCTCGGCGCACAACCTCGCTCTCGTCGCTTCACCGCCTCCTCCACTCGCCACGACGCTGGCTGCAAGCGCCATCACCGACACCGGTTGCACCCTCAATGCCAGCATCAATGCCCGGGGCAGCACCACGGCCGTGACCTTTGAGTACGGGATGAGCGCATCCTATGGGACCACCCTTGCCGCCACTCCTGCATCGGCAAGCGGTGCCACCGCCACCGCAGCAAGCGCAATCATCAACGGCTTGTTATCAAAAACCACCTATCACTATCACGTCGTGGCCACCAGCGGCGGCGGCACAGTGACGGGTGATGACATGACTTTCACGACCAACGACCTGGCATCCCTGACGAGCCTCACGATGAGCAGCGGCGCACTTTCTCCGGCTTTCTCCTCCATCAACACCAGCTATCTGCTGACCGTGCCCTTCGCCACGGCCAGCATCACCGTAACACCCGTCACCACGTATGCCGACGCCACGGTAAGGGTCAATGGAATCGCCGTCGCATCCGCCACGGCGAGCGGACCTATCAGTCTCGCCGTGGGCCGCACTGACGTCAATCTTGTGGTGACCGCCGCCGGCGCTGCCTACACCAACGCCTACACCGTGGCGGTCACCCGCCTGCCGGCCGTGTTCACCTATAACTCCACCTCCGACGTGCCGGTGACGACGGCCGATTTCACGGCGAGCGGAAACACAGCCAACTTCACGCTGAATTGCGTGCCTCCGGCCGGGACCAACCTGGTCGTGGTGAAGAACACCGGAGCGGGGTTCATCAAGGGCGCGTTCGACAACCTCGCGCAAGGCCAGCGGGTGGATTTGACCTACGGTGGCCTGGTCTATTCGTTTGTGGCCAATTATTTCGGCGGCACCGGCAACGATCTGGTGTTGCAATGGGCAAATACCCGGATCCTGGCCTGGGGATACAACACCGATGGTGAACTGGGCAACAACAGCACAACTCACAGCGGGGTGCCCGTGCCGGTGATCATGAACGGCGTGCTTGCCGGCAAGTCCGTGGTGGCGGTCGCCGCCGGAGGGTATCACAATCTCGCCCTGTGTGCGGACGGAACCCTCGCCGCATGGGGCCAAAATACCAATGGCCAGTTAGGCAACGCAAGCGGCACTGGCAGCAGCGTGCCGGTGGTCGTGAACCGAACCGGCGTACTCAGCGGCAAAACTGTCATCGCGATCTCCGCCGGCCTGACACATAGCCTCGCGCTTTGCTCGGACGGAACCCTCGCGTCCTGGGGACTGAATACCAATGGCCAGTTAGGCAATAACAGCACGACTCAGAGCAATGTGCCCGTCGCAGTGAACATGGCAGGCACGCTTGCCGGCCGTGCCGTGGTGGCGGTGTCCGCCGGGGCGGCGTTCAATCTCGCGTTGTGCGCGGATGGCAACGTGGTCACGTGGGGTATCAACACCTACGGCCAGTTAGGCAATAACTCAAACACCCAGAGCAACGTGCCGGTGTTGGTGAGCCGGTCGGGGGTGCTCGCCGGCAAAACGGTCACCGCCATTTCCGCGGGTTGGGATTTCGCCATGGCATTGTGTGCGGACGGCATCCTGGTTTCATGGGGGCGCGATGAATATGGACAACTGGGCAACGGTGGCACCACCCATAGCAGCCTGCCGGTGCTGGTGAGTACCGCCGGGGTTCTATCAGGCAAATCGGTGGCTTCCATCTCCTCTGGCAGCGGCCACAGCCTCGCATTGTGCTCGGATGGCACATTGGCGGCGTGGGGATACAATTGGTATGGTGAGGTGGGTGACAACACGCGCACGGATCGCAGTGTGCCGCTGCTGGTGGACCGAACGGGCGTGCTGGCCGGCAAGACGGTGGTGGCGGCCTCCGCCGGCGGTTCACACTGTCTCGCCCTGTGCGCGGATCGCACTCTGACGGCCTGGGGCCTCGACTATTACGGCGAGCTGGGCAACGGGCTCACCACCGACAGCTGGGTGCCCGTGGCGGTGAACACCACCGCGTTGTCGAGCGGCGAAAGGATCATGACGATTGAAGGTGGCAACCAACATAACCTCGCCATGGTTGGATCCTTGCCGGCACCTATCGCGACAACTCTGCCGGCGAGCGGAGTCATGGGCACGGCAGCCACGCTCAACGCCAACGTGAATGCCAATGGCAATACCAGCACCCTTCAATTTGAATATGGCCTGACAAATGCCTATGGCACCACCGTGGCGGCCACTCCCGCAACACTCTCCGGAACCATCGGCACCGCCGTCGCCGCGACGATCAACGGATTGACCCCAGACATGAACTATCATTTCCGGGTCCTCGCCACCAGTGTGGGCGGCACGACGCGCGGTGATGACCAGACATTCTCCACCAGCCTGCTTGCCACCCTTTCCAGCCTAACGCTCGGTACCGGTACTCTGGTTCCGGATTTCTCGAATCTCATATCCAGCTATGTGGCCTCCGTTTCCAGCTCCACGTCCACCATCACCTTGACACCGGTGGTCGCATTCGCCACGGCAACGGTCCGAATCAACGGTAACCCCGTGGCCTCAGGCACTCCCAGTGGCCCGATCAGCCTGCTGACCGGAGATAACGTGATCACCGTCAAGGTCACCACGGCGGATGGCCTGATCACACAGACATACACTGTTAGGGTGACCCGGTTGCCCGCGGCGTTGGTCTTCAATTCCGCCTCCACGGTGCCTGTCACGGTCAGTGATTTTGTGGCGACGGGCAAGTCGGCGGTATTCGTCTTGAACTTCGCGCCGGCGACCGGGACCCGCTTGACGGTGGTGAACAACACGGGCATGAATCCGATCCGCGGCACGTTTGACAATCTGAAACAGGGGGGATTGGTGAATTTGATCTATCAGGGAAACACCTATTCATTCATCGCCAACTACCAGGGCGGCACCGGCAATGATCTGGTGTTGCAGTGGGCCAACGTCAGACTTCTGGGATGGGGGTTTAACAGCAACGGCCAACTCGGTACCGGTGGCACCTCGGCCAGCACCGTGCCGGTGGCCGTTAGCATGTCTGGCATCCTCGCTGGCAAAACCGTCACCATGCTCTCCGCGGGGCCCTCGGTCAACTATGGTAATGGACACAGCCTGGCGCTCTGCGCCGATGGCACGGTGGCCGCATGGGGTTTGAATACCTACGGCCAACTCGGCAATGGAAGCACAGCAAACGGGCTCGCGCCGGCAGTTGTTAGTCAAACGGGGGTATTGGCGGGCAAGACGGTTATCGCAATCGCAGCGGGGGTGAGCCACAGTCTCGCCCTCTGCATGGACGGAACCCTGGCCGCATGGGGTCGCAACACCAACGGCCAACTCGGTGACAACACAACCACGGACCGTTCAACACCGGTGTTGGTCTATCAAGGTGGAGCGCTCGCCGGAAAGACGGTCATTGCAGTGGCAGCCGGCGGCGCTCACAGCCTCGCGGCTTGTGCGGATGGCAGCGTGTTCGCCTGGGGTGATAATTCCTATGGCCAGTTGGGAACCGGCAATAACATCGAGGTTCACACGCCGGTGGCGGTGCTGCGGACGGGAGTGTTATCCGGCAAATCAGTGGTGGCCGTTTCCTGTGGAGGTGGCCACAGTCTCGTTCTGTGTGCGGACGGCACAGTGGCCACTTGCGGCTACAACACCGACGGCGGACTTGGCAATAACAGCACAACTCACAGCAACGTGCCGGTGGCCCCCGCCGGCGCGCTCGCCGGTAGATTCGTCACCGCCATCGCCACGGGGGATACATTCAACCTCGCACTGTGCTCGGACGGCAATCTTGCCTCTTGGGGTGCAAATTGGAATGGCCAATTGGGCAACAACAGCGCCCAGGCCGCCAATTATAGCACAACACCGGTGCTGGTAGACCGCAGTGGCGTGCTGTCCGGCAAAACAATCTCGGCGATTTCAACGGGAGGCACTCACAGCCTGGCCCTGTGTGCGGACGGAACGATGACGGCATGGGGCCACAACCCCAATGGCCAGGTGGGCGACGCTAGCACCTCGGATCGATACCTGCCTGTGTTGGTAAACACCGGCGCGCTGCGGACTGGCGAGGTGTTTCAGGCTGCCAGGGGCGGGGAGTTGCATAGTCTGGCCATGTTAGCCTCGCCACTGCAAAGCGCCGTTTCGCTGGCGGCCACATCCATCACCGGGATACAGGCCGATGTGCACGGCAGCGTCAATGCAAACGGCACCACCACCACCATCGCGTTCGAATATGGACTCGATACAACCTACGGGACCACCGTCCCGGCCACGCCGTTGACCGTCACCGGCACCAGCGCCGTGGCCGTTGGAACCACCATCAGCGCTCTGGTTCCGGGAACCACCTATCATTTCCGATTGGTCGCAACCAGCTATGGAGGTGTTGCCCGCGGTGCCGACCTGACCTTCACCACCCTCAGCGACAACGCCAAGCTGGCAGCACTCAGCCTGAATTCCGGGACTTTGGTGCCGGGGTTTGCGAAACTCACCACCGGTTACCTCGCCACGGTGCCTTACGCCGTCACCAGTGTGGCGCTGACCCCGACGACGGATCACCCGGCGGCAACTATAAAGATCAATGGTGCGGCGGTCGCCAGTGGCTCTGCCAGCGCTTCGATCGGGCTGCCGGTCGGCAATACCGCAATCACCACGCTGGTCACCGCGCAGGATGGCATCACGACGAAGACCTATGTCATCACGGTGACCCGCCTGCCGCAGCAATTCGTTTTCAATTCCGCCAGTGACGTACCGGTCACCGCCAGCGGGTTTGCCACCGGCGGCTATCCGGCGCCATTGACGCTCAACTATGCACCGACTCCCGGCACGGTTCTCACCATGGTCAACAACACGGGCCCCGGATTCATAGATGGCACTTTCTCCAATCTGGTCCAGGGCCAGAGGATCACGCTGACGTTCAATGGTGTGCCCTATGATTTCGTGGTCAATTACTATGGCGGTACTGGCAATGATCTGCTGCTGCAATGGGCAGGCACGCAGTTGGCTAGCTGGGGATCTAATAGTTCCGGCCAATTGGGAGACGCCACCACAACCCGGCGCCTGCTGCCCACCCCGGTCGATGCCACGGGCGTGCTGGCCGGCAAGACGATCACCGCAGTCGCGGAAGGCTATCTCCACAGCCTGGCCCTTTGCTCTGACGGGACCATCGCGGCCTGGGGCTACAATGTGTACGGGCAGTTAGGCAACAACACTGCCGCTCCCAGCAGCGCTCCTGTGGCTGTGGATCGCTCGGGTGTTCTGGCCGGCAGGACGGTGATCGCTGTGGCCGCCGGGCCATTCCACAACCTCGCGCTGTGCTCGGATGGCGCGGTGGCAGCCTGGGGCTATAACAACTATGGTCAGTTGGGAACAGGTGACACAACAACAAGCCGGGTACCGGTGCTGGTGGCTCCCACGGGTGCCCTGGCAGGCAAACAAGTGGTGGCCGTGGCGGCGGGAGCCTATCACAGTTTTGCACTGTGCGCGGATGGCACGCTGGCGGCTTGGGGGTTTAACGATGATGGCGAGTTGGGCAACGGCGGCACCGACACCAGCTCGATCCCGGTGGCCGTGGGCACCTCAGGCGCTCTCGCCGGCAAGCAGATCGCTTCCCTATCAGCAGGCCAATATCACACGCTGGCACTCTGCCGCGACGGCACGCTGGTGGCTTGGGGTTACAACAACCGCGGCCAACTCGGCAACAGCAGCCTGGTTTCCAGCAGCGTGCCGGTTGCCATTGGCGGGTTTGGCGCGCTGGCCGGAAAGACGGTGGCGGCAATCCGCGCAGGTGGCTCACACAGCCTGGTACTGTGCGCCGATGGGATGCTATCCGCGTGGGGCTTGAACAACCACGGACAGTTGGGAGCGAGCGGCATCACGCAAAGCAGCATCCCGCTACTCATCGACACGACAGGCATTGCCGCTGGCATAACAGTGGCACAGATCGCGGTTGGCGGAAATCACAGTCTGGCACTCTGCACGAATGGCTCACTGGCGGCCTGGGGTGACAATGCCAGCGGCCAGCTCGGCAATGGCAGCCTAACCCAGAGCGCGGCGCCGGTTGGGGTGGATCTGAGCGGACTGCCTGCGGGTGCACGCTGCATGATGCTGGCCAGCGGCTCAGCGTCCCAGCACAACCTCACGGTCTTCGGGCTTCCGTCGGGTGTCACCACGCCTCACGCAGCCCAACTGCAAGGTCTGGCTCTCGATGGTGGCGGTCAGGACGCTGCCTCCGCGCTCATCGCGCACGCCTTCGGCCTGGATGCACCCGGTGCCGGAGACCTGCCCCGGGGAAAACTAGTGGATGGTAACTATGTCATTGAATTCACCCAACCCCCAGGAGTCACCGGCATCACCTACGGAGCTGAGTCCAGCGCGACCTTGTTGCCCGGAAGTTGGACGGAGGTGCCGGACAGCGGGACGGGTGCCCAGCACACTTTCAGCTTGCCGGTGACTCGTGGTCAGTTGTTCATGCGGCTCAGGGTAACGGGGAAGTGACTCCCGGCCAGCGCGCCGCATGGCATCGTCCCGAGCCCCGGCATGGCGGTGGGCTAGTGCCTGTCCCAAAACCGCCAATTTTAGGCTCAATGCGGAAGCATGATCAGTGGATCACCTGAAAAACAGTTGGTTATGTCAAAATGAGAGCACCGAGGCATTCATCCTCCCGACTCACTTGGCTGTTGCCGAACTCATCTTCATGCACAGCGTGTGCATGTCGCTCAAAAACTCCAGGGGCTCCTGCGGCATCCGGTTTTTCAAGCCCGCCTTGCGAATGCGTACCGTTGCTTCCATCAAGGTGCGGGCGATGAGATTTTCGTTGATGATAGGTTGGGGCTTTGTCTGCTTTCTATCTGTCACCTTGTAATGCCACTTCGGCTATTGCTTCGTCACCGCAAGTAGCCGGACCTCCTGTTCCGTTAGAGAGCGGGGGAAGACGGCCAGTTCGTCGATGTGACCGACGAGTCCGCGGGCAGCGGAGCGAGGTTGGTCTGCATTGCCGTTGAGGCGTCCGACGAAGATCTCGCGGTAGTCCAGAGACATTGATCTGACGGATTCACGACCCACTGGGATCCCGTCGAGATAGAGCGTGAGTTGATTTCCCTTACGAGTGGCGGCGATGTGGTGCCAGAACAGCGGGCGCAGCAGCGTATTGCCATAGACCTCGACGCCGCCATCCCAGGCGGGTGGGTCGTAGAGTACCGCATGCAGGCCGGTGCCATTGAGGCCCGATCTGCGGAAGGAGGCATAGGATTGGAGAATGAACGAATTGCCCTCGACCTCGTTGTCAAAACGGGTGGCGGTAAACAACGCGAAATTCTGCAGCCAGTCGAATTGTGCGAACATGCTGATGGAAAAATCCCCCACCAACATCTCGCGGGTATGGCTTGTCATATGGAAAAAAGCGACGGGGTTGAGCGCCGCCAATTCGCCGGAATGATTGCCACCGCTTTCGTTGGCAATGGCCGCGGCACCCGCCGCCTGAAGGCGCGGGCCATTAGCGACCTCATCGGTGACCTCATGATTGCGGATTTCCTCAAAGCGCCAATATCCAAGCGGCCCCATGCCCATCACCTCCGCCGCATAGGAGGGCGGCAGCGCCAGCGTCGGGCGCGGCGGTTGTTTGATTTCCGGATAATCGCCATTGTCCTCCTTGATCGCCCGCAGGTCCTGTTTGGAGGGGGTCACGCGCACCGATTCGTTGGCAGTGAGGCGCCGTGTGCTTTTCACCTCGCCGATGGAATCCAGCAGGGAGACATCGGCCTTGCCCTCGAACACCCGGCAGGTGCCGGTGCCGTCGCTGTTGACGTTGGCGGCGAATTCAGTGCCCAGATCGACCACGTCAAAGGCTGGAGAATCCAGCCGGAAACCTTCCGCCCCTTGCGGGACATGGACACGCGCCCTGCCCCGGTCCAGGCGGATGGATTCGTGATCCAGCAACTGCGCCCGGTACGGCGCGTCCAGAGTCACCGACACGCCATTGAGGGTTTGGAGGGTGAGCCAGCCAGCGGCCTGTGAGATCACTCCGGGTTGCAGATAGGTTCCGGCGGCCCGTCCCTCTTCCGGCGAGCTTCCGACGACCACGGCCACGAAGGAAATCGGGGGGGCGGCAGGGACGGCGGCAGACTTGCCAGGGTCATTGCTCCACCGTGGCTTCAACCAGAACGGGCCCGTGAGCAAGAGGGTGAAAGCCGCAGCCAGCGCCCAAACGGAGGGGCGCTTGTGCCGCGGTCGGGTTGGCGCGATCCGCTTCATGGTGAGATCCTCGAAGGACAGGACCTCTGCAGTTGCGGCGTCCCCGGCACATTCCAACACGTCAAACAGCGCCAGCCAACGCGGATTCGGCTCCGCAGCGGCGCGCACGGCCCCCATCATCGCGATCTGCCCGGCGAAGCGGTGGCGCAGATCGGCATCGCTGTCGAGTAGCCGCAGCAGTTGCGCCTCCTCTGCCTCGGGCAGTCCTCCGTCCTGCCAGGCTTCGAGAAGTTTCGCTAGGGTGGTGTCCAGGATCATATCGCTCCTTTCATCATGCACTCCTTCAAGTGGCTGTTGGCTCGAAGCTGTAGCATGTAGATCGCGCCGCGCGTGGCGTTGAGGAGAGTGGCGGTTTGCGAGCCATCCTCGCCGCGGAGGCGGGCGCGAATCACCTGCCGCAGGCGTATCGGCAGCTTCTCGACGCAATCCATCAGGCGCTTGAGGACCTCCTGTCCGGATTCTTCCTCGATTTGGTGAAGCTCGTGGGTGATGCGGACCAGGCATTCCTCGCGGAACTTCAGGTGGGTATTGTAGCGGCGCTCGCTCGCGCGGAAATGCCCGAGAATCCGGTGCCGCGCGATGCCGATGAGCCAGGCCTCGAACGACTGGCCGGTGTCGAACTTCGTCAGGCCGCGGAACGCGGCGATGAAACTCTCCTGTGCCAGATCCTCCGCGTCAGCCGCATTCCTCACTCGCGCGTGGATGAACGAGCGCACCGGCAGCCCGAATTCCCGCACCAAGCGAGAGAACTCAGGGGCATTGCCCGCGAGCACCTTGCGGATCACATCGGCGATTTCGTCTTGGGTCATCATGCTGAATAGGTCGCGGCAATGGAAATCTTACGGGCTTTCGGCGAATCACGCACGAGTTTTGTGTGAGATTTCAGAACTGTAGGTCTATCCGTGGTGGAAATGATGGATTTGCACGACTTCGGCATGACGTTCGTTCCAGCACAGGATTCCAGCGCCTGATCGAGAGGCCAGGCGGCAAGCGGCCCCCGCCACACCCGACTAGGTCCCCGCAGGTCCTCGTGTGTCCGCAACGACTCGTGAAACCAACCGATCCAAAATTTACTACCATGCCCCATGCCCATCCTTTGCCAAAACACCTCCGCAGTGTGGCATGCCTCATCCTCGTCACCGCGGCGCTGGCGAGTTGCCGCAGGACGGTCATGGCTCACATTCCACCCATGCCCGCCGCCATACCGGTGAGCGTGGACGCCCTCACTGGCATGTCGCGCGGCGGCAAACCCTACTTCGTCAAAGGTGCTGGCGGCAGCGACCATCTGGAACTGCTCGCCGCCCGCGGTGCCAACTCGATCCGCACCTGGAGCACCGCCGGACTGGACGCCATCCTCGACCACGCCGGAAAGCTCGGGCTCACCGTGAGTGCCGGAATCTGGCTGGAATCCGAGTCCAGCTGGTTTTCCTATCAAAATCCCGGCCACTGTGACAAGCAGGCCGAGCGGGTTCGCAAGGAAGTGATGCTCTACCGCAACCATCCCGCGCTCCTCGCCTGGGGGCTGGGCAACGAGGCCGAGGGCGACGGGACCAACAACGCATACTGGCGGCAACTCGACCGCCTCGCGCTTCTCGTCCGGAATCTCGATTCCGCTCATCCCACGTTCACGGCCGTCGCCGGCTTGAGTTCGGCCAAGGCCGCCGGCTTGAACGCCCACGCCCCGCACTTGGACTGCGTGGGCATCAACACCTACGGCGGCGCTGTCAGCCTGCGGCAGCAATTGGCAAAGATCGGTTGGCAACGTCCCTGGTTGCTCACCGAGTGGGGTCCACGGGGGTTTTGGGAAAGTCCCAAATCCGCCTCTGGCGCGCCTCTGGAGCCAACCAGCAGCGAGAAGGCGGAGATGATGCGGCGGGTCTATCAATCTTCGATCTCGAGTGATGGCGGCTGCCTGGGAAGTTATGTTTTTGTCTGGGGTTGGAAATATGAGGCAACTGCCACCTGGTTTGGCCTGTACACCCATGAGGGTGACACCACCGCCGCTGTGGATACGCTTCAGGAACTGTGGACCGCCACCAAGCCCGCCAACCAGGCCCCCGTCATCAAGGACTTGCGCGGTGTCCCCAAATCCTCGTTGGCACCCGGCAGCAGCTTCGATGCCAGCGTGCTGGCCTCTGATCCCGATGGCGACCCGCTCGTCTGGCATTGGGCCGTGCTGCCCGAGTCGCAAGGCCACACCGCCGGCAAGTGCCTGCTGATGCCCGAGCCTGTTCCAGGAGCCATCGCCAACGCCTCCGGCGACCACGTCTCGGTGAAGGCGCCTGACAGCCCCGGAATCTATCGACTGCATGTGTGGATCAAGGACGGCAAGGGGCACGCCGCGACCGCGAATGCGCCCTTCGAGGTCCGTTGAAATGATGAACGTTTGCATGCTTAGGGCCCGATGACCTTGAGGCGGGCGAATTTCTGCGTGCCGGCGGGGAAGGTGTATTTCACGCTGGTGCCCGTGATCGCCACCTTGTCCGCGCCTGTGCCGAGAGCCGCGGGCGTCCATGGGCCGATGAGCGTGGAGGTGGTTTCCACCACGAAGTCGGTAGGATAGGCTCCCGTGTATGAGGCCGCCTTGGTCCAGGTGATGCTAAGGGAGGCTCCGGTGTGGGTCACGCCCGGCAGGGCGGTGAAGCCGGTGGTGCGGGTGGTTCCGCCGAGGAAATACTCGATGCCGTTGCTCACCCCGTCGTTGTCGTGATCGAGGTTCATGGGTTGGGCAGTGTTATTGGCGACTTGCCAGGCCGCGTAAGAGCCCGGCAACGTGGCGGTGAGGAAGCCGCTGGCATTCAGTGCGAATCCGCTGAATCCGGCCGCGGTGATGAGGGCGAGTTGGCTGGATGTCAGACCGCTGCTGGTCGTGCCGAAACGCAGCGAAGAACCGGATACAAAGGTGCCGCTGAGCGTCAGCAAGCCGCCGCCCCAGCTCAGCGCGCTGCTATCGGCGAAGGCGATGGCCGCGCCGTTGCCCAGATGGATTTTCGCGGTGCTGGTGATATTCAGAGTGCCGAGGGTGTCGGTGAAGGCGGCTGCATCCAAGGTGGCGTTGCCGATGGACACGGCCGTTGCCGGGAGGACGTTGCTCGCTCCCAAGGCCAGGGTGCCGGCATCCACGCTGGTGGCACCTGTATAGATGTTAGATCCGGCAAGCGTCAGCGTTCCGTTGCCGGTTTTGACCAGCGAGCCGGTGCCGTTCAACACGCCGCTGTAGGTGGTGCTCAAGTGGTTGTTACCGATGGCAACCGTGCCGCTGCCGAGGGCCAGGCTGCGGGAACCGGTGAGGGCTCCGAGGATCGCGTTGAGGTTGTTCAGACTCACGGTGCCGCTGTCTGCCGCATTCATGTCCAGGGTGGCGTTTTGCATGGCGAGCGCGTCGCCGAGCTTCAAGGGACCGCCGAGCGACGAGCGGAAGCTGCCGCTAAAGGGGTTGGCGGCGTTCAGATTGAGCGTCCCATAGGTGACCATGATGGTGCCGCTGCCTCCGCTGATCGGGGCGGCAAGGGTATGGGCCGTGCCGTTGGCGAACGAGCTGAGTGTGTGGCCGCCATCGTTCATGTCGACGCCTCCCGAAAGCGTGATGCCCGCCGTGCTACCGTCGGCGTTGAGTTCGGAATCTGCCGTGACGCTCACCGGCCCGCTCCAGGTCACCGTGTGGCTGGCGCCGCCACCGACGTGCAAGGAGGCGCCGTTCAGGGTGAGCGCGTTAGCGAAGGTGTAGCTGGCGGCAATGGGGTAAAGCGTGCCGCTGTTCATCACCACGGGTCCGGTGCCGAAAGCATCGTTGTTCTTCGGAATCACCGAGCCGGTGCCGTTGTTAGTAAAGCCGCCGCCGTGGGTGTTTGCCCTGGATAGCGTGAGGGTTCCGCTTCCCGTTTTGAGCAAGGCCAGCGTGCCGCTGGTGTTTTGGAGGCTGCAACTTAAAGTGCCCGTGACGTCGCTGGTGCCTACAGTGAGAGCGGCCGCGCCTCCGCCCGTGGTGTCCACGCTGCCGCTGCCGCTGAGGCTGTTGATGGATTGCGACGTGCCGTTCAGATCCAATGTGCCATTCACCACCAGGCTGCCCGCGCCGGCACCGTTAGGCAGCACATTCGCCGATCTTGTTAGAATGGTGGCTCCGAGGTTGATCGTGGTGCCTCCGGTTTGGGAGTCCACTCCTCCAAGCGATACTGCACCGGCACCCGTGATGGTGAGGGATGAACTGCCGGACAGCCTTCCCTTGATGCTCAGAGTCCGGCCGCTGGCGACACTCCAGTTTTGCGTCGCGCCCAATACCACCGGCGCGCTGATCGTCAGGTCCTGGCTGGCACCGGCGAGGTCGAGCCCGTTTGCACCGATGGTGAGGCTGTTGATCCCGCCGATGGCAACCGGGCCGGCCGGGCTGGTCACGTTCACGCCTAGCAGGTTGAAATCCTGGTTCAACATCGTGTTCAGATTGGCGGTGGAGGTGCTGTCGAAATTCACCACATCCCCTGCGGACGGAACCACGCCGGGGATCCAGTTGCCGGCGGCGGTCCAGGAAGTGTTGCTGGCACCCGACCAGATGAGTGGCGGCGACGGGACGATGAAGCGCCACAGGACATCGTCGCTCACGATGGTGTTGGCGACCATGCTGAAGGTGGCCGCGCTCGTCGAGTTGTTGTATGCGAGTTTCAACCGTTTGGTGGTGGCGGGATGCCCAAGGTAAAACCAGCCATACTGATTTTCCGTCAAACTCCACTGGACGGCGGTGCCAGTCGTGCCCGCCGTGACCTGGCTGACGGATGTGCCATTAAAACTCAGGCGGCGTCCGTCCCGCGCGGAAACGATATAGTACTGGTTGGATGTGGGTGACGCAACCAGCGCCCATCTCACCGAGGTGTCGTCGGTGCGGATGGAAGTGGCGCCGGGCGTGGCGGCGAGTGTGTTGGCCAGCCGCTTGCGGGTGATCTTGTTGTGGATGTAGTAGGTTTTGTCGGAGCGGACCGTTGCATCGTTGTCCCATGCTGCATACAACTCGCCGAAGGGAGTGAGCTTGCCGTTGATGTCATAGGAGTTTGAACGCGGGCCCGGAGTCACCGCGCTCCACGGTAGGGCGGGATTGGGGCTGCTGGCATCCTCCGTGAAGACAAACAGGGCGTATTTGCGCAGCCATGTCACGCTTTCCGCCCGCCACAGAAACTCCGCCAAGCAGTTGTAGTTATCCTCATCGCTCCAGGACGAGCTGCCACTCCAGTCCACAAATGAAAACTCCGTCAGCCACATCGGCCGGCCCCAGGTGGTGTAGCCCGTCTGCAGGTCGCTGATCAGACTGTTGGACGAACCTCCATTCGGACTGCCATAACTGTGCTTCGCCGTGTAATCCACCCGATACCCCAGATTGGCAGCCTGCGTGAAAAATGCAGCCAGCCAGCCGCCGGTCATGTTGGCGGGGCACGGCGCGACGAGCGGCTCGTCCATCGCCAGCAGCCGCGGCCACAGCATGACGGCCGCAGTCATCGAGCGGGTCGAGCTGAACGCGGCCGCCGTCGCCGGATGGTTCGGATCCAGGCTTTGTCCTGACTGGCTGAAGGTGTCCGGTTCGTTGAAACCCAACACGTGCAACGGGCCGGCGGTGCCGCGCCAGGTGGAATACAATTTCCAAGTGGATGCGTTGGAATTGGTGCCGACGTCCCAGTAGTAGTCGCCCCACTGCATGGGATTAAAGACCGCTCCAGCAGGCAGAGTCTGGGTGCTGCTCAGGCCCCAGTTATAGGCCCAGTTGACATTGAAGGTGCTGGCGAATGACGTGCCGCCGACGCCTTTCTTGGGAAAAGTTGTGGAGTTCACCAACTGCCAGCGTTGGCTGGCGGCACCGGCATGCACGCTCTGTACCAGTGCGGTGCCGGCCGCCGTGCCGCCGCCCTGCGTGTCGATCACCAGTCCGCTCCATGAGTTGATTAGATAATAGAAACCCGTGCTGCCGATCGGCTCCAGGATCCAGTCCTGATCCGGCAGCGCGGCATAAGGCGCGTCCACCAGCGGGGTGCCCGGGGTGCTGGAAAGTTGCGCACCTGACAGGCAGAAGCCGGTGGCGCGGTTGCGCATCCGATAGGTGCCGTTGCCGAGGTTGAGCAAGACCTGATACTGGCCCTGAGCGCTCGTCAATCCGGGCTGGTTCAGTCCGGGTGCGCCGTTGCTGACGGCCATGAAGAGGTTGGCCGTTGGGTTGGTGAGGTTGTAAAACGTGTCGTTGGTATCGTCGTACTTCGCCGTGGAGGGTGGTGCGCCGATGACGCCGGTGCCGAGCGGATAGCCGGAGTTTCCTGCGTTCGCTGGAAAGATGCAGAGTTCCTGCAGCGAAGTGGTTCCGGGGTTGGTGAACTCGAGCCGCACCTTGCTGGTGGTCACGGCGCTGGTGAAGGGGATGACGAGGGCCGAAGTCGTGTTGCCCGCCACGGTCCCGCCGGGCACGTCCTGCCACGCGGCACCGTCCCAGTAGCGCAGGACGAAAGCCGCCAGCGGCGACACGCCGGGAGAACCGGAATACAGATGTGCGCTGCCGATCTTGGTGCTGACGCGCAGGTCGATCTCCAACGAGTTTGCACCCGCCGTGGACGTCTGCCACATGGAGGCCTTGTTCACCCGGCCGTCCACGGCGAGCAGGGCGAAATTTCCGGCGGTGTTGGCCGTGGCGAGCGCCGGCCGCTGATAGGCGAGATCCAGCGTGACGTCCGTGCCGATGGGATGGCCGGTTGCGCCGTTGGGCGGATACAAGGCGAACTCCTTGACTCGCAGCGTGGCGTCCGCGGAATCGTAAATGCGCAATGAGGAGGCCTTCACCGGGGACGTGAAGACGAGGTTGCGCTCGACGTTGGTGTTGCCTGTAACGGATGCGCCGGGCACGTCCACCCAGGTCGAGTTGGAAAGATACTGGAGTTTGAAACTCGTGCTCGCGCTGCCGTCATCCAGCCCCGTGAACACTTGCGCGCTACCCACCGTCACGGGAAATGGAAACACCACCTGCGCCCAATGCGGCCCGCTGCCGCTGCTTTCCCAGCGGTTGTCGTTGCCCGCCACGCCGTCCGTGACGTAACCCGCCAGGCGCTGGCCGCTCACGGAATCCGTGAGGACGGTCTGATATTTCGCCAGATTCAGCCGTTGCGCAGCCACGATGCCCGCCACGCTGAACTTCGGGCCGGGGGTGCTTTCGTAAGTGAGTACGTCGGTCTTGAGCTTCAAAGAGCCGTTGCCGCCAGCGTTGGTGGGGGCGATCTGGATGCGGAAACGTGTGCCGGTGATGGTGAGATCCGCAGCCAGAGGCGTGTCAAATGCAAATACATATTCCCCCCCGGCCGTGAAGTTGTAAGTTCCAGTGGCTGTGCCGATGACGACATCGTCGCCACCACCGGGTAACTCGTCTGCCCCGAGATAGGTGAAAGTGACCGCGATAGTGCTGGCGTCGTTTGCAGTGGCGCTGGTGTGTGCAGCGAATCCGAAGCCGGTAAGAGTGACCCGGGCCGGCCCTTGGTTGCGAGTCAGGAGCCCGGAAAAAATGCGATCAAAAGCCGCGACGCTCGGTTGGTTGATATCGGTGTCTGTGCCACCATTCACCGCATCGTCCACAAAGAAGGTCGGCCCGAGCGATGCCGTCACATCACCGGTGCTTATCGTCGCTGCTCGGGCAGACACTCCGGTCGCGAAGTAGCACCCTAACCCCGCCAGCAGCGCCAAGGTCCTAACCCGCCGCAAACACCAGAGTGGGAAATTTAAAAATGACATGGGTCGATCCTTTGCAACTCTGCGGTAACTTCTCAAGTGAGTCGGAAGAATGAATGGCGGCCCCCCCGATGAGGGAGGCCGCCGGATGATTGGAATGCCGTGGCGAGTGCTGCTGGCGACGACAACTTACGGACCGGTGACCTTGAGGCGGGCAAAGTTCCGGGTGCCGGCGGGGAAGGTGTATTTCACGTCGTTGCCGGTGATTTCCACCTGGCCCGCGCCGGTGCCGAGAGCGGCGGGCGTCCACGTGCCGACCAGGGTGGTGGAGGTTTCCACCACGAAATCGATGGGATAGACTCCCGGGTAGGTGCCGGCCTTGGTCCAGGTGATACTGTGGGTGCCGCCGATTTGGGTCACGTCCGGCAGGGCAGTGAAGCCGGTGGTGTTAGTGGTCCCGCCGACGAAATACTCGATGCCATTGCTCACCCCATCGTTGTCGTGGTCAGCGTTAAGACCACCGGCACTGCTGTTAGCGGCTTGCCAGGCGGAGTAGCCGGATCCGCCACCTTGCACGAGGGCGATCTTGTCACCTTGATAGGCGTAATCCAGCGTGTAGCCTGACGGCGGGGTGGACGCGGAGGCGAAGGCGGTGCCCGTCAGCCCGGTGTAGGTGGCCAACACGTAAACCGGGGCGCTGGGAGTGCCGGTGAAGTTGTAGGTGATGATGGCATTGGTGATGTCGAGGTCGGCAGCGACAATTCTGCCGCTGGAACCACTCGCGCTAGCGTCGATGCCGAGGGCCAACGGCTGGGCGCCGGGGATCGCATAGGTGGCTTGAGCGCTGGTATCGAGGGTGGCACCTGCGTTGATGGTGACGGAAGCACTGCTCGCGATCGAGCCGGCGGCACCGAGTTTGAGCGTGCCCTGGGCGATGATGGTATTGCCGGTGTAGGAACTGCTGCCGGTGAGGGCGAGGGTTCCCCCGTTGTTCTTGGTGATGCCGTACGCTCCTCCGATATCTCCGCCGACGCTGAGGGTCTTTGCACTGACATAAATGACACGGTTGCCTCCCAAGGTCACCGCGCCGCTGCCGAGATTCAGGTCGTCACTACCGATAAAGCGAAAATCGCTGTTCCACGCTTGCGCATTGTTGCTGCTGAGCGTGAGGGCGGCTCCGCTGGTATTGTCGACCTCGCCGTTGTTGCCACCACTGATGGCAAGGTTGCCGGTGCCGAGTGCCGCTGCGCTTTTGAGGGCGAGCAGGGTGGAGGCGGTCGCTCCGTTTAATGTGACGCTGCCAGTCATGGCGGAGTTGTTCCCGGAGAGCGTGAGAATGGCACCACCTTGCACGGTGACCGCGACGGCCCCGCTGATGTCGCCGCTGACGGCGGTGGCGGTTCCGGCGCTGTTGGAGTAGATGCCTGCCACGCCGGAGATGTTGCCCGCAAGGGTGGCGTTGGTGCCGGAGGTCGGGGTGATCGAGCCGCTGCCATCGCCGGTGATGCTGCCGCTGTACGACCAGCCCCCCGTGTTGCGGATATTCAAATTGCCGGCACCATTGATGACGATATTGCTGGAACTCGAGATCGTTCCAGTGGGTTGCAGCCGCAACACTGCCGAGCCACTGAGCGTGGTCGTGCCAGTGTAGGTGCCGGTGCCGGAGAGTTGCAGCGTGCCGCCGGCCACATTGAGATTGCCGCCCGCGCCGCTGACGTCGCCGGTGATCGTATGAGTCGTCCCGCTCGCATAGCTGCTGAAGGTCGCCCCCGCAATGTCGAGGGTGCTTCCCAAGGTGATGCCCCCTGTGCCGCCATCGGAGGTAAGCCCGGAAGTCCCGGTGGCTGTCACCGGCCCGTTCCAAGTCACGGTGTGGCTGTTGCCGCCACCGATGCGCAGGGTGGCGCCGTTCAAGGCCAGCGTGTTCGCGAAGGTGGTGGTTGCGACCGCATAGATCGTCCCTGCGTTCAATACCACCGGTCCGCTGCCGAACGCGAGGTTGTTGCTAGGAACCACATAGCACACGCTGTTATTCGTGAAGCCGCCGCTGAACGTGTTGGCTCCGGTCAGGGTGAGTTGGCCGCTCCCCGTTTTGGCCACCGCCAGCGTCCCGCTGGTGTTCTGGAGGATGCCGTCGAATGTGGTGGTGACGTTGTTGTTGCCGACGCTCAGGACGCTCGCGCCAGCGGCCGTGTTGTCCACGATGCCGCTGCCGCTCAGGCCGTTGACGGACTGCGAGCTGCCGTCGAGGTCCAGCGTGCCGCTCACAATCAGGTTGCCGGCACTTGCGCCGTTCGGAAGAATGTTCGACGCTCCGAGCGAGATCTTGCCCGCGCCCGCAAGGGTGAGCTGCGAACTGCCGGTGACCGCGCCGCTGACGCTCAGGCTCTGGCCTGCGGCAATGTTCCAGGTCTGGGGCGCTGTCAGAACGATGGGCGCGCTGACCGCCAGGCTCTGCGTGGCGGCGGAGAGATCAAACCCGCCGGCACCGAGATTGAGGTTGTTGGCTCCACTAACGGAAACCATGGCGGATGGGCTGGCCACCGTGACACTCGTGACCGTGAAATCCTGATTCAACACGGTGTTCAGGTTGGCGGTCGATGAACTGTTGAAGATGATCGGCGCATCCGTGGCGGGCACGGCGCTGGTCGACCAGTTGGCGGCCGTGGCCCATGAGGTGCTGCTGGTACCCGTCCAGGTGGCCGGTGCGGCAGTCGTGGTCACTTGCAAAGTCACGGTGAGTTTCGGCCGGAGCGCCACGACGGCGGGGCTGAAGTTGATACTCAGCCGGTTGTCGCCGTTGCTAAAATAGGTGCCTCTCGCCGTGAGGTAGAGCGTCTTGTCCGCCCGGGCGAGCGCCGCGGCGCAAGTCGAGATGAAATTGGCGTTCGTGGTCCATGTGAGGGGGCTTCCGCTCACCACTGTGGTACCCGGGCTCGCGGCCCCCAGACTAGCGGTCAGCGCTGACGGGCCGCCGGTGTAGCCGTAAAGGGCGGTGTTGTTGGGAGCCGCGAGGCTTTGGTAGGGAACGGTCCAAGCGGTGCCGGTGGTGTAATTGGACCAGGTAGCGCCGGAGGTGAACGGATCCGTTCCGTACAGCCCCAGGGTCATATAACTTCCTGAAACCGAGCCGGCGGAAATGAGTTGAAAGGAAACCGATTGGATGCTCACGGAGCTGTAAGACCCGGTGTTGGCCGCAATGTAGCTGTTGAGCTCGGTCAAATCGTAGGAAAATAAACCGCAGTACTGCTGACCGTTGTTGCCGCTGGGGGTGGCGTGATACTGATTGCCGAGCGTCGAGGTCGCGGTCGTGGTTCTGGCAGAGGCCGCGGAGCCGTCAGCAAGTGCTCCGTCAACCGCGCCGGTGTAGCTGGTGCCGCTGCCATAGGCATTGCCATCCTGGGTGAGGTTGCCCTTCTGGATGCTGAAGGTGGTGCTGGTCGTCCCGGCGTGGACGGTGAGGGTGATGGCGGTGCCTGCGGAGAGCGCGAGAAGCCACGAGCGAAGGGTCGGATTGCGGTGTTTCATAACGATTTTTTGAGTTGGTTAGTGGATGGATCAGGCTGTCGGCCGCCCAGAGAATTATCGGCTGGTTCATCGGATATGCCGCAGCTGGGTGCTTCTCACACACAAATCAAAAAATCACGAAAAATGGGGCACGCTCGCTGCTGGATGCGGCCAAGAGAATCGCCAAGATGGAGAAGGATAAGGCGAGCAGCATGGACGTGGAGACGGCGCTGTCTCAATTCTTGCTGGAGAAGGAGGACAGGAGCGACTCACAGCGGCGCGCTTATGAGCAGATGAAACTGGCCATGGTATTGGAGGTTCCGGGACGCCAGCTCTGCCCGCCAACTGGTTCAGGAAGGAGAAGGCCATGCGCCGGAAGGCGGGGTGGAGGGTTTGGTGTGACCTGTTTGATCCGCCGGGTGCGCCGGAAGACTCACCTGACTGGCCTGATAACGGCCTACGACACACCCACGCCTCCGTCATGGTGGCGCTTGGGAAACCCTTGGACAATTTGACATTCGAGTTCGGACACTCAGGTGGTGCGGCTGTGTTGAAATCCCACTATGTCGGAGTGATGACCAAGGCGGAGGCCATCAAGATTTGGTCGATAGGACCTAGCGGAACCGTGGTCCCGGTGATCGGGGAGGTGCCGTCGCCGTTCAGCGAGCAGGCGAAGGCGGCAAGGTCGGCAAGGTCGAACACGACGGAGACGAAACACGCCTGAGATCCGAGTCCCCCGGGAGGGCCGCGTTGCCATGCCTCTCGCCGCCCAGCACGTTAACAACCACAAGACACACTCATTTTTAGTCACCATGATCATCCATCCTTTCGCCAAAGACCCGCTGCCCCTCGACAAGTGCGGGATCCCGCAGGAGTGGACAGACACGGCTAAGGCTCTCACCCACGCCCGCGTCATAGCCTTGCTATCCCGGCTCACACCCATACCGATAGACGAGATCCAGGCGATGGACAATGGCCTGCGTCGATATTCAGACTCCACCCGCAAGCGCCTGAACAAAGACCTCCAGATCGAGGCGGCACGTCTCGAATCTGTCCCGGTGTCCATGCTGTTCCAGCCGGCGGTCTATGCCGCTCATTTGTCAGAACGAACACCGCGGGCTGATGGACACATTGATCCTCTCATCGCAACCATGCTGACGGTGGCGCGGCCCCACGGGAGTTGTTCTGATGCCACCTTCAGTAACCAAACGCAGCCCGAGAATCACGATATGGCATAAAAGGGAGGCTCGTCCGGGAAGCGGCCCTTGCCGCACTTGGGGCAGGCGCAGCCTCCCAGGAGCATCACATCGCGGACGTCCTTGGAGCCACGCTTCCTGCACCGCGGCTGTTGCCTGTCCTCGTCGCACTTGAAGCGCCGGCAACACCCGAGGCAGAGGAACTCCGTCATGTTCCCGCTCTTCTTCTCCAACAGGGCTGACAGATCTTCCGGCGATTTGTCATGCGCCCATTCGCACACTGACAGGATTTTTTGGCGCACCTCCGTCTCGCAGGGGTGGTAGTAAAATCGGGCTCTGCCCCTGTCGTC
Source organism: Akkermansiaceae bacterium (assembly GCA_903908495.1). Lineage (GTDB taxonomy): Bacteria > Verrucomicrobiota > Verrucomicrobiia > Verrucomicrobiales > Akkermansiaceae > Luteolibacter. The sequence continues at coordinate 29,558 of CAIVSK010000047.1, forward strand.
ACGGATGTACGGATGGCCGTCGTCCCATGCCTCGATCTCAAAGCCGCAGGCCGGACAGCGATGCAACACGGATATACTCATGCCGTGTTCTAACTTGAATCACCCACCGCGGCCAGCTCGGAATGTTGGGGACCCGGACTGGCGCAGTGCTCGGCAGATCACGGTCCTGGCGACACGGCGGCATCCCTCCGTGGCTCGGCGTGGTGGCCGCCGGAGACGCTCCCGGCAAACTTCCCGCCGACGGACGCTCCCTGAGCCGTACACGTGGACCTGAGGCGATACTGGTGGGCGGCCTGCCTGTGCTGCTCTATGCCGGCGCTGCATCCGGGCGGCCTCTCGCGTCGTGACCCGTGCATACAAGTGGCGAGGTGCTTTCCACGCAGACCGACCGGGACCAGTGCCATGAAGACCGGTAACGTGGTGGCATCTCGCCAAGAATTGCTTGCATCGGAATGAGCGCTTGTCAACCCGCGGCGGTGGCACTTTCAGGTGCACACTGACAACTTGCCCACCGTCAGTCGCATCGCCGCACACACAGGCGTCCTCCGCTTCGGCACCGTCACACTCCCGGCCTCAGCCCGTAGACAGTCCCATCCTGCAGACCATCCCCCGGCAAGCCGGAGGTAGGGCGTCGGCAAACAGCACACCCCCGAATCCGAATGACAGCAACCCGGCTCCCGCATATCATCGCGCCATGCTCAAACGCTGGTGGTGGGTGTTTCTGGTGATGGGGCCAATCGGGCCGGTCCTCGGCTTGCTGACGGCGGCCGCGCTCAGCTATCCTCCCCCCCCCTAATGGAACTCGACCTAGAAAACGAATTTGCCGATCGCGCCTAACCGATCCTCGCCAGCCTCGTCACGCCGAGGCCCATCGCGCTGGTGACACCACCCTGCGCAACTGAACGAAAGCTTTGCTGCCCGCCGCGTCATCCGTATTCCCAAAATGATTCGACTTAGAACATCTCCTGCTGCCCGGCACTTCCGTGGCCATTTTTGAGGGGGCTGGCACATGGCACCACGGCCAACGCGCCTCGTGCCGGATCACGCAGCGCACCGACGACTGACGAACGTGGCTCGCCTTATGGTTCCGGCACGGTGATAGGAGGGCGCTTACCGCTCCTGGCATTGCCAAGCCTGCGGTAACGGTTCCGGGGTGAGGCCTGGCTGGTGTCGGCACCACAGCCACGGGGGCCAACCCGCCGCCTATTCCATCATTCAACACGCGTATCCTGCCATGCCCGCGAATTTTGGTTGTTAGCGGGCGCAATAATTCGCAGGTTCCGATTGTGCAACAAGGATTAAAGGGGGTGTCGCCTCATGACCGGCGCGCGCCATGCCGTCGACACGGCTTGCTGCCGGGCATTTGATCTCGGTCACCTCTGCATTCACCCTCCCGCCCCTTATGAACCTGATTCCCAAGTGCCTGGTTGCCGCGATTTGGAGCAGCCTGATTCTATCAGTCCTGCCTGTGTGCGGGGCGGTGGTCACGGCCAACTTCAGTTCCATCGCCGACGTTCCAGTGACAACAGGGAGCTACACGGCGACGGGCAATACGGTTGACCTCACTCTGGCCTTCGCGCCGACGGTTGGCAGTAAGCTGACTGTGGTGAAGGTAACCGGGCTGGATTTCATTCAGGGTACCTTTGACAATCTGCCCCAAGCGCAGTCGGTAAACCTGAAGTATGGCGGATTTACCTATCCATTCATCGCCAACTACTATGGAGGGACCGGCAACGACCTCATCCTGCAATGGGCCAACAACAGGATTTATGCCTGGGGCGATAATTCCTATGGCCAACTCGGCAACGGCACGACCACCACCACCGCCGGCACGGCACCAGCGCCCGTCACCTCAACCGGCGTGCTTGCCGGCAAGACCATCACTGCTATCGCCGAGAGCATCTCCCACAGCATGGCGCTGTGCACGGATGGCACGCTCGCAGCGTGGGGGCTGAATACCTCCGGTCAGTTGGGCAACGGCAGCATCGCAAACACCAACACGCCTGTTGCGGTCAATACAGCTGGCGTTCTGTCCGGCAAGACCGTCATCGCCATCGCAACAGGTTCAACCCACAGCCTAGCCCTGTGCGCGGACGGCACGCTTGCGGCCTGGGGCGACAACTCCGTCGGCCAGTTCGGCGATGGCACGGCTTATTCGAGCAGTGTGCCCGTCGCCGTGCGGGCCACCGGCGCGCTGACTGATAAAGCCATCATCGCCATCGCCGCGGGGGATTCCCATAGTCTCGCGCTCTGCGCTGACGGGCACGTTGCCGCCTGGGGAGCCAACACCTATGGGCAGCTTGGCGATGGCACAACCATCATGCGCGAGGTGCCGGTCAACGTCGTCACCACCGGCACTCTGGCGGGCAGGGCCGTCACGGCCATCGCCGCGGGGGCCTCACACAGTCTTGCCCTCTGTGCGGACGGCAGCGTGGTCGCGTGGGGGTATAACAATTACTCCCAACTGGGTAACAACAGCGTCACCAACAGCAGCGTGCCGGTCGCCGTCAACACGTCAGGCGTGCTTGCGGGCCGGAGCGTCGCCGCCATCGCCGCGGGAGATTCCCATAACCTCGTCATTTGCACGGACGGCACCCTTGCCTCCTGGGGGCATAACGGTTATGGGCAGTTGGGCCGGAGCACTAGCAGTCTTGTTCCGGGAGTCGTCGACGTCAGCGGCATCCTCGCCGGCAAAACCGTCGCCGCCATCACCGCGGGGATCTACCACAGTCTCGCCCTGTGCACCGATGGCTCCCTGGCCGCATGGGGAGAAAATCTCCACGGCCAGCTTGGCAACGGCACGGCCATGTCCAGCAGCGCTCCCGTGGCGGTCGCCACCTCATCACTCGGCAGCGGCGAGAGGTTTGCCGTGCTGGCGCGCGGCCGTTCCAACCACACGCTGGCCTTGGTAGAGGCCCCGGTCTCCAGCAACTCGTCATTGGTTGGCGCGACCCTCGCGCCCGGCTTCCTTGACGGTGACTTCGCCCCGGCCACCACGTCATACATCGCGCGGGTTCTCCATGGCACCACCGCGGTTACCGTCACCCCGTTGGCCGCCGCGTCCGCCACCCTCACCGTCAACGGAGCGGCACTCGCATCCGGTGCCGCCAGCCCGCCGATCCCGCTCGTGCCGGGCAACACGATGCTCACTATCAAAGTTACCGCACAAGACGGCGTGAGCACTACGACCTATCTTATTTCAATTAGGGAAGACGCCACGCTGGCGGGACTCACTCTGAGCTCCGGCACACTGGTGCCCGCGTTCTCACCTGAGTTCGAGGCTTATGTCAATTACGTGCCGACCGCCGTCGCCGCGGTGACGGTCACGCCGCGCGCCACGGACTTCACTTCCTCCATCATGGTCAACGGTGCAGTCGTGGCGTCGGATACCGCCAGCCCCCCAATCGACCTCGTTGCGGGATCCAACACGGTCAGCGTGACGGTCACCGCCCTTGACGGAACCACCGCCGTCTATCAGGTGTTCGTGATTCGGCAGACGCCGCTCAGTTATACCTATAACTCAGCCACGGCGGTGCCGGTCACCGCCACCTCATACACAGCAACCGGCAACACGGTGAATCTCACACTCAACTTCATGCCCGCGGTGGGTGCCAGCCTGACGGTGGTCAAGCTCACGGGCAACGGCTTGATCGACGGCACGTATGACAACTTGCGGCAGTGGCAAACGGTAATTCTCACGTACAACGGGGTGAGCTATCCATTTGTCGCGAACTACCGTGGTGGCAGCGGCAGGGATCTGGTGCTGGAATGGGCGAACACCCGGCTCATGGCGTGGGGCGGGAGCTCCACCAACGTCGGACAGTTGGGCAACGGCACCAACGCCAACAGCAGCCTCGCGGTTCCGGTGGATACGAGTGGCGTGTTAGCCGGCAAAAGCGTGGTCCGTACCGCCACCGGATCCTCCCACAGCCTCGCCCTATGCACGGACGGCACCTTGGCCGCATGGGGCGGCAACGGCAGTCATCAGTTGGGAACCACCAGCACAACAAACAGCAATGTACCCATGGAAATTGACCGATCCGGCGCGTTATCCGGCAAGACCGTTGTTGCCATCTCCGCCGGCTTTTCCCACAGCCTCGCCCTGTGCGCGGACGGCACGGTGGTGGGGTGGGGGTACAATTCGTACGGCCAATTGGGCTGCGGGTCGCGCGGCACGGGCACCTCGTGGTCATTGCCGGTGATAGTGGACCAGACCGGGGTGCTCGCCGGCAAGTCCGTCATCGCCGTGTCGGCCGGCCCGAATCACAGCCTGGCGTTGTGTGCCGATGGGACCGTGGCCGCCTGGGGATATAATGCCAACGGCGAGCTGGGCAATTCCAGCGCTGCGCAAAGCAACGTGCCGGTCGCAGTCGTTCAGACCGGCGCGCTTGCCGGAAAAGCGGTCTGTGCAATCTCCGCAGGCGGGGAACACAATCTGGTGCTTTGCACGGACGGCTCGCTGGTCACCTGGGGGTCTAACTCCTATTATCAACTGGGCACCAACAGCCCCACGACACCCGGCGTGCCGGTAGCGGTGACCCAAAGCGGAGTGCTCGCGGGAAATACTGTGACCTCCATTGCCGCCGGCTATCATCATAACATGGTCTTGTGTTCGAACGGCACTTTGAGCGCGTGGGGATACAATGATTCCGGGCAGTTGGGCAACAACAGCACAAACACCAGCACCCTGCCGGCGTTGGTCTCCCAAACGGGTATTCTCGCCGGCAAAACCGTGGTCGCCAGCAGTTCCGGCGGCAGTTATTGTATGGCGCTATGCAGTGACGGCAGCCTGGCCTCATGGGGAAACGACACTTACGGAATGCTTGGCAATAACAGCAGCACCTCCAGCAGCGTGCCGGTGCCGGTCACCACCACCATGCTGCAAACCGGTGAACGCTTCGCCCGCTCGGATGCAGGCAGTTGTTCGGGCCACAGCGTGGCCATGGTCGCCATGCCGCTGCCGCCACTCGCCATCACGGCGGCTGCCTCCAACATGATCAACAGCGCCGCGACCCTCAATGGCATTGCCAACGCCCAGGGCACCACGGCCACCGCCGTCTTTGAATACGGGCTGACCTCATCCTACGGCAGCACCGTGGTGGCCACTCCCGCGTCGGTCTCAGGCACCACCGCCACCGCGGTCAGCGCAGCTGCCGGCAATCTGCGTCCGGGCACCATCTATCATTTCCGGTTGGCGGCCACGGGTCCGTCTGGCACGGTCAAAGGCGCGGACATGACATTCACCACGACCAGTGATGCCGTGCTGTCCGGATTGACAATGGCCGGTGGCGCGCTATATCCAGTATTTGCGGGCAACATCACCCGGTATGTAGTCACGGTGCCCAACGCCGTTACCAGCGTCACCCTCACGCCGGTTTGCGCCCTTGCTGATTCCACGGTGAAAGTCAATGGCCTCACGGTGGAGTCCGGCTCGGCGAGCAACCCGGTCGCTCTGACTGCGGGTAACAATGCCATCACCACCGAGGTCACCGGCTCCGGCGGTGCCCCCACCCAAACCTATATCATCACGGTCACCCGCCTGCCCCAGAGCTTCACCTATAACACCGCCGCCGACACGCCCGTCACAACGGCAGATTTCGCCGCCACGGGAGCTGCCCCGGCATTCGCCCTGAACTTCACTCCCAAGCCGGGAACCACTCTGAAAGTGGTGAACAACACAGGCGCGAATCCGCTCCAATCGGCCTTCAGTAACCTCGCGCAGGGTCAGCCCGTGAACCTTGCTTACAATGGCGTGACCTATCCGTTCGTCGCCAACTACTTTGGCGGCACCGGCAACGATTTGGTATTGCAGTGGGCTAACAACCGGCTGCTAGGGTGGGGCTACAATTCTGACGGCCAGTTGGGCAACCCGAACGTATACACCAGCATTGCCGCGGTGCCGGTGGACATGACCGGCGTGCTGGCGGGAAAATCGGTCATCGCCCTTGCCGTTGGCGGCTATCACAATCTCGCGCTGTGTGCGGACAACACCCTCGCCGCGTGGGGAGGAAATGGGAACGGCCAATTAGGCAACAACAGCACGGTTACCGCCAACACGCCGGTGGCGGTGACCCAAAGTGGCGCGCTGGCCGGCAAGACCATCACGGCGGTTGCCGCGGGTGGCAGCCACAGCCTCGCGCTGTGTGCGGACGGCACGCTGGCCGCCTGGGGATACAACAGTTATGGGCAGTTGGGGAACCACAGCACGGCTGACAGCAATGTGCCCGTACCTGTGGATCTAACAGGCGTGCTGGCCGGCAGGACGATCGTCGCCGTTGCCGCGGGAGACACCACCAGCTTCGCGCTTTGCGCCGATGGCATTGTGGCGGCCTGGGGGGGCAATACCAACGGCCGCCTGGGAAATAACAACACCACCTCCAGCAGCGTGCCGGTATTGGTGGAGCAGACCGGCGTGCTCGCCGGCAAGACGGTTGTGGCGTTGCATGCCGGGGGGACCTTCACCCTGGCACGGTGCTCCGACGGGACGCTCGCCGCCTGGGGGGAAAACACCTATGGACAATTGGGCAACAACACCAACCTTCACAGCCACGTGCCCGTCCTGGTTGACAGGACGGGCGTGTTGGCCGGCAGGACGGTGACGGGCATTGCCACGGGAGATGCTTATGGCATGGTGTTGTGTTCGGACGGCAAAGTGGCCGCGTGGGGGAATAATAGCAGTGGGCAACTGGGCAACAATAGCAGCACCAACAGCGGCGTGCCGGTGTTACTCACCCAAACCGGCGTGCTGTCCGGCAAAACGATCACCGCCATTGCCTCAGGGTCCTATCACAACCTCGCGCTCTGCGCGGATGGCTTCCTCGCCGCCTGGGGGACTAACACATCCTGCCAGTTGGGCGCATCCAGCAGCATCTATTCATCCAAAGTGCCGCTGACGGTCAGCGGAACCAACCTGGCAACGGGTGAGTTCATCTCATCGGTCAATGCCGGATACCTCCACAACTTGATGCTGGTGGCCTCGCCGCCAGCACCGGTGGCAACGACGCTGGCGGCCACCACCGTCATCGACACCGGTGCCAGCGTCCGCGGCACCGTCAATGCCAACGGCAGCACCACCACCACCATCGCGTTTGAATACGGCCTGACTCCTTCCTACGGCACCATCGCGGCAGCAACCCCCGCAACCGCCACCGGCACCACCGCCACCGCGGCAAGCGCCGCCATCAGCGGATTGCTTACCGGCACCCTCTATCATTACCGGATTGTGGCTGCCAGCAGCGGCGGCACGGTGAAAGGGACGGACTTGACCTTCACCACCGGCAACCTGGCTACGCTCGCCAACCTCGCCATCGACGGCGGCACGTTCGCACCCGCGTTTTCCAGCAATACAACCGCTTATCTAATCACCGTGCCATTCGCCGTGCCGGCCATCACACTCACTCCGGTGGTGATGAGTCCGGGCGCCGCAGTCACCGTAGCAGGCGTCCCCGTGGCATCCGGTGCCACCAGCGATCCGCAGTATTTGGGGGTCGGCAACACCGTGATCAACATCACGGTCACCGCCGCGGGCGGCACCTATGCCCGCACTTACAGCGTGACTGCCACCCGCCTGCCGCAGACGCTCACCTTCAACTCCGCCACGGACATTCCGGTGACGGCCGCCGGTTTTGCGGCTGGGGGCAACCTGCCGCCCATGGTGCTCAATCATGTGCCGGTGACCGGAGCCACCCTGATTATGGTGAGAAATACGGCCCAAAGTCCCATCGCTGGCACATTCACCAATCTGGCGCAGTGGCAACAGGTATGGTTGGGTTATGGCGGGATCACCTATCCCTACGTTGCCAATTATTTCGGCGGCACCGGCAATGACCTGGTGCTGCAATGGGCGAACACCCGCCTGATGGCCTGGGGATATAACGGCAGCGGCCAACTCGGCAACAACAGCTATGCCAGCAGCAGTGTCGCCGGGCCGGTGACCATGAGCGGCGTGCTCGCCGGTAAATCAGTCACGGCCATTGCCGCGGGAAATTCGAACAACCTCGCCCTGTGCATGGACGGCAGCCTCGCGGCGTGGGGATACAACTCTCACGGCGAGTTGGGCAACCACAGCAACTCAAACTGGCTCGTGCCGGACGCCGTCGATATGACCGGAGTGCTCGCCGGAAAAACGGTCACTTCCATCACCTCCGGTTGTTATCATCAGCTCGCGCTGTGCTCCGACGGCACGCTGGCCGCCTGGGGGTATAACTACTATGGCCAGTTGGGCAACCACAGCACCACTGACAGCAGTGTCCCGGTGGCGGTGAGCCAGACGGGCGTGCTCGCCGGCAAGACGGTCATCGCCACCGCCGCCGGTGAGCATCATCAACTCGTGCTGTGCTCCGACGGCACGTTGGCCGCCTGGGGGTATAACTACTACGGCCAGTTGGGTAACAACAGCAACACCTCCAGCAGCGTGCCCGTGCTGGTGACTCAAAGCGGCGTGCTCGCCGGCAAGACGGTCGTGGCGATCACCGCGGGCGCTTATCATAATGTTGTGCTGTGCGCGGACGGAACCCTGGCCACATGGGGATATAACAATTACGGACAATTGGGCAACAACAGCAACACCAACAGCAGTGTCCCGGTGCTGGTGAGGCAAACCGGCGTGCTCGCCGGAAAGGCGGTCACTGCAATCGCCGCCGGTGAAAGCCACACCCTTGTGTTGTGCTCCAACGGCACCATGGCGGCCTGGGGATACAACACCTACGGATGCTTGGGCAACAACAGCACGACCAACAGCAGTGTTCCGGTGCTGGTGACCCAAACCGGCGTGCTCTCCGGCAAAACCGTGACGACTATTGGCGCGGGCTATCGGCACAATCTCGTCGTGTGCGCGGACGGGTCCGCTGCCACCTGGGGCTACGATAATTACGGCCAGTTGGGCAACAACAGCAGCAGCCAAAGCAACGTGCCGGTCATGGTAAGCACCAGCACCATGCAGACGGGCGAATGCTTCACGGCCGGCAAAGGCGGATCAGATTTCAGCCTCGCCATGGTCGCCTCACCGCCGACGCCTGCAGTGGAAACTCTGGCCGCGACCGCCGTCGGCGACACCGGCGCCACCCTCAACGGCAGCGCGAATGCCGAGGGCAATTCCACCACCCTGACCTTCGAGTACGGCCCGACCTCCGCCTATGGTTTCTCTCTAACAGCAATTCCCGCGTCGGTGAGCGGCGCGACCACCATGGTGGCCAGCGCGACGACCGGCGGGTTGTTGGCAGGATCCACCTATCATTACCGGGTGGTGGCCGTGGGTCCCGGCGGCACCGCCAGGGGCGGCGATATGACCTTCACGACTGGTACCATCGCCTCCCTTGCCAACCTGACCCTGAGCGGCGGCATGCTCACGCCCGCCTTCAACAGCATCACCATGGGTTATCTCGTCACCGTGCCCGACACCGTGACCACCCTTACACTGACTCCCGTGGCCACCACCGCCAACTCCACAGTCAGTATCAATGGCGCGACGGTGCCGTCCGGATCCGCTGGCAGCCCGATCACTCTGGCGACCGGTGATAATAGCATATCCATCGTGGTCACCGCTCCGGACGGCGTCAACACGCTGACCTACGCCGTGAAGGTGACCCGTCAACCATTGGCATATACCTACGACTCCGCCTCCGACGTGCCGCTGACGGCCAATGGCTTCGTGGCTTCCGGCAACGTGGCGTCATTCGTGCTGAACCATCTGCCGGTTGCGGGAACCTGTTTGACCGTGGTGAACAACACGGGAGTCGCGCCGATTCAAGGACAATTCGACAACCTGGCGCAGGGGCAAACGGTGCATCTAACGTATGGTGGGCTGACCTATGCGTTCGTGGCGAACTACAATGGCGGCACCGGCAATGACCTGGTCCTGCAATGGGCGAACAACCGCCTGCTCGCGTGGGGTAGCAACGGTGCCGGCCAACTCGGCAGCAACGGCGCTCCCGGCAGTAGCATCCCGGCCCCGGTGGACATGAGCGGCGTGCTCGCCGGCAAGACCGTCATTACCGTGGCTGAAGGAGCCTCATTCAACCTTGCCTTGTGTGCCGACGGAACTCTGGCCGCATGGGGAGCCAATGCCTCCGGGCAGTTGGGCAATAACAACACCAGCACCACCTATGCCCCGGTCTTGGTGGACCAATCGGGTGTTCTCGCCGGCAAGGCGGTCACCGCCATCGCTGCCGGTGATTCGCACTGCCTCGCGCTATGCACGGACGGCTCCCTTGCCGCATGGGGCAAGGGTGACTTCGGCCAGTTGGGAAACAACAGCATCACCAACAGCAGCGTGCCGGCGCCGGTGACCCAAACCGGCGCGCTCGCCGGCAAGACCATCATCGCCATCGCCGCCGGCACTTATCATAATCTCGCGCTGTGCGCGGACGGAACCCTGGCCGCCTGGGGATATAACTATTACGGACAGCTGGGCAACAACAGCTCCACCACAGCCAGCGCGCCGGTGCTGGTGGATCGCAGCGGCGTGCTCGCCGGCAAAACCATCATTGCCATCGCCGCCGGCGGCGCGCACAGTCTCGCCCTGAGCGCTGACGGAACCCTTGCCGCATGGGGGTATAATAGCAATGGCCAGTTGGGAATCGGCAACACAAGCATCCGCGTCGCGCCGACGCTGGTGATCCAATCCAGCGTGCTCGCCGGCAAGCGGGTTACGGGTGTTTACTGCGGTAGCAATCACAGTCTGGCACTATGCGCGGACGGAACAGTGGCCGCGTGGGGGGCTAACGATTACGGACAATTGGGCAACAAGGACTTCTTTGGTTCCAGCATGCCGGTGCCGGTGGCGGTCGCTCTCACGGGAGTGCTGGCCGGCAAGACGGTTGCCGCCATTGCCTCCGGCGCCAATCACTGCCTCGCTCTTTGCACGGATCATTCGTTGGCCGCATGGGGATCCAATAGCAACGGTCAGTTGGGGAATAACAGCAGCTCCAACACCATCGAACCCGTGCTGGTCAGCACCAGCACCCTGGGATCGGGCGAAAACATCGTCGCAGTCGGAGCTGGCACCAATTTCAGCCTGGCCATCATGGCGACGCAGGAAGCGCCCATGGCGGCCACTCTGGCGGCCAGCGGGGTGACCGATGCGTCGGCGGTGTTGAACGGCAGCGTGGATGCTCGGAACACCGACACCGGCGTGTCATTCGAATGCGGTCTCACCACTTCCTATGGCATCACCCTGCCCGGCAGTCCCACATCCGTGGCCGGCACCACACCCACGGCTGCGAGCGCCGCCGCTAGCGGCTTGCTGGCAGGCACCATCTATCACTACCGGACGGTTGCCACACGGCCGGGTGCCAAGGTGACAGGCGGGGATATGACCTTCACGACCAGCGCCACTGCCACGCTTTCCACCCTGACCATGAGCGATGGCGATCTAGCACCACAGTTCGCCAGCGCCCGCACAGTGTATTGCATCACCGTGCCCAATGCGAGCGGCCACCTCACGGTGACGCCAGTGGCCACCGTACCCACGTCCACCATCAGAATCAATGCGGTGACCGTGGCCTCCGGCACGCCCAGCGCGCCCATCACCCTCGCGCAAGGTGATAATAGCATCTCCATCGGCGTCACCTCCGCGGACGGCATCAATAACAAGACATACACCCTGCAGGTGACCCGCATGGTGTCATCCATCACCTTCAATTCCGCTACCGACGTGCCCATGACCGCCAGTGAATTCGCGGCCGCAGGCGTGTTGCCACCGGTGGTCCTCAACCACCCGCCGCTGCCGGGAACCGCGCTCATGCTGGTCAACAACACCGGCGCGAATCCCATCCGCGGCACGTTCGACAACCTGCGCCAGGGACAGCGCGTGCCATTGGCTTTCGCTGGCATCACCTATCTTTTCGTGGCCAACTACTTCGGAGGCTCGGGCAATGATCTGGTCCTGCAGTGGGCCACCACCCGCCTGCTGGCATGGGGCGACAATTCCTCTGGCCAACTCGGCAACAACACCACAACCCAGAGCATCACCCCGATCCCGGTCATCATGAGCGGCACCCTCGCCGGCAAGACCGTGACCGAGGTCGCCAGCGGCTTCCATCATGTCCTGGCACTGTGCGCTGACGGCACCATCGCCGCCTGGGGTGACAATTCGGCAGGCCAGCTGGGCAACGGCACCACCATCTCCAGCAAAGTGCCGCTCGCGGTGAATCAATCCGGCGCGTTGGCGGGCAAGATGGTGGTGGCCATTGCCACCAGCGGTTTCCACTCGCTTGCATTGTGCGCGGACGGCAGCCTGGCCGAGTGGGGAAGCTATTATACGGTGCAAGCGGTTGACCACTCGGTGCCGGCGGCGGTGGATCTATCAGGCGTGCTGGCCGCCAAGACCGTGACGACCATCGCCGTCGGTGACGACCACAGTCTCGCCCTGTGTTCGGATGGAACCCTGGTCGGCTGGGGATCTAATGATTACGGGCAGCTGGGAAATGACCTTGCAAGCACCAGCGTGCCGGCGTTGGTGAACCGGACCGGCGTGCTGGCCGGCAAGACCGTCACCAGCATTGCCGCCGGTGCCTGGCACAATCTCGCGCTGTGCTCGGATGGAACCCTGGCAGCCTGGGGATACAATATCTACGGACAGTTGGGAAACAACACCAACACCAACAACCCGAGCTTGCCGGTGGCGGTGACCCAAACCGGGGTGTTGGCCGGCAAAACCATTACCGCCATCGCCGGTGGCGGCTATCACAGCCTCGCGCTGTGCGCAGACGGCACCCTAACTTCATGGGGATATGATAGCAGCGGCCAGTTGGGCAACAACACGAACACCAATTCAAGTGTGCCGGTGGCGGTGACCCAGACGGGTCTGCTGGCGGGCCGGACGATCACCGCCATTTCCGGTGGTGGCTATCACAGCCTCAGCCTGTGCCAGGACGGCAAGCTGGCCACATGGGGCAGCAACACTTCAGGCCAGTTGGGCACAGGTTCCGGGAGCAGCAGCAATGTGGCGGTGGCGGTCAGCACCAGCGCTTTCCGGAACGGCGAACGCCTCACAACCGTCACCGCAGGGTCGCTCCAATGTTTCGCTTTGGTCGCCTCGCCACAACCGTCCGTGGTGACCACCCTCGCAGCAACAGGCATCCTGGACACCGCCGCGACCCTCAACGGCAACGTGAACACCAATGGCATGGATGGCACCCTGTCATTCGAGTACGGCCCGACTCGATCCTATGGCACCACCGTGGCCGCCGCCCCCGCGTCGGTCAGCGGCTCCGCCATAAGCGCGTCGGCAGACGCGGACCTTGGCAACCTGATTCCCGGCACCACCTATCATTACCGATTCACCGTCACCACAGACAGTGTCATGACCCCGGGTGAGGACATGACCTTCACAACGCCCAGCAACAACACTCTGCTCACAGCGCTGACTCTGAATGCGGGCACCCTTGCACCGCAATTCAACAAGTCCACCACCAGCTATCTAGCAGCCGTGTCCAACGCTACGACTGCCGTGACAGTGACACCCACCACCGACGATCTGGGCGCATCAGTGCAGGTCAACGGAGTGCCAGTGTCCAGTGGTACCCCCAGCGCCCCTATCAGCCTGCCAGTGGGCGCCACCACGATCACGGCAGCGGTCACGGCGGAGGACGGCATCACCACCAAGGCCTACACCATCACGGTGACCAGGCTGCTGCCGGAACTCGATGATCCCGATCACGATGGACTCCCGAACCTGATCGAATACGCCTTCGGCCTCGACCCCACCGCGAACGGTCCCGGCCTGCCCCAGGGCGGACTGATCGGTGGCAACTATGTCGTGGAATTCATCGAGCCCTCCGGAGTCACAGGCATCACCTACGGCGCTGAATACAGCGCCACCTTGCTTGCGGGAAGCTGGACCGAAGTGCCGGACAGCGGGACGGGTGCCGTGCACGTCTTCAGCGTGCCGCTGACTGGTGGCCGGTTGTTCATGCGCCTCAGGGTGACTGGGCAGTGACAGGCGCTGCCCCGCGATGCCTCGCATCGCCCTGGCGGCCACAGGGGGACAATTTCCGGGAATCTCCTCGGGCTATGCCGGGCGGGTGATAGAGGAGAGGCATGAAAGCGACCTGTAATTGCGTCGGTGAACGAGGCCTGGCCAAAGCCGGGACCACCTACCCACGATGATCACCCGTAACACCATTCCCCAACCCCGGCGTTCTTACCCAGGGCCGCCCTGGCTGCTGCGGCGTGTGACAGGTCCGAAAAGCTCATGACCCCGGAACTCATCATCGGCAATGTCATCGGCTGGGGCTTTGTGGGGGCTTTGTGGGGGCTCTGGTATGGTTTACCGTGACAACCATCATCCAGATTCACATCCTCCGGGCATGAAGCAACTTGCAGTCGCCTTTTTCATGATCATCGGGGGCATCATACCGGCCCTCGCAGCGGAGCCCGCCACTGTGACCCCAGCGCAGGCGGAGAAGTGGTTGGCAGCCACGCCGGGGCTGCAGGTGCTCGACGTGCGAACCAAGGAGGAATTTGCCACCGGCCATTTGGCCAAGGCCACCCTGATCCCGTGGACCGACAACAATTTCGCCGACCGTGCAGCCAAGGAACTCGATCCGCGCAAACCCGTGTTGGTTTACTGCCAGGGTGGAGTGCGCAGCGCGAAAGCCGCCGTCGATCTGGTCAAACTCGGGTTCACCGATGTCCGCGGCCTGGCAGGCGGCATGCTTGCCTGGCAGCAGTCCCGGTCAGGCTCCATCAAGACCCTCTTGGACATCCCTTACGCCGACACGCAGGACGCAGCCCAGCGCCTCGACCTCTATCTGCCTGCGACGCGTGCCGGCGACAAGCCATTGCCCGTCATCGTTTTCATTCATGGTGGCGCCTGGCAGGGCGGCGATAAAGCCGGCGGCCGTGCCAGCGTGCTGCGCTTCGTTAGCAGCGGACAGTATGCGGCAGCGAGCGTGGAATATCGCTTGAGCCAACAGGCAAAGTGGCCTGCCCAGATCGAGGATTGCAAGGCCGCCATCCGCTGGCTCAAGGCCCACGCGAAGGAGCACGGCCTCGACCCGGAAAAAATCGGCGTCTGGGGCACCAGCGCAGGCGGGCACCTTGTGGCCATGTTAGGCGTGAGCGGCGATGTGAAGGAACTGGAAGGCACGCTTGGCAAGCACCTCGATCAAAGCAGCCGCGTCACCTGCGTGGCGGATTATTTCGGCCCCACCAACCTGCTCACCATGGGGGACTTCCCCAGCAAGATGGCCCACAATGCGGCGGACTCGCCGGAAAGCAAGCTCATCGGAGGCGCGGTGCAGGAGAACAAGGACAAGGCTCGCAGCGCCTCACCCGTCACCTACGTGACCAGCGATGACGCCGCGTTTTTCATCGCCCACGGCACCACGGATCCACTGGTGCCATACAACCAGACAGAGACTTTCGCGGCTGCGCTGGAAAAATCCAAGGTGCCGGTGTATGTCGAGACCATCGAGGAAGGCGGACACGGCGGCTTCGAAGGCCCCAAGCTCGATGCCCGGCTCCAGGCGTTCTTCGACAAATATCTTCGCGGCGTGGATGCCACGATTGAATCCGGCAAGCTGAAAGTCCGCGAGTAGTACGGACGCCGCTGTCAGAGTTTCATGAAATCAATAACTCACCAACCAACCTAGCAAAATGAACGACATCATCTATCCCCGCAGCCCGCGCGAAACCATGGCCGGCTGGATTTACCTGCCCCGCTACATCGACAAGATTCGCCTTCATTTGGCCGGCAAGCTGCATCCCGACTACCAGCCTAACTTCGGCAAAGGCTTCGACGGCCTGTGGCTGAATGCCGCCGGCGTGTCGCACGAACAGATGATCGAGGTGGTGCAAAACTCGAACACCGACGGCGATGTCTGCGACTGGGTCCGGCAGAATGTCGAGGCATCCCCCGCCGCGAAAGCAGCACACCGCGAGACCATGTTGAACCGTCCCGCGCCCGACGACACTGCCGGCCAGGAACGCCTCCGCCAGCGCAAGGCTGAAGCCGGTATCGCCGGGCGCGACGATGTGATGACCTTTGTCGACATGATCGACGCCGACGAAAAACGGCTCTAAGGCACAAGCCATGCTGACCACCTCCAAACAACAGCAGGCAACAAGGCAACCGGGTGGGCCCAGGCGTCCTGACCTTCACCATCTGCCAACCGGAACGTGCCTGCGGTTCGGAATCCGGTCTCAGTCAGCTCTTGCAGCGTCATCATGCCCCGCGCGGTCAAACAGTAGAACCGCCCGTCGGTGACGATCACCGAGCCGTCGGACAAGTCGCCCACCGGCTTGACTTGCGTAGGTTTGCCGGTCTCAGCTTCGCACGGGGGTTGGGCATCATGGGATCCTTAGCGATTGTTCGATTCCGCACGCCGGTCACCCGGGTTCATGGCAGCGAGATGCCGCCGCCGGGGCCGACGACCGCGCCGGCGGGGATCATTTCCAGGCGCAGGAATCGTAGGGGATGGAGCGCGTCGGCAGTCACCGCATCGGTGACGAGCACGGACTTCACCGCGGCCCTGCCGACTTCCACAATGGTGGGCATGTTGACTTCGCCGAAGGCCCGCATCGGGCCGCCATTGCTGCTGCGGGCAATGGGGCTCCATACCATCAGATCATTGGAGGCTGAGACGGTGTAGGTGAGGTCGGTGAGGTTGGCATTGCGGGTGAAGGAGAGGCACAAATGACCGTCTTGCATACTGGCCTGCGGCAGGATTTGCGGATCGCTGACGGTGGGATCGCCGCCCAGGGCATACTCCAGGAAGTTGGAGATGCCATCGTTGTCCGGGTCGTCGGCCATATCCACGCTGGCCCAGGCCGCGCCGAAATGGGCAAATTTCCACACCTCCACGGGCGTGCCCGCGGTGGTGAAAGTCTGGTCGTCACCTTGGGTCTCGCCCACCGAATTGACCGCGCGGGCCCGGACATGATAAAGCGTCTGCGGGGTGAGCCCGGTGAGGGTGGCCGTGACGTCGGTGTCCGCCGCGCCGCTCACCGTGGCGGGGTCGCCGGCGAGACTCGAGCCATAGGACGTGCTCAAGCCATAGTCGAAAACCACGCTCGCGTCGGCCAGGCTGGCATTGACGACGGCGTGGAGCACGCCGCCGGCGGCGACGATGAGATCGGCCTGACCGGTGGTGACCTGCGGCGCGCTGGCGGCGTCAGGCGCATACTTCACCGTGGTGAAGTCGTAATTGAGCGCGCCGAACGACTCGCCGGTGACGACCACTCCGCCGTCCGGCGTCAAGGCATTGCGGCCCAGACCCATGTCATTGTTGTGATCCGGTCCGTCGTAGAGTTGGGTCCACAGGTTGCTGCCGTCGCTGGCATACTTGAGGGTGACGAAGTCATAGTAGGTGCCGTTTTTTGCCATGCCCGAGACGAATATGTTGCCGGCACCGTCCACCGACAGTCCGCGGCCCTGATCATCCCCGTTGCCGGCATCGTTGTAGGTCGCGCCCCACAGGCGGGTTCCATCGGGCGCATACTTGATGGTCAGGATATCATTGCCGGTGCCGACGCCCGGGGCGCTGCCGGTGATGATCACATTGCCGGTGGGGTCGACCGCGATCGCCGTGGCCGTGTCATAGCCGTGACCGGGACCGTCTTCCCGCTTGGTCCAGCCGGGGCTGCCGGTGGCCGCATCATATTGCAGGGTGATATAGTCGAAGTTGCTGCCGTTGGAGGAGCTGCCGGCGACAAACACGTGGCCCGTGCCGTCCAGAGCAATCGCAATTGCGGCGTCGGTGGAATGCGCGCTGCCGTCAAACGTCTGCGCCCACAGGGTGGTGCCATTGGCTGCAGAGTACTTGATCGTATAAATGTCCTCATTGCCTGCCAACCCGATGATGCCGCCGGTGACAATCACGTTGCCTGCGGCATCCACCGCCAGCGCGTAGGGGTAGTCATTGCCATTGCCCGGACCATTGTAGGTTCGCACCCAGAGTTGCTGGCCATTGGATGCGGCATACTTCAACGTGCAGTAGTCGTAGCCGCCGCCGCCCTGGAACGCCAACGACTCGGTGCTGGTGCCAATGACAAAGACATTGTCCTGGGCGTCGACCGCCACGCCCTTGCCCGCGTCATAATCATTGGCCGCCCCCGCATAGCGCTGCTGCCACAGCACCGCGCCGGTCTGCGCGGCGTACTTGACGGTGAAAATGTCAGGAATGCCGGTGGCATTCGCTGACGAGCCGGTGATAATCACGTTGCCCACGCTGTCGAGCACCAACGCCGCAGCAATGTCGTTGCCATTGCCAGGACCGCTGTAGGTGGCCTCCCAGATCAGGGTGCCATCCGCGGCGTATTTCGCGGTGTAAGCATCGGTGGTTCCCACTCCCACTGCCACCTGGCCGGTGACGATGACGTTGCCCGAATTATCCGCCACCACGCCGGATGGAATATCCGTGCCGTGATAGGCTCCATCATGGCGCTGGACCCAGGCTTCGTGCATGCTCTGGGCGGAGGAAAATGCGGGCAGGCAAAGCCACGTCAGAGCCATGGCTGGCGTCAAAATTCGCTGGAATATCATGAGTTAGGATCTAGTCAGGCAGCCCGACATGAACAGCCTGCAGCCGCAAAATGACTCCGCAGGTGCAGAACGCAATGAGGAAATCATGGTGGTAAATTATTTTTTTATAACCGTTGCTGCGGATCTCTGTTGCAGGTAGCGCTGGCCGCGTCTGGGTGCCCGGCGGGTGAAGTGCTCAAAGCCATTGCCGCTAAGGCGAGGCTGGACACGGCCAAGAACAACCTGGCGACCCTTGGCTACTCTCTGGCCATCTACAAGCTGAAGGCAGGTGTGTATCCCACCACCGAACAAGGTCTCAAGGCCCTGATTGAGAAGCCCGCAGTCTGGCCTCGATTTCCGCCTGGCGCTGGGCGAAGGAATCGGAGACGTATTTGAGGAAGATCAGGCCTAGCACCGCGTGCTTATAGACGGCGGCGTCCAGATTCGACCGCAGTCGGTCGGCGGCGGTCCACAGTTTCTTGTCGAGCTCGCGGAGGAAGGTTTGGGACGAAGAGTGGGGCACGGGAGGGAGAGCTGGAATTCAAAACGTCGAAATGAAAAGTGAGGGGAGGTCCGGGCTACGCAATCAACTGCTTACACCTCCATTCCAGCCCGTCACCGGCTGGATGGAAAGCCCCATCGTGGGGCAGGAGCAGTTTCTTCCCGGCTAGATCTAGCAATTCGATTTCTCCGTTAGAGCGCCTGGGGTCGAGAACCTGAGAGACCTGCCAATGGTGGTCCGGAGCAGGAGCAATCAATACATCTGGATTACGATACCGTAAAATCTCGAAAGCTCAGGCATGGGCTGGCAGCTTGTGTAGGGTTGGAAAAACTTCCTCTGGGCTCTTCCCGGTCAGTTTCATGTACAGCGCGTCAGGACACAGGTCGAGATCTCCAGGCCATTGGGGATGTCCTGCGTCTGCAAGAATCACCTGCTCAAACACTCCGGATTTCAACCACGCGGAAAACACTCCACGCCCGGGGGAGGATGTGAGGAATATCGTGTTCGCGCCGGACATTGTCATCTTCAAGTCAGACACCGGTGCACAGGTGCATGGATTGTGGCCGTTCGAGGCCGGCGGCAACAGGGAGAGCATTCAAACGCTGCTGTGGTCACCTGATGGCGCTTACGTGCTCGCAGCTATTTGGCACCGTCGAGTTTTTTCAGGCGATCCTCCGAGAGGCCATCCCCCAAGGCTGCGGCCTTGCGATACCATTTGGCGGCTTCCTCCTTATCGGACGGGACGCCGCGGCCGTCATTGCAGCAATCACCGAGCGTTCGCATGCCACGGAGGGCGGCGGGGCGGCGGGGCTCGCGGCGCGGACACCCATGGCGGCAGCCAGGGCCAGGACGGCGAGGAGGGGGGGCACCTTTTTCATCGCAGAGGCGGGCGCGGCGGTAGCCGGTTCATTCATGGCGATCCGAGGTTGCCCCACGCCGGTGCCAGGGACAAGCGGAATCAGCAAGAGAGGAGGAGTGAAGCTGCGTCCACATCGGTCACTTGGACTCTGCTAGGAGGAGCGCGTCCACTGCCAGGCGGCTCAGGTTTCTCGTCCGAAGGCTCCCCGGTGTGATCCGGAGCCGGGACGGTTGTCCTCAACATGGGGACTGGCCAGAACCACTCCATCAGGGGAACGCTCGAAGCGCCAAAATCTGCCTATCAGGGTGTAAAGTGCTTTACACACTTTACACCTCGGGGAAGCACGTGGATGCCGCGCAAGCGGTTTTTCCAGATCGCGTGAATCCATTGTGGCCCTGGGCATTGAGCTCCTCGGCGGCTTCGAATTTCGGCTCAAAACTAACAGTTCGGATGCGTGAAAAAAGTGTAAAGCGCGAAAATTTCACCTTTTGCGAGAATTGGTGGTGGGTGCGGGGATCCGGGGACTTTGTCACCCCGCTTAATAGATTTCCTACGCTCTCTCTCGTGCGCTCGGCGGGGCATCGTGAGCACACTTTGTTACAGGTAGAGGCGTGATGCTGTAACAAAGGCCCGATTAGAACGACATGAGGACGGTTAGATGGAGAGCAAGGGGCGAGCAAGGGACCAGACACAAATCCAGACAGTGACGGTCGATGGAACTGACTGCATTCCACCAACTTGCGCATTTCATTTGCTCACGAGCCAGACAGTGACAAGGACAGGGGGCAGACAGGGGGCATGCCAGAAAATCGCCTAAAAGTCCCACGCGGACGTATTTCCGGCATTGCGCATTTTCTGCTTGGTTGGCTGACCATTTTTGGGTAGAAGCCCGTTCATGACCAGTCCACCCAGAGAAGTGCCCTTCCGTGCGGCATATGCCCTTGTTATGCAGCGGGCTGTTCAACAAGGGCATATGCCGCACGCTGTTCAATAAAACTGTTAGGTGATACAGATGGAACTCCAAGAACTCATGCAACGGATTCAGATTGCGTTCACTAAGGCGCATCAACCATTGGAAGATGCAATCGTCTGTCACGCTTGTAAGGAGTGCCTTGAGCTCCGCGACGGCGTGATTGGTCATACACCCGATCAGCTCACTGATTCGTGGGTCGATCATAATTTCGATCAACTTCCGTTATTCTCAGATGACGCGAAGCGATATTATCTACCAGCCTATCTCCGAGTGAGTGCCTGCAATCCAGATTCCACCGTCACACAATTTGTCTTATTCTCCCTTAAGGGCGATCATCGTTGGGAACCATCCGGTGGCTATTCGAAGGAGCAGAAACAGGCAATTTACGAGTATCTTCAATTTATAGAAGCCCGAACAATTGATGAGAATTACCAGAAGGATATTGCAAAGGCCAAATCCGTATGGAAATGAATCACCTAACAAAAAAGCTCACCGAATGCCCGTTAATCCCCACAACCACAATTCCAACCACTTTCTAGCCGCCGGTCATCGGTGGCTTTGACGTTAGCTCCATTAAGAAGAATCCGATTATGCGCTACCTTAAAATCAATCCCACAGCGAATGATGTGTCGGGTGACACCAATAATCCTTGGTGGTGCAGACTTCTCACTAAAATACTACCCCCGGCAAATCCTAATTTGGAACAACGGTTTCAGGCGGTTCACAGTTGGTGGCTTGAACTCGATGATGATGGCGAACCGGTCAGAGAGATTGGATTCGACGCAAGCAATAATCCAATTGTGATAGGACCGATTGGCGACAACTACGGAATGCTGGCCGATACCGGAGCAGTTTGGCAGAATTACCGGAGCGATGGTGCACCAGACGATTCTGAGTTTGAAGCTGTATGGAATAGTCTTTACCCAGAATACCGTCACCTAGAGAATCCAACAAAGAGCTAACAATTCATTCCTGCCGACAGCCAACAGCCACCCAAACTCAAACCACAAGCTTCCCTGCCGCGCTGCGGCAGAGTGAGGCGTTGCTACCAAAAAATAAATGCCCGCGCTAAGTGCATACCTCAATGTGTGGAACACCTGTCTGGTGATCCTCCAGAAGAAAGGATTTCGGACATGGACCGACCAAGGGGAGAACTACTTTTTCGCGGAGAGGAATGGATGGGATTTCATGGCAGATGATCCGATTCAACTGCTTGGACTGGTAGCGATTTTCGAGCATAAGAATCCCACGCGGCATGACGAATACTGGTGGAAGATTGAAGAACCTTGGTTGGTCGAATCGCTACCAAAGATTCCTCCAGATTACATTCCGGCATATACCCGTCCAATCCAATGACCCGGCAACAAAGAAAAGGCGAACAAGTTGTGGATGGCAAGCCGCCTGAAGCTCCTCAACCACCCCGCTAAATCACCCCAAACTCGCGGCCGCCATCGCTCAGGCGTTGCTAGGAAAAACACAACAACCAAACACGCAAATGAAATCTGTAATCATTTCCATCCTCGTTTTTGCTCTTGTGCCAGGGCGAATGCTGCTGGCCGCGGATGCGGAGCCACCTTCGGGTCAGTTTCTCTTTGCGCTCTCGCCCATTGCAAATGATCTCAAGAAAGACATTCCAATAGTGTCGCTCGCCACTATCAAGGCTTTGCCTGATGGAACGAGTGTGATGCGGCTTCGAGACGAGTACCACGGCGCCTGGGATATCCCAATCAAGTTTCGCGTGACACCGAATCCGGTGAGCAACTTACCTGTCCAACCAAAGAGATTTGACGAGCCCATAAGGATTATGGCGTTTGACGGTAACTTCGAGAAGGCTGACGCCAAAGGCGGCAGCGGCCGCCACTCCATGATTTTGACCGGCACTATACTGCCGGATGGGACTCTTGAAGGAACATTGATCGACCTCATTACGGCAGGATATCGGGGGTCAACCAGGGAGTATACGTCAGTGAGGCACTTTAAGATGCGGGCACTTGAAGCCGAGCAAGCCGACGACGCCACAGAGGCTACCAAGCCCGGAGACAAGGTTCCGACGGAAGTTCAACCCGCAACCCCCACGTCAAAGGATGTCCCCCGGTAAGCGAGGCACTCCAAGGAGGCCAAATACCCAACCATGAACCACCGCCTAACCCAATGGACCACCCACCTCGCCGCACTGGTGGTCGGGTGGTCGATCTATCAATTCTCGCCCACCGGGCTGACATTGGCTGACGGCTCCACCGCCACACCCGACTCCAGGAGCCGGCCCGCTCCCCGGCAATCCGACCTAGCCGAGGGTCGGCGGGTGGTGGATGAGATGCGTCGGTTTTGGCAGACGTCTGCGAAGGCACTCGGTTCAGCTACCCCAAAGGCACGCAGTTTCGTAGTGAAGGAGGTCGACAGACGACGGGAGATTGATAGAGAACGGCTGGAGGTGGACCGGCTCAGCCGGGAGGTGGTGCTCACAGACAATCCGGGAACGGCACTGGCCGCGCTTACCGCAAAAGGGCCTTCCATTGAGGCGGTCGTCTTCGTAATTGCCTGGCTGCGCGCGGACCCCGCCGCGGCACTGGCTTGGTTGGCGCGCGACACCTCCATGAATTCCTCGGGGAACCTGCAGCGCGACCTTGCCATCTGGGTGAACGAGACCGATCCCGACACCGTCTGTAAACTCCTCCTCGATTCGCCCTCAGAATGGCAGTTCTATCTGGGCTATGCCCTGGCGGCCAAAGTGGGTGCCGAAAACCCCGCTGATCTATCCGGACTGCTCACCCGGCTTGAGGGGCTGAACGACCGCGGGGGAATGATTGGAGGGGCCATGTCTGAGGTGCCGCCACAACAGCGCCAGCGGGCGCTTGATTGGATCAAAACGGCCTTGCAAGACCGTGACGCGGCAGTCGCGCTGGTCGCCTTAGCCAGTAGCACGGGCGATACGGCGGCAGCCCGGCTGTTTCTCAATCAGGAGGTTCCGGGCATGGGTGCGGGAGTGCTTGCTGCCCTCAGGAACATTGGATCCTATGGGAACATCATGCGGGCTGGCGTGGGCCCCGATTCGCCGCTGGAGGAACGGATTGCGGCAGCCATGGCAAATTCGCGGCCCGGCAAGACCGACGAGGAACTTCGCGCCAGCGCTCGCAACAGCATCGTGGCGGCGGACTTGGGGAATTGGCTCACCCAACAGGAATGGGATCTCAAGGCGAAGTTCGGCCAAGCGTCGGCGGATTTCATCCTCGGCGAGGCCACCACGGCTTTTCCGGATCTGGATGAAACCGACCGCGGGCTGCTGCTGCGCAAGGTGATCGCCGTCACCGCCGCGCCGGACCCGGCTGGCACATGGCGGATGCTGGAGCAAGCGGAGCGGCCTGACTTGACCGCCACCTTCATCCGGGCTGCCCTTGACTCCTGCGGTCTCAAATCCAAGATTGATTTCATTGCGGCCGCGCCGGCTGCCGTCATGCAGGAGAACTTCGACACCGTGGAAAGCGCGTGCCGCAATGATTTCATCAGCGCTGCCAGCGACGGCGGAGCGCTCTGGGTGGACTGGCTGCGCCGCCAACCCGCTGGTTTGGCGCGTGATCTCATGGCCCATTACACGGCCGGTGTCTATCGTCAGACCGAGCATCAGGAACTGGTGACGGAGTTTCGCGCCATGGTGGTTGATCCCGCCGTGAAAGTCTGGTCGGACGGCCGCTTCAATCTCCAACCCGCAGCCAAGCCATGAACCGGGCCATCCCTCTGGCCATTTCCCATCTGCTGGTGCTCGGGCTGGGTTTCGGTGCACACCTCTCGTTGTCCGGAACTCATCGGCAATCCCACTCCGTGCCGGCTCTACCCGTCAAGCCGGAATCAGCCTCCGGCACGACCTCCACACCGGTCCGAACCACCGCAGCGGCGGGCGACGCGCAGTGGTCGTCCGCGGATTGCCGCCAGGCTTGGCGTGCAATCC
>CAIVSK010000048.1 GCA_903908495.1 Akkermansiaceae bacterium
AATAGTGCAATCTCAAACTGAAATTGGTATAAAGCACCCGGTCTTCGCGCAGAAACGGCTGCCAGTCTTCCAGGGATTCCAACCGAAGCGCGGTTTCAATCAGTTCATCCTGAAGCGGAAGGTTGAGGCAATCGGTAAACCGATCAGCGGGAACACCACTGATGCTGAACAAGTCACGCCTATCATCGAACGACTCGACCATGCCCAAGCCGAGCAGTCGATAACGCGTGCCCGTGGCGGACGTTTTATCGCTGACCACCGCCATTCTGGCTTTAATCAGCGCTGCCCTAAGCCGGAACGATTCAGTTGGGCGCATAATTTCCGGGTGATTTTTTTTCATGCTTGCAGGGAGTCAACTGCATGGCAGTTGGGCGGCGCGGTGAGTTTGGCCAACATTTCCCGCCACCAGTTGCGATGGGCGGCCCCGCGCACGGCCAGTTTGAGCGTTGGCTTGCCGCCGGTCCGGCTCCAGACCGCGGCGCGTCCAAACAATCGCCAGCGCAGGGTGTTCAATTCGCATTTCTCCAATTGTCCCAGTCGCCGTTGCAAGAGCACACAGAGGTTGTAAGCAGCGATGGCCAGATGGTGCAGGGCTTCCGTGCCCCAGAAGTTTTCCACGCACAGCCGTTTGATCCCAAACTGTCCGCCCAGTTCCTTGATCCGGTTTTCCAGGTCGGCCCGACCGTTGTAGCGGCGCCACACCGTCAAGGCGTCCACACTGGACGGCAGGTTGGTGATCAAGGCTTGAAACCTGTATCCCTCCAGTTCCAACAACGTCTTGCCGCCCGCCTGCGGACGGTCTTGCACCCGCTGCCGGATCACGATCAACCGGCGGCTCGACCGTGCCAGTTCCACTTCCTGCACCGCCAGTCCCGGCACTTCCGTGGTTTGCCATGCCGTGTCATCATGGCGACAGAGGGACTGCACTTTCTGCGTCAGCTTGGCCACAAAAATGAACTTCAAGCCCAGCGACTCGCAAGTTTCCTGCACGCTGGCGTCGCCGAAGCCGGAGTCCCCCCGCACCAAGCCAACCCGTAAATGCGCGGGCAAGGCTTGCACGGTCTGGCGCAGGAACTCCGCCGCGCCGTTCACACACGCCGTGTTCCCGGAACGCAGCCAGTAGTTGGCAATCAACTTCGCCTCGGCCAGTCCGGCAATCAGCGGCCGGTGACAAGGCTTGAGCCCCAGCCGGGTGTAACCCACCGCCACGCCCTCCTGATGGCCGTCCTCATGCAAGAGAGCCCACGAGTCCAGATCCAGCGTGTAGCCTTCACGCATTGTGGGCAGGCTGTCCGCCGCCCGCGCATGCAATCCGCCCAGGACCTGACAACTCTTCTGCGTGAACACGCCGAAGAACCGGCTCAAGGTGGACTGGCTGGCGATGGCTTCCACCCCCAGCACCTCGGCCACGGCGGCATCACTTTGCAGCCAGGCCACCCGGGAAAGCTTGTCCGCGCCGCACAGAATGCCGCCCACATAGCCCAGCGCCACATCCGTCGGATCGTAAGCATTCGGACTGGTCGGATCGTGCGGCAACACCGCGCGCAACTGCTGGCGAAACTTCTTTTGTCGCAGAAAGTGCGACCACACAATCAGCCCACCGTGGGCGGTCAGCCGCTGATCGGTGAAGCTGATCCGGATGGACGGCGCAGCGTTTTTCGTGTCAATTTGGAGCCGCACCGTTTGGTGCACCTCCTGTCGAGGCCCGGGATCTTGTTTTGGTTTCATCGCCGCAAGCCCGCCAAACGGTGCGCCTCCTTTCAAGCTGAATCGTTCCGGCTAAGGCCCCCGCCGATGGTCGCGTATTGGGCTTTGGTCTCGATCATGTTTTGGATGCCCCCGCCGATGGTCGCGTTGTGCGAGTTGGTCTTAATCGTGTTTTGGTTGCCCCCGCCGATGGTCCCGAAGTTTGCACTGGGCTGGATCGTATTGAGGTAGCCGCCGCTCACGGTCGCGGCAAGTCCACTCGCCATATTGACCGCGCCTCCCGCGACGGTGGCATTGTCACCGCTGCTGGTGTTGTCATTGCCGCCGCCCACGGTGGCAAAATTCGCCGTCACCCGGTTGGTGTGTGCATCGCTTCCGAAATTGCCCGCACCGCCTCCGCCGATAGTTGCACCCACCACGCCCACGCCCACAAAGTTACGCGACGAGCCACCGATGACGTTGGGAGCGCCGCTACTGTTCGGCTCCAGCCGCAGGCCGCGCTGATTGTTGACATACAATTCCAACGGCGCACTTCCCGGCGTGCTGATCTTTGACGTGATGACTTCCGGCGTGGTCACGCTCGCGGCACTGAGGCCGTTCGCGTAGATGACTCCCTCCACGGTGACATCCCCACTCACCGCCAGGGC
>CAIVSK010000049.1 GCA_903908495.1 Akkermansiaceae bacterium
CATCCGCATGAACATCCGCTGCTGCTCCCGCTCCGCATCCCCGAACACAAACTCGCGGTTCACCGCCCGGCTGATGCAGTGGTAGATCACCGGCCTCGGCGACCCAGGCGTCACCGGAAGAATCCAACGTGCCCGTCTCATTCTTATGCATCATGCCGATTCCGCCCGCCGTCAAGCGGTTCTCCACTATGGGACTGTCCCTTTATGACAGTCCCTTTATGACAGGAATCTCAGGAATGGATTCAGCGAGCAGACTCAGTTGGCCGGCATCTCGGTAGCGGACATGGAGGAGTTGATGCGGCAGCATTCAGCAAAGTCAGCCAAGAGGCGCAAGAACCTGCGCGGTGCAGCGGTCAACCTGTTCAGGTGGGCCAGAAAGAGAAAATACCTACCCCACGAATTGACAGCCGCTGAAATGCTCGAATCTCCTCGGACGATGCGCAAGATCCCAGAGACGTACACCAGTGACGAAATCAGACTGATCATGGCGGCGTGTCCGCTGGAGTACGCGCCCTGGATCGTCCTGGCAGGGTTTCACGGGCTTCGCTACTCTGAACTCTTTCCACCATACGGATCGGAAAAGAGTCCGCTCATGTGGTCGGACATCGACTTCAGGCGAGGTCTCATCACGGTTCGACCGGAGACCTCAAAACTCAACGAGCGTCGGCTCATACCGATCCAAGAGGGGGCGGCGCAGTGGTTCTCTCAGAACTCAAGCGGCAGGGTGACGCCAGTCCGACCCCCGAACAAGGTCATCAAGGGTGAGGGATCGGTAAACTCGATCCTGGGCGATCTGGTCGGCGGCTGGCGGCAAAATGCCCT
Organism: Akkermansiaceae bacterium; assembly: GCA_903908495.1. GTDB lineage: Bacteria > Verrucomicrobiota > Verrucomicrobiia > Verrucomicrobiales > Akkermansiaceae > Luteolibacter. Next base: position 823 of record CAIVSK010000049.1, read on the forward strand.
TCGCAACTCGTTCATAAGCTACCGTGCAGCTCTCGTCGGACTGGCTCAGACGGCCCTCGAAGCAGGCAATTCGGAAAACGAGGCCCGCCGTAGCTACCATGACGCGAAATCGCGCGAGGATGCTGAAAATTGGTTCGCAGTGCTCAAGGCGTTGAGACCTCAAAAGCAGGCAGGCTGGAAGGCCTCGTAATCAGGCGTGTGGGCTCACGCCCCCCTCACAAGGTATTGCGGTATGACCGGCCCAGTCATGCGCCATCCGCATGTGTTAGGCGTTCCATTAGGCACGCCATCCGCACTTTGGCATACGGTTTGAACGCCACTGCGCGTAGATCAATTGTGATCAAAGTGAAATTGCCAAGCAAAAGGCCCTGCAACTCGTTGAGTTACAGGGCCTTAATTCCCAAGGGATGGCGGAGCGGACGGGGCTCGAACCCGCGACCTCCAACGTGACAGGCTGGCGCTCTAACCAACTGAGCTACCGCTCCATCCCCCTTCGGGTGGCGCGCAAGCTAGGGGACGATCCGGACAGGTGCAACACCTATTTTTGCAAAACGCGATTTTTTTTCCGGCTCAGGACAATGCCTCGACGGCGGCCTCGAGTGAGGCGAGGTCTTCGATGGAATGGACGATGAGGGACTTGTCGATTTTGCCGAGCAGGCCGGCGATGACCTTGCCGGGGCCGAGCTCGAGGAAATTCCGGTGGCCCAGCGAGATGAGCTTGTGGATCGATTCGGTCCAGCGCACCGAGCCGGTGACCTGGCTTTCCAGTGAGTGGCGGATTTCGGCGGGGTCGGCGACGACGCTGGCGGAGAAATTGCACACGACGGGCATGGTGGGCGGCTGGATTGTGACGGCGGCGAGTTGCACGGCGAGCAGGTCCTTGGCGCTCTGCATCAGGCGCGAGTGGTAGGCCCCGGCGACGTTGAGCTTGATGGCGCGGCGGATGCCGAAGTCCTTGGCCTTGGCCACCGCCGCATCGATCCCGGCCACCGTGCCTGAGAGCACGATTTGGCCCGGAGCATTGAAATTGGCGACGTCGACGTCGCACGCCGCGGCGAGGGCGCGGACCTGGTCTTCCTCGCCGCCGATGAGGGCGGCCATGGTCCCCTGGGTGGCCAGACAGGCGGCTTCCATGAATTCGCCGCGGCGGGCGACGAGGCGGAGGCCGTCCTCGAAGGAAAATGTGCCGGCGGCGACGTGGGCGGTGAATTCGCCGAGTGAGAGGCCGGCGGCGGCCACCGTCTGCAATTGGGGCAAGCGCTCGCGCACCAGGGCCAGGGCCATGAGTCCGTGGAGGAACAAGGCGGGTTGGCAGCGCGATGTTTTAGTGAGTTCCTCGTCGGGCCCCTCGAACATGATGTCCGAGATGGAAAATCCAAGGGCTTGATCGGCTTGGGCGGCCATGTTGCGGATGGTGACGGAGGATTCCGCCAAGTCTTTGGCCATGCCCACCCGTTGTGCGCCCTGGCCGGAAAATAAAAGAACGATTTGGCTCATGTCGCGAGAGGTCTAGGCCAAGGCACCATCCTTGAAAAGCCGGAAATGCGGGATATTTGGCGGGCAGTTGCCAATGGGTGACGAAAAGATAGCACGAAAACGGCAACTTTTAGCCAGAATGCGGGTTTTACCGCTGCAATAATCGAACCAACCCCCTATTAGCCATGAAACCAACCCGTCATTATTTTCAACTGCTTCCGGCGCTGGCCGCCGGTTTGCTGATTTCACCCATGACCGCGCAGGCGCAGGATGCCGGTGGTGAACCCGCCCGCAACGAGGCACCGAGCAACGCCCCCAATCCAGAGCAGGTTCGGGCGATGATGGGTCAAGTGCATGAACTTCTGCGCGCCGGCAAGGCCGACGAAGCCCGCCCCATCATCGATCATCTGCGGGCCATCAATCCGCAAATGGCCGCACGCCTCGACAATGCCCTCAAATCGGGGGGAGCGACCCCGGCTCAGCCGGGTGTGCCGGAGGGACGCGAAGGTCCGCAGCAGCCGCAGCAGGGGCCTCAGGCCGCCCCGCACCAGCCGCAGGCGCAGCAAGGCCCTCAGGCCGCCCCGCGCCAACCGCAGCCTCAGCAAGGTCCGCAGGCCGCCCCGCACCAGCCGCAGCCGCAGCCCCAGCAAGGGCCGCAGGCCGCCCCCCACCAGCCGCAGCCCCAGCAAGGTCCGCAGGCCGGACCCCACCAGCCGCAGGCCCAGCAAGGTCCGCAGGCCGGACCACGCCAGCCGCAGGCCCAGCAAGGTCCGCAGGCGTCCCAGCGTCAACCGCAGCCCGGGGACCGTGCACAGGCAGGACCTCACCAACCGCAGGCCCAGCAAAATCCGCAGGGTGGCGGAGGTCACCAGATGGTGCCGCCGAATGCGGCTGGCCAGCAATCACCGATGGCCCGTTCCACCTTCCAACGGCCGCAAGCCGGTTTGATGCTTCAAGGCCGCTCGCAGGGCGGATGGGGATCACAGATGGGCCAAGCCAATGCCGCTGGTCCGCAAGCACCGCTGGTCCGCAATAACACCCAAGGCGGACCCATTCGTTTGATGCTCCAAGCCCGCGGCCGCGGTGCATGGGGCCCGCAAACCGCGCAATCCAATTTCGCCGGCCCGCAAGCGCGGATGGCTCGCAACAACAATCAAGGCGGTCAAAACCGCCTCCAGTTGCAAGCCCGCGGCCGCGGTGCATGGGGTCCTCAGATGGCCCGCAACAACAAGCAGGGCGGACCCAATCGCATGCAGTTCCAAGCACGCATGCGTGGTGGATGGGGCCCGCAGTTGCAGCAACCCAGCTTTGCCGGACCGCAACAGCGGATGGCCCGCCGCAACAGCCAGGTCGGCCCGCTCCGCATGATGCTGCAGGCTCGCGCCCGTCGCGCATGGGGCCCGCAGTTGGCCCAGCCCAACGTCGCCGGACCGCAACAACGGCAACAGTTCCAACAACCGCAGCAGCGGATGGTCCGTCCCAACGCCGCTGGACAGCAACTGCCGCAGCAGCAGCAGCAGCAGCAACAGCAGCAGAAAGTCCGTCCCAATGCGCCACAGGCACAAGTGAAGCCGGCAGTTGCCGTCGATAACTCGCCAGTGAGCCGGATCCGCCACCTGCGCCAGGCCGCCGAGCAATTGACTGCTGCTGGCTATCCAGAGTATGCCGCCAAGGCCCGCGCCGAAGTCAGTCGCTTGGAAGCGGAGCTCAAGCAGTCCAAGCCGGCCGCCCCTGCGATCAACAAAGAATTGCCACGTCGTGACCTTCGCTCCCCAGCAGCCCAAGCAACCCAAGCTGAAGCGGGTGTCGCGCCGGACGTCAACACCGTGATGCTCAACGAAATGCGCCAACTCAGCAAGCAGATCGCGCAGCTCAACGGCCGCATGCAGAAACTCGAAGCCCGCAGCCCGCAGTAATTTCGCTCATTCCACTGGCGCGGTCCTCAGCAAATGAGGACCGCACCGGAGCGAGATAACCAGCGGCCTGCAGGCGCATTCAATGGATCGACCGCACGGGAAACCGTGCGGTCTTTTGCTGGGTGGCCTCAGGACACCTGACCTCTGGCGTGTTTGAGGTGATGCCCTCATCTGAGGGTGCCATCGACGGTCCAGATGCCGCGGGTGCCGTTGAGCGAGGTTTCCGAGATGGCGGTGACGGTGCTGGCGTTCTTGATGAAAAGCGAGTTCCAGAGCTGTGCTCCGCCGGAGGAATCCGGAAATGGGAAAGTGGGTTCGCCGAAGTCGCGTGCTTGCTCGTCGCCGAGGGCCACTGCCATCCGCGATTGTTGCATGATGCCGGATTCCGCCAATTGGAACGAGAGGACGAACGGCCCGCCGGGAAATTGGCACAAGTAGGGGCCTCCGGCATAAGTGGCGGCGGCCAACGGCTTGGCGAGCGCCCCCCATCGGCGCGGGCTATCGCCGGTCACCGCTCCGTCGCGCCAACCGTTGCGCTCGAGGCGGGACGCGACGATGACCGGCTTGAAGGTGCCTTGCATGCCATTGTCTTCGATGGCCACGACGATGGTGTTGCCCGTGCGGGCCAGCACCGGCACGGGCATGCCGTCGCGCGAATTTTTACGGAACGCGATGGTTTCCGCCTTGCTCCAGGTGTGGCCGTCATCGCGGGATCGGAGCATGGAAATTTCCTGCTCGTCGCTGTGGCGGTAGGGTCCTTCGTTGGCGAAGTAGACTTGCAGTTCGCCATCGGGAAGCAGCAGGCAGGCCGGTTCCCAGCAGCCATCCTTGAACTTGTTGCCCGCTGCGTACAAGTTCTGTGGCGTGGCCCACGTCTTGCCGCCGTCGCGGCTGCGGGACATACCGATGGCGTAAGGCAGCTTGCCTTGTTCGCGCGGCCGGAAGTTGAAAAAACACAGCACATCGCCGTTTTTCAGGACACAAAGCTCGGTGTTGGTGAGGACGCCGGCGGGGTGATCCGCCACCTTGACCGGCCCCTCCCAGGTCTTGCCTTCGTCGTGGCTGTGGCTGACGTGTGCGCTGCCGCGAAACGTGTAACAGGCGAGCAAAGTCCTGGCATCCAGCCGCCGGATGCGGCCGTAGCCGCCGCCTGCTTTGACCAGCACCGGCGCGGCGGAATTCCACACGATGGTGGCCGCAGCGGCGCGGCCGCAGGGCGCGAGCGGAAGCACGCAACCCGCCGCCAACACCGCAATGGCGGCGCGCAAGGTCATGGCGCGGCCGCGGGCGCCACGTCCGGCGTATTGAGCAGCATCTCGGACAGTGGCTTGAGCCAGGCCGGATCGATTTTCGCCACCCGGTCGTAGGTCAGCAGGCCGTTGATTTCCACTTCGACGTCGCTGGTCTGGGTGTACACTCCGGCGGCGACGCCGTGCTTGCGGAGGTCCGCCAGAACTTGCAGCGAGTGGGTGTAGCGCTGCTTCCATTCGTTGAGATCCTTCGGCAGGCCGCCGTAGCCCCAGTTCGGGCTGTCCTTGTTCCACAGGTGCCCCTCGATGGGCATGCCGTGGCCGCCGAACTCGCCGACGACTTTCACGTAGCCGTTGAACCGCTTGTCATCCAACGGATATGCCGGATCCGGATAGTTGTGGGAGTCGGCAATATCCCCGACAGGCCAGAAATTTCCGCCGCTGGCAATGTTGATCGAGCGGGTCGGGTCGTAGGCCATCGCCATTTTTCCCACTTCCATGCTGCGGTGCTGGCCCCAGGCTTCGTTGAATGGCGACCACACGGCGATGCAAGGCACCTCGCGCAGGTGATCGACCATGCGTTTGTATTCGGTGACGAATTGGTCGTGGGCGGCATCGGGCCACTTGCCATCGACGGGCTTGGGTGCCATCCGCGTCCACTGCGGGCTCGAGTCCTTGGGGCCGGAGTCCGGTCCATAGCCCATGCTGACCTGATCCTGCCACACCAACATGCCGATTTTGTCGCAATGATGGTAGTAGCGGCGTGGTTCGATCTTGATGTGCTTGCGGATCATGTTGAAACCGGCCGCCTTGAGGAAGTCGATATCGGAAATCATCGCCGCCTCCGATGGAGGTGTTAGAAGTCCGTCCGGCCACCACCCCTGGTCCAGCGGTCCCCAATGAAAGATGCTCTTGCCATTGAGGGTGAAGCGCCAGTTGCCATTGGCGTCGCGAGCTTTGCCAAACTCGCGCAGCGCGACGTAGGACTTCACCTCGTCGACGGCTTTTCCCGCGGCATCTAGCAATTCCACTTTCAAGTCGTAGAGGTTGGGCTCGGTGGGCGACCAGAGTTTCGCCGCGGGCAATTGCAAAACGATGGCGGCGCTGCCACTGCCGGTGGCCACCTGGTGACCATCGATGGATGCACTCACGCGGATTTTCTCGCCGGTGACGGCGGGGCCGGACATTTTCGGTTCGACGCGCACTTTGCCGGATTTGATATCCGGGGTGAAACTCAGCTCGCGGATGAACCTGTTGGTGACGTTTTCCAGCCACACCGTCTGCCAGATGCCGCTCACCCGGGTGTACCAAATCCCGCCCGGTGCCAGCTTTTGCTTGCCGCGGAGTTGGTAGCCTTCGGTGGCGTCGTCCACCCGCACCACCAATTCATTGCCGCTGGCTTTGAGCGCCGGGGTGATATCGAAGGCAAATGGCGTGAATCCGCCGGTGTGGCTGCCGATTTTGCGGCCGTTGACCCACACGGTGGTGGTGTAGTCGACCGCCTCGAAGTTGAGCAGGGTGCGTTTGCCCTGCTGCAGGCCGGGTAGCGGGCGTTTGTACCACAGCGCTTCGTTTGGATTGATCAATCGGCCCACGCCGGACAGCGCGGACTCCGGGCAGAACGGCACGAGGATTTGGCCGGCCCATTGCGGCGGGGCTTGCTCGTCCTGGCCTGCCACCGCGTAGTCCCACAAGCCATTGAGATTCGTCCAATCGGCGCGCTCAAGCTGCGGCCGGGGGTACTCCTGCCATGCGGTTTCCGGCTTCACGCTGCGGCCCCACTCGGTCATCATCCGGCCAGCGACCGGTTGCCAGTCGGCTTGGGCTGCCGTCCCGCCGAGCGCCAGGACCAGCAGGCCCAGGCAGCCCGACCCGATCCGGGAAAGGGCCGTAATCCGGGAAATTGATTGAGCTGGATTGAGTCCGGGCAGGACGCCCGGTCCACCGTGGCGCAGGCATCCAGCCTGCCGCAGATGCCGGGCCGTTGGGGTGCTGAGCGGAATGGCTGATCCGCAGGAAACTGTCTTTGGTGTTAGTAAATGCATGGGTGAAAGATGGAATGGTGTGGGGAGGGTAAGCTCCGGGGATCGCCGACGGGCGCTGGGCCCCTTCATTCAAGCAATCCGCCGCTTCGTCGTCAATCCCGACATTTGCTTTGCCTGTGGTCCCGGGCGCTCACGGCGCGCGCCGTGGATCGGATAGCTTTTCCGGCACGCTGGTGGCCGCGAGTTTGGTGCTTGTGGCGGGCACGCCGGCAGGGCAGGGGATGACGCTCATTTTGATGAACCCCTCGGCTGCAGGGGCTGCCAGCGCCAGGCCGAGGCGGTTGGCGGTGGGCTTGTCCGGGTTGTCGAGGCGGCGCACGTCCCACCCGCCAGCCGCGGAAAACTCGACGTCCACCTGCAACACGGCGCCGTGGCCGCCATCGATCACAAACCGAGCGGCGCGTTCCTTGGCTTGCACCAGATACCAGTCGCCGAATCCCACCAAGGCCGTGGCGAATGCCGCTGGATGGTCAAAGCCAAAGCGGTCCTCGATCACCAGGCTTGCGTCGCCTTCCCGCTGATAGGTCCATTGCCGTTCGAGTTTCCGCAGTCCGCAGTCCGGATAGGCCGACGCCAGATCGATCACCAGCGTGTCGCTGGCGTCGGTGAAATCGCTGCGCAGCACCTGCCCGCGGCGGGTGGCCCCCTCGGCCTGCAAGGTGCCCGCCACCACCGGCACCGCATGGCCGAAGGAACTGAGCACCGGCAAGCGGTAGCGGTCGCGGCTGAATGTCTCCGCCCGATAGACCATCGCCCCCGGATCGGCCAGCACCGCCCGGCCCTGCCACACCACCACGGTGGTGCCGACGTCGTTGTGATTGTGATGCTCTGCGTTGTGGCCACCTTTCCACGCCGCTGCCAGTCCGCCGGGCCGCGCCGGTCGCACCACGCACACCCCGCTCTCGGCAAACCACGAGCGCAGCGGCAGCGGCGCGGCGGGCTTGGCAGCGCCCGCCCGGGCGTCGCGCCGCATCAGCAGATCCGTTAGTGTCTGATAGAGTTGCGCCGATTCCGCCAGCACCCCGGCCGCGCTGCCGGAAAATGCCTGTTGGTCGAGTTGCCAGCCGACTTGCTGGAGCAAGCGTGAGTCCGGGCGGGCGGTGAGCGCGCAATCCGCGAATGCCGGATAGATCCCCTTAAAAATCTCCAACTGCGCCGGCGCGGCAGCGATCCGCCGCACCGCCGGCTGCTTGAACAAGTCCACCTGGCCGCCGGTTTGGGTCCGCAACATTTCCGCCAGGACCGCAAAGTGGCCGAAGCCATAATTCCAATATCCCAGGCCCTCGCTGCAATAGCCATCCTTGGCGAAGCCGGAGAGAAAAACCCCCATGTTGCCAACCGCCCACTCCACTGCCTTGGCGCGGGTGGCACGCGATGGTTCGCTGGTTAGAATAGCCCCCACCGCCCCTGCGGTACACACCGCATTCCAATTGTGGTCGGCTTTCGCCCACCAATGCCCCGCCGCCACCGGCTTGGACGCGGTGCCGTCGATGGTCGCCAATACCGGGCCGGTGAGCCGCCGCGCCACGTTTTCGCGCATCAAGCCCACAGTCGCCGCCGGCAGTTTTCCGTCTAGCAACCAAGCCGAGAGTGCCATCTGATACCCGTTGGTGGCCACCACCAGGTCGACGTACGGGCTGCCGCCCTTGAATACCTGGGTGTCGCGGTCATGGGCGGGCAACAACCACGACGGATCGGCGCACAGGCTTCCAACGGTTTCATCGATGGCAGCCAGGAACCGGCCCTTGTCCTCGAGGCATTCGCCCAGCACCAGGCACTTGAGGCGGTCCCAGCGCTGCGAGTGCTGCGTCTGATAGCGCGTGCGGTCGCCGTTGGTCGAGTAATCCAGATAGCGAGCCGCATCGAATGGAGGCATCGGCTTTGCGAGCCAGTCTTCGGCATGTTTCATGGCGGTGGCGGCTTCCGGCGTTTTTGCCCACGGCTCCCACCAAGTGCGGTCCGCCGCGGGGCTCCCGATGCCGCAGGGTTGTGCGGGCAGGCGTTCGGCCAGACCCGCCGCGCCGGTGCTGCCTCCGGTTGCCAACCATCCCAATCCGCAAAGCAGTGCCAGGGTTTTCATGGCCTCCTACTACGGCTCGCCGGGCGGCCGGCTTTCAACGCTTCAGTCCTCGATGATGACCCGGAAGCCCACGTCATGCACCTGTTGATAGGGCTGGTAAGGCAAGCGCAGCGCGCTGCGGGCATCCACCGGGCGGCTCGCCCAGGAACCTCCGCGCGCCACCTTGCGCTCGCTTGGGTTGGGGTCGTTGCGCCCGTCGCCGTCCACATACGGATAGGGCCGGTAGCTGGAACGCGTCCACTCGTTGACGTTGCCGACGATGTCCTGCAAGCCCCACGGGTTGGGCTCATACTGGCCGACGTAGTCCACGATGAACCATTTATCCTCGAAGCGTTCGTCGTGCAAGGGGAAGTTCATTTCCGGCGGATACGGGTTGCGGTGCATGATGATCGGCCCGCCCTCGAAGCCGACCGAGCTCCAGCGCGTCTCCCGGCCCGCCAGATTCGCCCACTTGGAAAAGTCGTCATTCACGCCGCCGTAGAACATTTCCGTGGTGGCACCGGCCTTGGCCGCCCATTCCCACTGTGCTTCCGTGGGCAGGGTCACCTTTGCTCCAATCGCCTTGCCCAGCCAGCTGCAGAACTCATTTGCCCGGTTCCACGTCACCCGCGCGACGGGCTGGTTGGGGTGGGTGGCGATGTAGCCGGGGAAGTTGTGGTCCTTGCCAGTTTGATCGATATAGCGAGTGTCATGGTTTGCATCAAACGTGTGATACTGCGCGTTGGTGACCTCAGTCCGGCCCATCCAAAATGGCTTGGCGATCGTCACCACGCTGCGTGGCGATTCATCCGCATAGCCGTTGAGACTGCCCATGATGAATTGTCCGGCGGGAATGCGCACAAACGTCATCTTCCGGTCGTCGGATAGCGCCACCTCCTTGCGGCCCGTGTCCGGCGCCGCCGCCCTGGCCGCGGGCTGCAATGTTAGATTGTCTTGTGGTACGGGTCTAACATCCGCGGGTTTCACATAGACCGGGGCCGGACGGGCATTCATTTCCTTCTCCGTCCGCTTGTATTCATCCTCGGGAGAAGTCTCGATGTTGGCGAAAATCTTGGCCAGCTGGCAGCGTCTTTCTTTCTGAGGTTGGCCTTCGAAAGCGCCCGGATTCCACTTGCCGACAAACGGCGCGTTGAGGTCGATCCAGGCATACAGCCGGTCCCAGCCATCGCGGTCGAGCTGCACGCCGTAATGGCCTTTTTTGAGCATCTGCACCAACGGACTGGTGGACGCGTGATACTCCATCGGATTGAGCATCTCCGTCTCGCTCTCCGGGCCGGGTCGTCTAACATATGGATGGGTCGCCTTGTACATCTCGTCGGCATTGCGCATCGGCCATGGCTTCAAGCCGTCGCTGCGCTGGGACCCGTCATGGCACCCCGCGCAAAACTTCTGGCCGACCGGAAACACCTCGTGGGCAAAACCAAAGGGTCTGACATCACCATGCCAAGCCGTGAGCTTGCGGATCGGGCTGCTGTCCGCCAGGGTTTGCCGGGGCGGAATGGACGAGCTGTTGTCCTCATGGCATCCCACGCAGGAGACACGCTCGCCGGGCATGCCCACCAGCCATGATCGCATGAGTTGTAGCGAGGCTCCGTCGTCATCAAGCGGCTGAAGTGAAACCGGCGTGTTGGACGGAATCTCAAAACATGCCGAGCCGTCGGCCTCCACCGGCACCGTGCCAAGGATGCGCTTGATGTCCCAGCCGGCCTCCACCCCCAGCGCCGCGTGGCCGCCGGTGCCGACGTAATTGAAATGATAGGCGAACACGCGCAGGTTTTTGACCGCGCCGCGGGGCACGCCCTTGAGTCCGGGGCCGTTGTAGATGTCGGCGATGTGGACGGTGGCGGTGGTGGCGGCCGGGGTGATGCGGTCGGGGATGACCGGCGGCCGCGGCCGCTGCTGCAGCATGACGGGCTCGAACATCGAGGCCCCCTTGTCATCCTGCGCCAGCAGCGTCATGTTGTCGAACGTGTCTACCAGATAGACGCCCCATGGCTGGCCCTGCGGCTGGGCGCTGACCAGGAAGTATTTCTCGCTCAGTGGCCAGGGATGGACGAAATACGGTTTGCCCTGCTCGTATTGATTGGCCGTGATGCGGTCGCAAACGTCGCCGACGACGGGTTTGCCCCAGCCGGGGATTTCTGCGACGCAGCCGGTCTGTTCGGCCGGGAGGACCTCGCTCATGATGCGCAGGAACGAGCCGGCGGGTCCCCAGTCCTTGTCCTTGGGCGTGAACTTGAAGGGGTACTTGCGGGCCAGTGACGGATCAAAGATGACCAGGCGGCCTTTTTCCGCGACGTCGTGATGCCCGCTGACGATGCCCACCACCTTTTGCCGGCTGCCGGGGATCGCCCGCACTCCTAACAACGCGGTCGGGTAATACGAGCCGCTGCCGTAGAGCGATAACTGCGAGGTGCCGTCCGGATTCATGGTCATGAGAATGCGCGAGTAATAGTGCATCAGGTCGGAGTATTCCCAGCGGGTGTACAGGATGCTGCCATCGTTGGTGATGCTCGGGGTGTAATCCGAATCCTGCTCGAAGGTGAGTTGGCGCACGCTGCCGGTCCGCGGGTCCAGCAGATACGTCTGCGCCATCGGGCGGCTGCCATTTTCGCACGGCAGTGCCTGATAGGAGGCGGTGGAAAGCAGCGCGATCCGGCCATCCGGCAGATAGGTGGGGTCGAACCAATCAACATCCGGATAGGCGGTGGGAGACATTTGTCTGAGGCCGCTGCCATCGGTGTTGATTTCAAACACGGCCCACTTGCGTTTGGCATCAAGACTGGAGAACAGCATCTTCTTGCCGGACCAATCCAGGTCCACGTCGCGCACGATCACGTCGCTGGAGGGCTTGTAAATGGTGTCGAATTTCGGGGTGCCGCGCAGGCCGCTGAGCACGACCACGGCATCGTCCCATCCGCTGCGGGCGATGGACACGTGGCAGTGGGAGTTGAGGCTGATGAAGCCTTCGCCGCGCTGCCTGCGGATCATGACGATCTTGTCGCCATCCAGCAGCGGATTGGCGAGCAATGCCAGGCGCATCCGCTCGATGAGCGCTGCGGCCGCCTCCAGTTTGGCCGCATTCCCGCCATCCAGAGCGCTCTTGATGGCTGCCTGGCCGGTCCGGAACTCGGCCAGCGTGGCGCGGTGGGCGGCGCCATCATAGCGGCCTGGATAGGTTAGCGCCAGATCTTCGATGGCTCGCGACGCGGCATCGGGGTTGATCCGGGCAAACTCGTTGCGCAGCTTGTTCACATCGGGTGCGGCGTGGCTGGGCACCGCGACCACCAACGCCATCACGAGGCTCGGAATCAAGGTTGTTAAGTGGCTGGATCGCATGCTTGGGTGGATTGTCGGAAGATTTCAGCAGCCGAGGCTACGATCTGCCGGGCGGCGACCTTTCAGCAGATATGCGTGCAGACGCCGCGCCCAATACCGCGGATCCGACCTGCCAAATGAAATGGCCCTTGGGGGCGAAGTGGCCGGATTGGGCGAGCCGGGGGCACGCAACGGCCCTTGTCGAGTGCGGTGTGATGGAGGGAAATTGAGGGGGATTCTGCAAAATATGGCCCCTCCTGGCTGGTAATGCGCCCTTGCCTAGTCCCGCCGCCAGTGCTATCCCCTGCGCATCGCTCCGCATGCAAACCCATCCTTCACTCATCCGGGCGCTGACCGCCGCCCTGCTCGCCGGCGCGCCGCTGGCAGCGCAAAATTCCACGCTTCTGCCGCCCTCCGGCCTGGTCCTCTCCGGTGCTTATGAAGACTGGGCCACCCAGCCGCCGACTTTCGTCAACGCGGTGACCGGATGGTCGGATTTTTTCAATGCGGGCTATCTGGGCGCAAGCACGACCATCGCCAACGTCGAGGGCGGCACTATCTGGTTCGGCCACGAGGTGTTCCAGCGCCCCGACGGCGTGACCTCCACTTTGACGACTTATACCAACCCCGCCGCGGGCAGCCTCAACCAACTCGATTTTCATGCCACTACCGTCGGCCACGTGCTGGCGGGCACCGGTTATCTCGCTGCGCAAAATGCCTACACCTATGCGGGGCTGGGCATGGCACCCATGGCCAGCGTGATATCCGCCGGGGTCGCCACCGGTTTTTCCACCAGCGACCTGGGAGCGTTTGAAACCACCACCGAGTCGGTCATTACGCCGTTCAAGGCCTTGTTCAGCGGGGTGGGAGCCACCCGCGCGGACGTCATCAACAGCAGTTGGGGAATGGCAGACCCCACCGCCAGCGCGCCGGAAATTCTGGCCATCGATGGCCTGGCCCGCCAAAATCCCACGGTCGCCTTTGTGGCATCGGCCGGCAATAGCGGCACCGATCCGGTCTCCGCGCCGGGGGCCTGTTACAATGGCATCGCGGTGGGTTCGCTCGGCGGGGCCGACTTCTTGCAACCCTCGGCGTTCAGTTCCCACGGCTTGGTGGATTTCTACAATCCCGCCACCGGCGTCACCCTCAGCGGGGTGCGCTCGGCGGTGGATCTGGCAGCCCCTGGCGAGTTGTTGTTTTTGGCGGCCTATCTGGGGAACACAGGCTCGTTAGGAGCGGCGCTGCCGGGCATCACCCAGACGCCCTCGCCCACCGGCCTGTATTTCACCAACATGGACGGCACCAGTTATTCGGCGCCCATTGTTGCCGGCGGCATCGCTTTGCTCAAGGATGCTGCCCACACACTGTTGAGCGGCAATCCGATGGCTTCCGATACCCGCGTGGTCAAATCCGTGCTCATGGCCAGCGCGCAGAAAACCGCCGGTTGGAACAACGGCCAGACGCTCATCAACGGGGCCAGCGTCACCACCCAGGGGCTCGACCCCGCCACCGGGGCCGGCGCCTTGAACCTCAGCACCGCCGCCACCGTCTATTACTTCGGCACCACCGATGTGCCCGGCACCGGCGGCGGCAGTATCGCCCCGGCCGGCTGGGATGCCGGCACCGTCAACCTGCGTGCGGCAACCAATGACTATCAGTTTGCCGTGCCCTTCACCCAGGACTTCGGCATTTCCATCGCGCTCAATTGGTTCAGTGTGCGGGGGTTTGATGCCCTGACAAACCAAGGCGTGGATCTCGGTTTCTCCGATCTCGACCTCGAACTCTGGCAACTCAAGGCCGGGGTCTTCACCACCTTGGTGGGCCGCTCCGCCTCCCTCTATAACAACTCCGAGTGCCTCCGCTTCGATTCCCTCGCCGCCGGTGAATACGGCCTGCGCGTGCGCTTCGACGGCACCGTCTACGACCTCACCCAGAGCGGCATCCAGAGTGAATCATACGGCTTGGCCTGGAATACGCTGGAGGTCCCCGAGACGTCCGCCGCGGCAAGTTGCGGCTTGGGTTTGGTTATATTGTTAGTCATCAGGCGGCGGCGTTGAAGCCGCCAGCAAGTCTCACTCCTGCGTCACCCGCACCCGCATGAAGCGCCGCGCTTGGGTGCCAAGCGCCACGTTGTCCTTGAGGGTCACCAGTGTGCGGTCCGACTGGTCCACAGCACTCAGCACTTGGGTCTGGCTGAAGCCGGGGTCGGCGGCCGAATTCCACACCGGCGTCCAGGTGCCGCCGAGTTGATTGCTAGCCTCGACCACATAACTCAGTCCCGTGGTGAATTTGCGCAGTGCAAAGCGCAGGGTGAGGAATTGCGCGGCCGGTGCCACCCCGGTCTTGCCCGCCACCGGCAGCGGTGCCTGGCTGGCAAGCGCCGGATCGCCCATGAACGCATACTCCTGCAGGTTGGTTAGGGAATCGCCATCCGGATCCTGCCCCGGGCCGCTTTGATTGTTAGGGAAACTGGTGCGCGCGGCCCAGGTGGCGTAGGTGTCGCTGGTCACTGCCGCGTCATGGGTGGTGGTGGCCGCGAGTCGCACGAACTTGTGTGCGTCGGTGCCTTTGGGAATGGTCACCGTGATGAGGTCGTCCGCGGCACCGTTCTGCACCACCTCGACGCCGGCGCTCGAGCTGGCGGTATCCGCGCCGATGATGTAGCCACTGGTCCAATGGAGCATGTCGGTGCTGACCTCCACCCGCAGCGAGACATCGGAGGTTTGCGAACTGTCCTTGCGCTTGAAGGTGAATTTGAGGTTGCTGCCGTTCACGCTCAGTGCCGGGCCGCCCGTGTTGGGCACGCGCGGGTCGCTGCCCAGCACATACTCCAGCAAATTTGCCAGGCCGTCGTGGTCGGGGTCGGCGTTCGGGGCGGTGTTCGACAGGGGCGGGTTGGTAACGCTGGCCGCCCAAGTGGTGTAGTCGCTGATGGTCACTGTCACGCTCTGTGATGTGCTGAGGTTGTCGAGGTTTGTGGCGCTCACCGTGATGGTGGTGTGGCCTCCGGTCAGGCCGGTGAGGTGGAGTTGGCCGCCGATGATGCTCGCCGCGGCGGCGGCCGGGTTGGTGTTGCCGGTGATGCTATAACTGAGGGTGGGAATGGGGGTGACCGAGATGATTTTCACCACTTGCGTCTGGTCCATGGACGCGGGCGGGCTGGCGGCATTCATCGGAAAATCGGCAAACGGGGTGGCCGAGGTATTGCCGTCGAGCAACAGGTTGTAGGTGGCGGTGGGCAGCCCGCTGATGGCATCGGCCACAGCCATGCCGTTGCCGGCGACCCGACCAAACACAGTGAAACCGCCGTTTTGATAGTCGAGATTCGCGGTGTTGTCGCCCAGACTCACGAAAAACTGACTGGTGGCGCTGTTTGGATCGCCGCCGGTCTTGGCCATCGACAAGGTGCCTCGCTGGTTGGCGATGCCCGGTTCGTTGATCACCGGCGGGCGGGTCACCACGCTGGCGAAATGATTGCCGCTGCCAGCCCCCTTGAAGCCGCCCCCCTGGATCACGAAACCGGCAATGCTGCGGTGAAACGCCACGTCCGTGTATTGTCCGGCAACCACATAACTCATGAAATTCGCCACCGTTGCCGGCGTCGCGGTATTAAACAAAATGCAATCCATGGTGCCGAGGGTCGTGCTCACCCGCACCGCCGAGTCCGCTTCCGGGGCGCTGAAGGTGCCCGCCAGCGGGGTGTCTCGGCTGGCCCCGGCCAGCCCGCTCCAAGCCGCGATGAGGCTGCCCACCAGCGGTGCTCCGGCTGCGGGCCGAACCCGGATGCACAGCGCCTGCGTTAGTTGGGTGCCATCGAGGAAGGTGACGGTGTAGTTGAGTGTGTAATTTCCCGCCGCCGGCAGCACCCCGCTGAGATCGCCCGTGCTGCTGTTGAAACTGAGGGTGGCCGGCGTGCCGGTTAGGGTGCGTGAACTCACCGCAGAGCGGGTGACGTTGTCGGTGAAGGTGTGGGCAAACCAATCCCCCGGGCTGCCTGATGCGCCGCTCTTGCTGGTGATGCCATCCAGCGTGACGCTGGCGACGCTGGACTCGCAGAGGGCACCGTTGCCATTGTTGGCTTGAATGATAAATGAATAACTCCCGGCGGACTGCATCTGCGGGGCCGTCGCTTGATAACTCGTGACGTTGGCCGTCACCTCGTGGAGCAATGAGTAACTGGCATCGCCGGCCGCCTTGTAGTAAATCCCATAGCCGGTCTCATTCGGAAGGTCCACCCACGAAAGGTTGACGGCCGCTTGGCCGGGCAGCGCAGCCGCCGCCAGCGCATAGGCATCCACGGCGATGGCTGCCACGCCGGACTCGCCCATGATGCCAGTGCTGCTGGTGCCCGCAAACGGCCGGACGATAATCGAATAGCTCGTGCCGGGACTGATGCTGGGTGCCAAAATCTGATAGGTAGTGACATTGGCAGCCACCTCACTCACGATGCTATATGCGGTGGCGGCCGTTTCCTTGAGAATGATCTGATAACCGGTGGCGTTGAGAACGCCCGGCCACGTCAGATTGATCACGGGCTTGCCGGTGGCTTTGCCCGCCGCCAGCGTGTAGGCACCGGTGGCGACGGAGGCAATGTTGGAATACACCGAGGTGTTCGCGTCACTCGGCGAATCCGGCGTGGTGGGCGGGCTGCCTTTGTATGCCCGGATGCGAAAAGCAAATGTTCCCAGCGGGGACGTCAGATTGGATGGATTGAGCGACAGGGAATTGGCCCCCAGCGTGCCAAGATACTCCCACGCGCCGCTGCCTTCCTTCCTCTCGATGGCAAACCCGGTTTCGCCGGTGGAGCCTTCCTCCCAGCTCATCGCCACGTTGAACGGGTCCACCGCCGTGACATTGAGATTGATCGGCGAGCCCAAGTCAAAGGTGCCCACGGTGGCAATATTGGACGGCACGGAAAATTCGCTGCCATTGGAAGCAATGATTTTGAAGTGATACGCGGTGTTCAGGCTGGCTCCGCTCCAGGTCACACTCACACTGCCTGTCGTGGCCGTGGTGGTGGATGCGATCGCAGCAAAATCGCTGTAGGCCCCGGTGCCAATACTCACTTGGATCTTCCATTGCGTCTCATTCGTCGAGTTGTCATTCCAATTGAGGACAATCGACGCCGCGCTGGCTGTCGCACTGAGCGCCGTGGCCACGCAGTTGGAGGGGGCCGCCGGGGCCACCGCGCGGGCCAGCGGGCTGCTGGCTGCCGCTGCCAACAGGCAAAGCAGTCCAATGCGGAGCGGTGCGGACGATATCATGACGACGGTGGCGGGGTGGGTGGCTGGCCGGAAAAAAACGCCGTGCGCCCCACTTTGTCAAGCCCAAGTGGGGGCTTGCAGGGGGGGGGCAGGGGAGCACGGGTAGCCTGCCCGTGAGTGAATGCAGGGTCATGCCCGCGGGACTTAGGCAAGTCCCGCTCCGTGCCGCAGCACCGCCAAGTCGTCGTTAGATATGCAGCACGGGTCGGCGGCGACCCAGTGGCCGGGGGCTATCTGGCCAAGGGACAGATCCGCGCCGATCGATTCAGCATAGCGCGGGTGGCTCATGCGGTGTCCGAAAGCACTGCCTGCCGGCGGATCGATGGGTGAGGGCACGTCGCCGTCAAGCAGGATTTTCGCGCGCTTGGCCTTGGGGTCGGGGGAGGGGATGGCGGAGAGCAGCGCCTTGGTGTACGCGTGGCGAGGGTCGCGGTAGATCGTTTCGGCAGGGGCGAGTTCGACGAGTTTGCCGAGGTACATCACCGCCACGCGGTCGCTGACGTGCTTGACAACTGATAGATCGTGTGCGATAAATAGATACGACAAGCCGAAGTCGCGCTGCAACTCGACTAACAGATTGAGGATCTGCGATTGCACGGAGACATCCAGCGCGGAGACCGGTTCGTCACAGACGATGAGTTTGGGCTTGAGGGCCAGGGCGCGGGCAATGCCGATGCGCTGGCGCTGTCCGCCGGAGAATTCGAACGAATAGCGCTCGCCGGCTGAGGCAGGCAGGCCGACCCTGTCCAACAGTTCATGCACCATCTTGCGGCGCTCGGCGCGGTCGCCCAAGCCATGGATGATGAAAGGTTCCTCGATGATGGCCTGCACACTCATGCGCGGGTCGAGCGACTCCGCCGGATCCTGGAAAATCATTTGGAAATCCCGCCGCAGCGGCCGCAGCGCCCGCTGGCTGAGGCCGGTGATATCGGTTCCCTCCAGCCGGATGCTGCCGGAGGTCGGCTTGAGCAGGCGCACTATCGCCTTGCCGAGAGTGGATTTCCCGCATCCGCTCTCGCCCACCAGCCCGAGTGTCTCGCCCGCTTGGATGTGCAGTGAGACGCCATCGACGGCTCTAACGAAGCCGGCGTGCTGCGGGATGAGGCCGCCGCGCACCGGGAAATGCACGCGCAGCTCGGCGACGTCCAACAGAGGCGCTTGAACATCGAACATCGAACATTGAACATTGAACATTGATGTAAGTAGTAAGTAGTAAGAAGTAAGAAGTATGTTCAATGTTCCCCGCTGCAAAGCGGGCAGGTTTCCACCCAGTGGCCGGGGGCGACTTCGGCGAGTTGCGGGCGCTCGTTGGATGCACCGGCGCTGCGGCCCATGCGCTGGCAGAAGCGGCAGCCGTGGACATGATCGGCCAGCGAGGCGACCATCCCGGGAATGGTTTTGAGCAGGGACTTGGACGGCGTCTCAAGCGTCGGGATGGATTCCAGCAAGCCGCGGGTGTAGGCATGCCGCGGATGCTCGAACAAGGCCGCGGCACTGGCGCGCTCGACCACCCGCCCGGCATACATCACCACCACTTCGTCGCAGGTTTCCGCAATGACCCCCAGATCGTGCGTGATGAGAATGATCGACATGCCGATCTCATCCTGCAGGCGTTTCATCAGATCGAGAATCTGCGCCTGGACGGTCACGTCGAGGGCGGTGGTCGGCTCGTCGGCAATCAGCAGCGACGGCTTGCAGGCCAGTGCGAGGGCGATGACGATGCGCTGGCGCATGCCGCCGGAGAGTTGGTGCGGATAATCCATCATGCGCGTTGCCGGATCCGGGATGCGCACGCGTTGCAACATTTCGGTGGCGGCATCCCAGGCGTCGCGTTTGGATAGCTTTTTGTGGATGCGGAAAACCTCGGCCACCTGGCGCCCGATCCGATGCACCGGATTGAGCGCGGTCATCGGTTCCTGAAAGATCACACCAATGTCACCACCGCGCACCCTCTGCATCTCCGCATCGTCGGCCCGCAACAAATCGATGCCTTTAAAGCGCACCTGGCCACCAAGGATGCGGCCGGCAGGTTGCGGCAGCAGGCGAATGATCGACATGGCGGTGACGCTCTTGCCGCAGCCGCTCTCGCCCACGATGCCGACCGTCTTGCCGCGTGGCACTGAAAACGACACCTGGTCGACCGCGCGCAGCATGCCGCGCTCGGTTTCAAACGAGGTGATGAGCTTGTCCACCTCCAGGATGATTTCAGCAGGCGGACTCATGGATTGTTAGGTGGCGCGGGTGGTGTTGCGGCGGCGGGCGCTTGAGCCCGGTAGGCATCCGCCACACGGGTGCATTCGCCGAATGACTTGCCGCTGCTACGGGCGGCCACGGTCTCCTTCTTGATTTCCTCGTCGATCCACAGCACGAACACCTCATGGGGGTCGAGCACCACCGGCGGGCTGAAGCGGGTCGTCTCACAATCCGGCCAGCGCACCCAGCGCCACGACCCGAGGCGGATGAAATCCACCGTGTAGGCCGCTGCGAAAAACCCTTCGTCATGCATGATATGTTGGAGTTTCCATGAGGCATCGCGGACTTCCTCCACGTTGCGGCCGGTACGCACGATCTCACTCAGCCGGTCGGTGTCCGGCCGCCCCCACACAAACAGGTTGTTGGTCTGCGGCTTGGGATTGCCCTTGGCATCCAGCGCGTTGAGCGAATGAATGAATTGATAGAAATCCGGCACCGGCGGCGTGATGACCCAACTCCCGAACGACATGTCGTATTGCTTCAACATGGTCTTCTTGTAGTCCACGGTGATTTCCGCGCCGTCCAGGCGCAGGTCCAGTCCGCAGGCCCTGGCGTCCTCCCGCAGGATCGCAAACATCCGGTCGTACATCTGCAGCGCGGTCGGATAGGAAATCGAGGTGGACAGGCGGGTTCCGTCCGGCTTTGTTAGAATTCCGTCCGGCCCCTCGCCGGTGTAGCCGGCGGCGCGGAACGCGGCGCGGGCCGCTTCGATCGAGTACGGCCTGGCCTTGATCGACGGGTCGCTATAGATGGCGTAGCCTTCGTTGAAGGCGTTGAGGCGTTGGTAATCGCCGCGGAACAGCACGTTGATGACTTTCTGCCAGTTGAGCGAAAATTGGATGCCGATGCGCACGTTGCGATCGTCCAGCGGCGGTTTTCGCACGTTCATGTAAAAGCCGCGCGGCGGGTTGGGATAGCGGTTGTAGAAAGTTGTGCGTTCGATCCAGCCTTTGTAGACCGGTTCCATCTCGCTTTTCTCATACCACACTTCCGGATGGTTCATGTAAAACGTGTCCAGTTCGCCGGCGCGGAACAACTCGAAGGCCTTGGATTCATCGCGGACCACGGTGTGCACCAATTTGTCGGGATTGAAGCGATAGCGGTAGTATTTCAAATCCTTGGCCCACCAGTCCTTGACGCGGGTCTCGGTGATGGACACGCCCTTCACGATGTCCTTGGGCAACACTTCGTACGCGCCGGTGCTCGGCGGAAAACGCCACTGGTAGCGCTCGTTGTAATCCGGCCCGTAGTCCGCGTAAAAATGTGGCGGCGACGGCTCAAGGCTGCCGGCGATCATCGGCGCGTTGATCTTGGTTTCCGGCAGCGACACCGACAGCGTGCGCTCGTCATACATCGCGATCTGGGCGATCTCCTCGCGGTAGTATTGCTTGTGATACGGGTTGAAGATGTTGTCCGAGACGCGCAGGTAGACGGCCACCAGGAAATCCCGTGCGGAGATCTTCACTCCGTCCGAATAGGTGGCCTTGGGATTGATGTGGAAGTAGGTGGTGCGCCCATCCGCGGAGAGCGCCCATTCGTTGGCCAGCCCCGGGATCAACTCCATGGTTTGCGGGTGGATATTCACCAATGGAATGTCTATGTAGTCATAGAGTTCGGCGCGGAAATCATTGTTGGAGTTGTCGCCAAACGAACTGATGGTGGATGGAAACGTCTGAATGTAGCGGCGCAGCGTGCCGCCCTTCTTGGCGCGCGGATCGCCGATCTCCGGTTGCTCCATGCCGGTTTTCCAGGCCAGGTCCGCCGGCACGTCCGCGGGCGAGGCCAGCTTGAGAAAATCGCCCAGGGCCAGGCGGAAGCTCCATTTTTCCAGCTCGCGGTTGACGCCGGCGCTGCGTGCCTCCAGCGCGGTTTTGGCTTCGCCTTCGGCGGTGGCGAGCTTTTCTTGCAGAGCCGTGGCTTCCTCCTTGGAGGCGGTTTGCTGTTTGATGAGCCACTCGTGGATGTAGCGGTTGTACGTCGGGACAAACGCCTCAAACTCCAATTTGCGGCCGCCGGCTTGCTGCTCGCGGCGGCAGCCGCCGCTGGCCAGCACGAGCAGGCCGGCAACAAGGGATCCTAGGATTGCAGGGGGGCGGCGCATCAGCGGTAGTAAGTGAATTTTTTCGGATCGATCGCTTCGCGCACCGCCTCGCCCACAAACGTGATGAGAACTAGCAGGCCGACCAGCACGACGAAGGTGGACGTCACCAGCCAGGGCGCGGAGAGGTTGGCGAGGCCATCATTGAGGAGGCGGCCCCAGGTGGCCGATTCGGGCGGCAGGCCGAAGCCGAGGTAATCCAGCGAGGTCAGCGAGAAAATGAGTCCGGACAGGGTGAAGGGCACCAGCGTGACGAGAATCGCCACCGTGTTAGGCAGCAGGTGCAGGAACAGGATGCGCGGCGTGCCGGCACCCAATACCCGCGCCGCGGCAATGTAATCGCGCTCCCGGTCGCGGTAGGCGGCGGTGCGCATCAGGAAAGTCATGCCCATCCAGCCGAAAACAATCAGTATGGTTAGAATCACCGGCAGCCCCTTGTAGCGCTCCGGCACCATGCGGGAGAAAATAATGACCACAAACAGGAACGGCATGTTGGAAAAAATCTCGATGAGGCGCTGGATGACGAGGTCGAACCAGCCGCCGAAAAATCCCATCATCATGCCGACGGATATGCCGATGAGATAGATGATCGGCAGATAGATCAGGGCCGCCTTGAAGTTGACCTGCAGGCCGCCGTAGAGATAGGCGAGCACATCGTAGCCTTGGGAGGTGGTTCCCAGCCAGTTGCCGGCCTCCGGCATCGGTGGCGCGGGGTGGTACTTGACCGCTCGCAGCGCGCTGCCCGGCAGCGCGAGAAACTGTGCCTTGGTCCCGGTGCCGTTGAAGCGCTCGCTGACCAGTTCGCCATACTTGTAGTCGCCGCTGTACACCGCGCTGCCATCCGGATCGTAGCCATCGACCGGGCCGGAGCGCAAGCCGTTGCGCATGGAATAGCGGACGTGGATGAGGGATTTTTCGACATCATGATAGGTAGCGGCCATCCCGGAGAACGGGCTGGACCCGCCGGCTTCATAGTAAACCCCATCGCGCTGGACCAACCCCTTCGAGCGCGCCGGCAGGGTGTCGCCGGTCGGGTCGTAGGGAATCGGTGGCAGGATCACCCGCCCGCTGCCGCTCGCCTCGAGGCGGCGTTTGAGTTCGCGAAAGTCGGCCGGGGCCTCGGCCAGTTCGCCGCCCATTCCGTAGTCGGCATTTTTCACCGTGCCGGGCAGAAACGCCGGAAAACTCCACTTGCCCTCATACTTGACGGCCAGCGCCCGCTTGCCGACCACGACTTGATCGAGCCCGGCGAGGCCCCCGAGGCATAACAGGATGATGAGCGAGAAATACCCGCGCTTGATCGCGCGGAAGCGGCGGATGCGTTGTGCGGTCACCGGATTGCGCGGCCCGCCCAGCCACGAGCGCAGCACCAGCCACAGGCCGCCGGCGAGCAAAAGCGCGGTGCTCAGCCAGCCGAACCACGGGAGTTCCCTGCCGTTGGATAGATGGCAGTGCAGCCACGGCACATCGTGGCTGGTTGCGAAGAACCAGCGCGCGGTGGGGAAGTCGAGCCCGAGCAGTTCGCCGGTGGCGGCGAGTGCGCCGAGCGCGGTGAGAATGAGGCCGGGGATTCGCATGGTTATTCAAATTTGATGCGCGGGTCCACCATCGCCACGATGATGTCTGAAACCACATGGCCTAGCAGCATGAGAAATGCCTCGATGACCAGGGTGCCCATGATGACGGGCACGTCGCGAGCGATCATCGCCTGGTACTGCAACAGGCCGAAGCCCTGGATATCGAACACAGTTTCCACCAACAACGAGCCGCCGATGAAAATCTCCAGCAGGCTGCCCAGGCTGGTGGCCACCGGTATCATCGAGTTGCGAAAGGCGTGGCCAAATACCGCCCGCTTGAAACTCACTCCCTTGGCCACCGCCGTGCGGACGTAGTCGGCCGCCAGATTGTCCATCAGATTGTTCTTGGTCATCATCGTCAGCATCGCGAACGAGCCGATCGCATAACACGTCAACGGCAACACCGTGTGATGGGCCAGATCCTTCAGCTTCGCCCAGGCATCGAGTTGGTCGAAATCCGGGCCGGTCAAGCCGAACAAAGGAAACCAGTGCAGCCGCGCGCCGAAATACACCAGCAGGATCGCCCCCAACGCGAATCCGGGGATGGAATAGCCGAGGAAAATGAGCACCGAACTGGCGGTGTCGATGAAGGTGCGGTGTTTCAAGGCTTTGAGCACGCCCAGAGGCAGGCACACCGCATAGGTCAGCAACGCGGTGAGCAGACCGAAGTACACCGCAATGGGCATGCGCGCCAGGATCATGCTGCCGACCGCTTCGTTGTAGGAAGTGGAACGGCCCAGATTGCCTTGCAGTAAACCGGTAAAGCGGGTTTGATAGACCAGCGCGCGGGGTGCATACGTCGGCGCTTCGTCGCTGCCGGAGTTGCGCTTGCGATATCTTTGCTGGCGGCTGGTCTCCGTTTCGTAACGGACTTTCCAGCCCTCGCTGGCGAGGGGCGCGCCGGACTTGGCAAACACCGCGGTAGCAACCACTCCGTCCTTGCGCGTCACATGGGCCATCCGGCCATCGCCGCGCAGCACGATGATGGCGGTGTTGTCGGGGTCGATGCCACCACCGATGGATTCATCGTCCAGCGCGCCGAATTCGGCCTTGGAGATGTTGGTTTCCTTGGGCAGGAGGCCGAGCCACTGCGCGTAACCGGTTAGAATATTCTTGTCCAGGCCGAACTGTTCTTCGACCTCTTCGAGTTGCTCTTCGCTCATGCCGCCCTGGGTTTGCGTCGCCGTCGAGCGTTTGCCTCCCTGGTCGGCGCCGCGCGCCGCCTGTTGCAGCATCCGCTCGCCCGGGCCGCCCGGCACGAAGCGGGTGATGGTGAAGACCAGCAGTGTGATGCCAAGCAGGGTTGGCGGGATCAACAGCAGTCGCCTCAGGAAGTACCGTTTCACGCGTGCGTCAGGATGCTGTTGGGGCAAACACCAGGCCGGTCCGCGACGGCGTGTAGAGGTTCATGATGCCTGCCGCGGTGACCGGATAATCGATGCTTGGATCCACCCGTCCGTGGCCGCCGAAGGCCGCCGCGTCGGTATCTAACGCGATGTGGCGGGGCGCGCTGCCCTCCACCTGCAGCGGGTGGCCGAACGCCGAGTTGCCCACCGAGAAGTTGAGCACGAAGATCAGGTTGGCGCGCTCGGCGCAGAGGATTTTGCGCTCGTGGTCGATGGCTAACAAGCGGGCGGGCGGCGCGGCCAGCAGTTGGTGGTCGCGGACCAGGCGCATGAGGGACTGGTCGAAGGCGGCGAGCCACTGGTATTTGAGTTTGGAATTGTCCACCAGCGACCACTGGCGGCGGCAGTAGTGATAGGACCAGCCGTTGCCCTCGCGGGGGAAATCGAGCCACTCGGGATGGCCGAATTCATTGCCCATGAAGCTGAGCCATGCCTCGCCGCCGAGCGCCAGCGTGGTGAGGCGGATGAGCTTGTGCAAGGCGATGCCGCGCTCGACGACCGGGTTGGCATCGTCCTTGCCCATGTGGTCATACATCTCCTTGTCCATCAGCCGGAAGGCAAGCGTCTTGTCGCCGACCAGCGCCTGGTCGTGGCTTTCGGCATAGGCGATGGTCGCCTCGCCGAAGCGGCGGTTGGTCAGCACGTTCCACAATTCATCGAGATTCCAATCCTCGTCGCGGCTGTGCTTGAGCAGTTTGATCCAATAGTCCGGGATGCCCATGGCGAGGCGGTGGGTGAAGCCCATGCCGCCCTCGGCGTGGGGCCGGCACAGCCCCGGCATGCCGGACATGTCTTCGGCGATAATGAGCGCACCGGGTTTGAAGGTGGCGACCAACTTGGATGCGAGTTGTAGATAGAGAATCGCGTCGGCATCGGCGTCCGCACCGAAATAGTCGTCATAACTGCCGAATGCCTTGGTGCCGTGCGAATGATAGAGCATCGAGGTGACCCCGTCGAAGCGGAAGCCGTCGAAGCGGAACTCCTCCAGCCAGTAACGCAGGTTGGACAGGAGGAACTGGCGCACTTCCGGCCGGCCGTAGTCGAAGCACTTGGAATCCCATCCCGGATGTTCGCCGCGGGGGCCGGCATGGAAATACTGGTTGCCCGAGCCATCGAAATCATTGAGTCCCTCGCTGATGTTTTTGACCGCATGCGAGTGCACCACGTCCAGCAATACGGCCAACCCCAGGCCGTGGGCGGTATCAATCAGATACTTCAAATCCTC
The DNA here is from genome assembly GCA_903908495.1 of Akkermansiaceae bacterium. Classification (GTDB taxonomy): domain Bacteria; phylum Verrucomicrobiota; class Verrucomicrobiia; order Verrucomicrobiales; family Akkermansiaceae; genus Luteolibacter. The sequence continues at coordinate 26,731 of CAIVSK010000049.1, forward strand.
CGGGGTGCCGAAGCGCGAGCAGGGCGCGAAGAACGACGACACATGGTAGCCGAACGAGCCATAATACGGGTGTTCCTGCACCGCCATGAGTTGCACCGTGTTATAGCCGGCGCGGGCGATGCGCGGCAGGATCGCTTCGGCAAACTCGCGGTAGGTGTGTACCCGCAGCTCCTCGCCCGCCATGCCGACGTGGGCCTCGTAGATCAGCGGGCTGCCGAGGCTGGCCGGATCAAACGTGTGTTGCCACTTGAAGGGCTGCGGCGGTTGCCAGATCTGGCCGGCGTAGTCATGGCTGTTAGGGTCCTGCACCGCGCGGCGGATGCAGGCGGGGATGCGGTCGCGGCGAGACCCGTCGGCCCCCACCACGTGGAGTTTCACCTGTTGGCCGTGGTCGAGGCTGGCGGCGGGCAGATGGAGTTGCCAGATCCCGTTGTCCGCCGCGCTGAGCGGGTGGCTTTCGCGGTTCCAGCCGTTGAAATCCCCGATGAGCGACACCGCACGTGCCGCCGGTGCCCATTCGCGGACCGTCCACTGGCCGGCCATCGCATTGAGGTGGATGCCCATGAACTTGTGGCCGTTGGCATAGGCAGCCAGCGCGCCAGCTCCCGGCCCGAGCGCAGCCAGCGCCTCGTTGAAACGCTCGCTGCGCTGGCCGATGGCTCCCTGATAGGGTGTCAGCCACGGGTCGTTGCGCACGAGAATGGGAGGGTCCGAAGTCACGCCGGACGATGGCCGCCCCACGGCCCGTGGAAAAGCAAAATCCGCCGCCTCGCCCGCGATTGAAGCCGGGCGGTGGAAAAAGCAGGAATCTGGCCGAAATCCACGATTTTGGCAAAATTGGGTTGGACAAAGCACCCGCTGAGCGTTATCGACTCGCCTCCCGTGAGCGGCCCGACCGCCACGCAGAACTCGGCAGAGTAGCTCAGTGGTAGAGCAGAGGACTCATAAGCCTTTGGTCGGCGGTTCAAATCCGCCCTCTGCTACCAGTTGATTTTCAATGTATTACAAATACAAAGAGGCGTACTGGTAGATGCCATTTTCTGCGAACTGTGCCACTTCTGTGCCACTTTTCGCGTGGTTCACGCGAGTTCAGGCGGATCCGCAATGGTGCTCAATCGCGGGTTGGCGTTAATCTGAAGCCGCATCCAAAAGCTCATTTTCTAAAAAAGATGAGTCTCGGATGCGGCTGTAGGCGTTTTCTTCCGCACGCTCTGACAACGCGTTGGACATGGCTCACAAAGCCGATTCGAAGTCCTCTTCAGCGGGGCAAAGACGATCTTCGCTAACGCAGTACCTGGGGATTTGCGCGCATAACCGAACCACATCTGCTGACCGATCAGGATACGAAGGAGGGCCAAACAAACCATTCCCCCCGCCTCGCCCCGGGCCGGGGAGACGGGAG
>CAIVSK010000050.1 GCA_903908495.1 Akkermansiaceae bacterium
CGCCCACCAAGGCTTGGTCAACCCGCTTTGCGCAGGCCGCCGATGAGACAAATCATGGTTGGAGCCTTGTTGGAAGCTCAACATAATGCCAGTCATTATGTTGTTGACAAGTGCAAGATGCCCCCGGCTGCGGGTTTTTCGCTGGAACTTGATGCCCACCATCCCGCGGAAAATCCGCGCTGACGGGGAAAATCCGCACTTGACTACCCTCCGCGTTTCCGCTCTCCTCGGCGGTCCGACCTGTAACTTCAATCACATCACCCGGCCCATTTCAGTTTGGGTACCGTGTGTAGCACCCAAGCCACAGACGTCGCCTCGTTCGCTGCATTCACTCATTTCCCACACTTTCATGGACTGGTCCTCTCCGCTTTGGTATTTCTGCTACATCATGGTTTTGATCGGGCTGGCTGGCTACGGCTCGCATCGGCTGACCATTGTTTTCCTGTACCTGAAGCACGCCCGCAAGCGCCCGCATCCGCTCAGGCATTTCACCGAACTGCCACTGGTCACGATCCAGCTGCCTGTTTTCAATGAGATGCACGTTGTGGACCGCTTGCTCGACTCGGTCGCCGCGCTCGACTACCCACAGGACAAGATGCAGATCCAATTGTTGGATGATTCCACCGACCAAACGGTGGAGATCTGCCGCCAAGGCATTGCACGGCTCAAGGCGCGCGGCTTCGATGCCGAGCACATCCACCGCAGCGACCGCACCGGCTACAAGGCCGGCGCGTTGGAAAACGGCACCAAGACCGCCAAGGGCGAGTACCTGCTCATTCTTGATGCCGATTTTGTTCCCAATCCGGACCTGCTGCAGAAGACCGTCCACTATTTCACCGACGAGCGCATTGGCTTGATCCAGACCCGCTGGGGCCACCTGAACCGGACCTACAACGTGCTCACCCGGATCCAGGCGATGTTCCTCGACGGCCACCTCGAGCTGGAGCAAACCGCGCGCAACCGCTCGGGACGCTTTTTCACCTTCAATGGCACCGGCGGCATCTGGCGCAAATCCTGCATCACCGATGCCGGAGGCTGGGAGCACGACACGCTGACCGAGGACATGGACCTCAGCTACCGCGCCCAGCTCAAAGGCTGGCGCTTCATTTTCCTCAATGACGTGGAAACCCCGGCCGAATTGCCGGTCGACATGGACGGCTTCAAGAGCCAGCAGCACCGCTGGACCAAGGGCTCGATCCAAGTGTGCAAAAAGGTTCTCCCCGCCATCTGGAGGGCCGATGTGCCGCTGTTCATCAAAATGGAGGCCACCGCGCACCTGACCTCCAATTTTGCCTACCTGATGCTCATTTGCCTGTGCTTCCTGATTTATCCGAACCAGCACTGCCAGCCGGACTTCGGCAAATACGGGTACTATATTGTCAACGTGCCGATTTTCTTTTTCTCGTCGGTGTCGGTGGTGCTTTTCTATCTGGTATCGCAAAAGGCGTTGCGACCCGGCTCATGGTGGAAGGAAATCCCCTACCTGCCATTGCTGCTGGCGCTGGGGATAGGCATGTCCATCAGCAATGCCAAGGCCGTCATCGAGGCACTCTGCAACCACGAGTCCGCATTCGTCCGCACCCCCAAGTACGGCATCGGCCAGGCCAAGCGGCAGGATTGGAGAAAGAGCAGCTACAAAGCCATGAAGACCCTAACCCCATTCGTGGAGCTGTTGTTTGCGTTTTTCTTTTTGTTTGTGGTTGTCGAGGCCGTGATGCAGGGGCGCTGGTCGTCGGCCATCCTGCTGCTGCCATTTCCCGTCGGCTTCTTCTACACCTCGCTCTCCTCCCTCGCCCGCATGCTTCCCGCCGGCGCGCCCCCCATCTCCAGTGAAGTCACGTTCCGCGACCAGCCCTGACCCCGCGTCCCGCCCCGGGAGCTCGCTGCATCTGCTGCTGCTTGCCGGCGGCGGATTGCTCGCGGCGCTGGCTTTATCGAGCTGTGGCAGTGCCTACAGCGATACCAACCACAAAATGATTGTCAGCGTGCGCGACCAGCGCTTGCTGCTGGTGCACGATGGAAAACCGGTTAAATCGTACAAGATTTCCACTTCCAAGTTTGGCATCGGCGACCGCACTGGCAGCAATTGCACGCCGCTGGGCCGCATGGAGGTCAGCCGGAAGATTGGCGACAACGCGCCGGCCGGAGCCGTTTTCAAACAGCGCAGGCCCACCGGCGAGGTCATCCAGCCCGACGCCCCCGGACGCGATCCCATCGTCAGCCGCATCCTCTGGCTGCGCGGCACCGAGCCGGGTAATCGCCACGCATTCGCCCGCTGCATCTACATCCACGGCACCGCCGAAGAGCGTTGTCTCGGCACGCCCGCCTCATACGGTTGCATCCGCATGAGCGGCCGCGACGTGATCGATCTCTACAATCACGTCGGCGTCGGTGCCGATGTGTTTGTCATCTCCAATTCCCTGACTTCTGTCCAAACCGGGGGTCCCGCCCTGGCCGACGCCACCGCCCAAGCCGGCAATCCACCATCCGGCGCAACCCCCAACCCGGTGCCGCCCCAGCAAGGAGCAGCGCGCCCGAAACGCCGTTCCTGAAAAATCCTCAAACCCGAGCTTGACAGCTTGGCACGAGTCTTTACGGTTCGCCGCCCGCCGTTCCGTCGTCCGGCAAACTCTCCCCCAATACCATGGCCAATACGAAATCCGCCCTCAAGCGCGTCCGTCAAACTGAAGTCCGCACCGAGCGCAACCGCTCCGAAAAAACCCGCATGAAGACGCTGCGCCGGAAGACCCTCGCCGCCGTCGCCGCGGGCGATCCAACCGCAGCCAACACCGCCGCCAGCACGTATGCGTCTGCAGTGGACAAGGCCGCGAAGCGCAATTTGATCCATCCAAACAAAGCCGCCAACCTCAAGAGCAAGACGGCCAAGGCCTTGGCCACTCTGGCCTGAGTTCTGGACCAGCCGCTGCAACGAAACAGGCGGACCGGCCACCGGTACCGCTTTTTTCATCCTGCCATGCCAGCCTCCAAGCCACTGAGTTCGCGGGCCGAAGCCGCCGCCAAGATTGCCGCCAATCCAGCCGCCTACAAAGTTTGTGAAGGCTGCAACTCGATCGTGGGTGGCGGCACGGATATTTGTCCCAATTGCCACAGCTACCGCTTTGATGCCAGCTCGACCCAGGTGGTGCGCCAGGCCCGCCTCCTCGGATCCCGCGAGCAAACGTCCGTCACGGCCAGCGATCTGACTTGAAGACAGAAGATCGCTGCGCTCCAAGACGCAAGATCGCTGCGCTACAAGACAAGGGAATGAAGAGCCGTTTGTCCGTGCGAAGCCCTTCTTGCTCTTGTCTTCTGTCTGGGAGCTCAGAAATCTTCTGTCTCCTAATCTTCTAATCTCATGCACGAAATTATCGGTTTCAAAGAATGGCAGGTCGTCTGCGATGCGCTCGCCAGCGGCCGCCAGGCCATCCTCCTGCGCAAAGGCGGCATTCACGAGGGGCGGCAGGGATTTTCCTTTGCCCACAAGTCGTTTTTCCTGTTTCCCACGCGTTTCCACGTCCAAGGCAACCAGGTGCGGGAAGGTGCCGTCACCCCGCTGCCGGAGTGGCAGGTGGGAGATCCCATCCGCATCACCCATCACGCTGAGGCGCTGTGGGCGATCACCCTGACCGATTGGGACAAGCTTACGGCACTCGAGCCGTTTCACATCTACTCCGAGCCAACCGTGCGCGACCGCTTCGATTGGGAAGGCAAAGGCATGGCGTCGGGCAGCATCCACCTTGCCTTGGTGCGGGTGGTGGAACTGGCCAGCCCTTGGGAATTCCCCTACGAGGCCCGCTTTGGTGGCTGCCGGAGTTGGATCCAACTGCCGGAACCGCCCGAGCATTGGCAGAAAACCGCCCGCCCCGTGCTTGACGAGGACACCTTGGCCACGCTCGAAGACCGGCTCGGGATTTGACCCCAGTCCCGCGAGGACATCAGGGCCAGGACGTCACAGGCTCGCGATGGCCGCTGCTAGAAACGCATATTCCTCGATTTGATTGTGCAGATGGGCGGACACGCGGAAACAGCGCAACCCGCCGACACTGACAAACGGCACCTCGATCCGGAAATCATCATATAGACGGGTTTGTTCCGGGGCCGCCTTGCCGCTGAAGCCCACGGCCTGAAACCGCGGCGGCAGAGGAACGGTGGCCATGCTGCCGAGCATGCCCGCCGGGCACGGCGCATCCACCTGAAGCGCGGCGCACAGCATGCGCCTGGCGTCGAGAGCAAGTGCGTGATTGTGCCGCCGCAGCGCCGGCCAGCCGCCGGGGAGCAGCCCGCCCAAGCGGTCGATCGCCTCCGCGACGCACAACCAGGCGCTGGGATCGAAGGTGCCGGCCCAGTCAAAACGATCTTGGAACGCGGAAAACCCGCTGCGGGGCGTGTTGTAGCCGTGACTGATGACGGCCGGCTGAAGGTTTGCCTGGCAATCTTCGCGTGCCCACAGAAATGCGCAACCTTTGGGCGCGCAGACCCACTTGTGCAGGTTGCCGCAATACCAGGCAGGCCGCAGGGCCTTGAGGTTGAGCGCCAACATGCCCGGCGCGTGGGCACCGTCGACCAGCGTCTCGATGCCGCGCGCCTCGAGCTCGCGGAGGATCCGCGCAATCGGCAGGACCAGCGCACTACCGCTGGTCACATGGTCGATCATGGCATATCTCGTGCGCGGCGTGACGGCGCGCAAAATGGCCTCAAGCGCCTCCTCCGGCGTGCCGATCGGAAAGGGGATTTGCGCGACCACCACCTTGGCTCCCGCCCGCCCCGCACACTCGGCTAGAACATTGCGACACGCGTTGTAGTCGAGGTTGGTGGTTAGAACCTCGTCACCGCGGCGCAGTTTCCACGAGCGGACCACGGCATTGACGGCAGTGGTCGCATTGGTGACGAAGACCACGTCGCGCTGCCTGGCCCCGACGAAAGCCGCCAGCGCCACGCGCACGGGCTGCAGGCGGGATTCGTAGTGCCGCCAGAGGAACTGCACGGGCGAGGCCTCCATTTCGCTGCGCAGCGCGGCTTGGAGCGCGAGGACATGCCTGGTGCAGGCACCGAACGAGCCGTGGTTGAGGAAAACCAAATCGTCGTCGAGCGCCCAGTGTCGGCGCAACGGGGAGTGCGCGGGTCGCCGGGGTGGCAGCGGGCAGGGGCGGCTCATGGCAGCAGTTCCGGCCAATCGGTGGCATCGATGGCTTCGAGCCACTGATGCAACACGAGGGTGTGGACTTCCTGGATGCGGGCCGTGTTATGCGACGGGACGATGATTTCGTGGTGGCAGAGGCCGCGGGCCAAGCCGCCATCGCGGCCTGCGAGGAGGACGGTGGTGACGCCGAGTTTGGCGGCGGCATGGAAAGCGGCGATGACGTTGGCGCTGTTGCCGCTGGTGGTGAAGCCGACGAGGACGTCGCCACGTCGCCCGAGGGCTTCCACCCCGCGGGCGAACACCTGCTCGTAGCCGTAGTCATTGCAGATGCAGGTGATGGCCGTGGGATCCGCATTGAGGCACAAGCCGGGCAAGGCGCGGCGCTCGACGCGGTAGCGCCCGACGAGTTCTTCGGCGAGGTGCAGGGCGTCAGCCGCGCTGCCTCCGTTGCCGCAGGTGAGCAGCTTGCCGCCGCTTTGGATGCTGCCGATGATCGCCCGCCCGGCGGACTCGACGGCCGGTGCCAACGCGCGACAAGCGTCAAGCACGTCCCGCAATTCCGCCAGTGAAGTTTCAAACGAGGGATGGGTCATGGCGTCATGGGTTCTTGGATATCGCCGAGCCGGCGGTCCGGGACCAGATAGTGGGTGACGTAGTCCCGCACCGCAGCGGCAAGCGAGTGGCCGGGCGCGTTCCAGCCCGCCTCCACCAAGCGGCCGGTGTTGGCGCAGGTGTGGTACTGGTACTTGCCGCGCAACACCTCGGGCATGTCGACAAAATCAATGTCAGGCGGCAGCCCGAGAGCGCTGAAAATCGGTGTCACCAGGTCGATCCAGGTGGCGGCGACGCCGGAGCCGATGTTATAGATGCCGGCGGCGGCCGGGTTTTTCGCCAAATGCAATGTCATCGCCACGGCGTCCTTGACGTAGAGGAAATCCCGCCGCTGTTCGCCATCGCGAAATTCCGGATGATGACTGCGGAACAAACTGACCTTGCCGGTTTGGCGAATCTGCCCGCAGGCTTTGTGGACGACGCTGCGCATGTCGCCCTTGTGATCCTCGTTGGGACCGAAAATGTTGAAATACTTCAGGCCGACGATGCGGTCGAACCAGCCGCGCTGCTGGGCATGCTGATCGAAAAGGTGTTTCGAGTAGCCATACATGTTGAGCGGACGATAGGCGGAGAGGTGGTCCTGGCCGTCGTCCATGCCGGCATCGCCGTTGCCGTAGGTGGCGGCCGAGGAGGCATAGACGAAGCGGCGGCCGCCGGCCAGCGCCCACTCGGCCAGCCGCCGAGTGTAGCGGAAATTGTTTTCCATCAAATAGCCAGCATCCTTCTCGGTGGTGGCCGAGCAGGCGCCAAGGTGGAAAACCCAGCGCACGGAGGCGAGGGCCGGGGTGTCGAGTTGGTCCCACAGCTGGTCGGCATCCAGATAGTCCGCGAAACGCAGCGGCACCAAGTTGCGCCACTTGTCGTCGCAGCCGAGGCGGTCTGTGAGAATGAGGTTGTGGCAGCCCTGGCGGTTGAGCGCCCAGACCAGGGCGCTGCCAATCATGCCGGCGGCGCCGGTAACCAGGATCGAGTCGTTGTGCTGCATGGAAGGGGGGGCGAGGAGTGGCGGGCCAGCGCCCGCGGCATCGAGAGTAAAGGCCGCCACCACGCCGCGGGAAAGTCCAATTATCCCGAAATGGCAATTTGGGCCGGCAGCACATTCGCCGCGAAGTCCTTTCAAATCGTCAAATCGGTGGTAAGACTGCGCCGCGACAGCCTGATCCAATCCCCATTTGGACTCAGGCGACCGCCCCCGCCGTCATGAACCAGCCGCCCCAACGTTCCCTGCACGACCTTTCGTTCGCCGAAATGGAGCGCGAGCTGTGTGCCGGCGGTGTTTCCACGCACCATGCCAAGGCGCTGTGGCGAGTCCTGCACTTTCATGGCGAGTTGAATCCGGCGGCGCGCGACAACCTCTCCCCGCCGCTCCAGCGCTGGCTTGCCAACAGCGTGGGCCAAGGCAAGGGGTTTTTCCTGGACGCCCCGGAGGTCGTGCAGGAATCCCACAGCAGCGACGGGCTGACCCGTAAGTTCCTGCTGCGCCTGCGCGACGGCCACAGCGTCGAAACGGTGCTGATGGGATATGACTACCGCCACACCGCCTGCGTCAGCACGCAAGTGGGCTGCGCGATGGGCTGTGTGTTCTGTGCCACCGGCCAGATGGGTTTCGGGCGCCACCTGCGCCCCGGCGAAATCATCGCCCAAGTACTGCACGCCCGCCGGGTCTTGCTGGCCACCCACCCACAACACCGCCTGCGCAACCTCGTGCTCATGGGCATGGGCGAACCGTTGCATAACTATGACGCAGTGATGCAGGCGCTCGACGCCATCTCCAACGTGCGCGGTATCAATATCGGCCCATCCAAAATCTCTATCAGCACCGTCGGCGTCGTGCCCGGCATCCTGCGCCTGGCAGCGGAAGCCCGCCCGTACCGCCTCGCCGTGAGCTTGCATGGCTCGACCGAAGCCGAACGCTCGGCCCTGGTGCCGGTCAGCGGCAAATGGAATCTGGCCGAACTCATCGCTGCCTGCCGGAGCTACGGCGCGACGACCGGCAAACGCATCTTTTTTGAATGGACCCTGATAGCGGGCCACAACGATTCGCCGGACACGGCGGCCCGGCTCGCGGAGTTGCTGCGTGGCATCGATGCACACATCAACCTCATCCCGCTCAATCCAACCAGCGGCTTCGGCGGCACACCCAGCACCGCGGGTCACGCATTCCAACGCATCCTGCAGGCGGCCGGCTTCCCCTGCACCTTCCGCCAGCGCCGCGGCATCGACGTCGCCGCCGGTTGCGGCCAATTGCAGGCGGCGGCCCGGGCGTGAGCGACGATCCCACGGCACGGGCGAGCCACGCAATGCTGCCAGTTCAGCCATGCCCCTCTCAACTTGTCGCTACTGCCGGGCCTGTCTTGCAAATGGCCCGCAACGTCTCACCCTGCTCAGGGTGAAGCGCCCCAGGCCCGCTTGGCCCAGACGTCCATCGCTTCATACTTGTCCTGCCAGGTGGTGTACATTGCTCCAACAATTCCCGGCACGTCCTTGGTGTTGTTGCGCCAGGAGGTGATGGCCGAGCCCTCCTCATCGCCGTCGTAATAGCCGGATAGAATCTGTTTGAGGCCGAGGTCGGCGAAGAACCTGCAGTTTTTGCCCTGCAGTGACCCATACCAATTGACGATTCCCACATCCTTGTCCAAGCCCTTCCATGAGCCCGTGAGCGGGCCATTCACCGCGTAAAAATGATCCACCGCATTATGCAGCGGGTCAAACATATCACTCCAGACCCAGATGCCCGCATCCGGCCGGATCCCGCGAATGATCTGTGCCGCTTGACGCACATTCCCGGCCAGCAGTTCTCCCGGTGTCATTTTCTTGCTCTGGCACAGCGCGCATTGGTTCACCACCCTCAACTCGTCGTGCGACATCAGGAATGCGGCCGGATGAATGAGCTCATTGATTCGCTTCACGTCCGCCTCCCACTCGGTGAAAATCTGCGGCTCGCTGAGGCAACTGGTGATCCGGTCCTCATAAACAATGATGGGATGATAGTAACTGACCCGCAGCCGGTCCCCATCCTTGATGCGCGTGGCAGGGGCCAGCTTGATCGCCGGCTGCTCATGATAGGCCTGCCATGGATTCAACAGCGGATCGACAATTCTGGCAAAATCGCGACCTTCCTCGTAAGCGCTGCCACTCTCACTCCGGACCGCCACCGGGCAGCCCGGCCGGCGCAGCACATTGACCAGGCCGATCTCATCCACAGTGAGGTCATCCCACCACATTTTCCCGTCCTTGCCATTCCAAGATCCAAGATAGAGGTTGGCGGTGCTGCTGTCCAAACTGTTGAATGTGATATCATAGTGCTTCCAATCCTGCGTCGGATCGACGTGGACGGCCTGGAAACTGAGCGAGCCCACCCCATCGGTCTTCAGAACCTTCACCTCGGCATCGGCCGGCGCGAGACCCTGTGATTTCAGCCAAAATGAGATGCGATACTGACGCTGCGGCTGCAACTTGATCTGCTGCATGATGCGGCAGTGGCGGGCCGGGTTCTTGCCGATATTCTCCATCCGCAGCGATGCCGCGCCGCCATGTTTCACCTCGTGATCGACAAAGGAGGTCACCCCCTCATCGTCCTGGAATGACCAGTTCTTGCAGTGGTTGCCTGCAGATGCCTCAAAATCAGCGTTCAAGACGCGGGTCGGATTGTCGGCAACCAAGGTGGCCTTGCCGCCGTGAACCACAAACAGCGCATCCTTCACTGACAAGCCTTCGACGTAGTTGCGGTCGTGTGAACCGCCCATGACAATGGCGATGAGGTCAAGCCCGTCGCGCTTCGCCGCCTGCCGCAGCTCCGCCGCCTTTGATTCGACCAAATCACACGGGAAAGCCACCCCGTTGTAGCCTGCGGCCTTGGCGCGGGGAAACCTCTCGATCATGCGCTCGACTTGCTTTGGATCCTTCATGTCCTGCCAGATGAACAGCCAGCGTTTCTCCAGCAGGCCGGCGGCGCGGGTATCCGCCGCCGCGCGAACCGGGCGTATTGCAGCATCAACACCGCCGGGTATTGCCACGGTGAAAACCATCAGAATAAGCACCCAAACCGGGATATCATTGCGTTTCATATCAAACTCCGTTCGTCTGTCGTTAGAATTTCCTAGCAGGTCCGTCTGCTAACCCATGATTCGCCAAAGATCGTGACCCCGAGGCAGGGACGCCGTCAAATCCAATCCGAAGAAAAAACCGCCTGCGGCTCCGCAGCCAGGGTGAATTCGCAGTTAATCGAGCGCTCCGACATTGACATTGGCGACAAAACGGCCCCCACTGGTTTTGTTAAAATGGGCGACGAGCCTAAGTAAGCGGCGCGCTCCGTGTCGCTACAATAGAGTTGATCGCCTTTCACCCTCTCCAAGTATCCCCACCATGAACCCCCAGCCACTTCTCCCGCTCCACTCGCTTCGCTACTGGGCCATCGCATTCGCCAGCGTCCTCGGCCTGGCCGTTGGATCGCGCGCCGCCGAGACCGCCTCGCTGGACCCGTTGCGCGCGGAGATGCGTGCCGAGCGCTACGAGCAGGCCGGGGTCATGGCCGACAAACTCATCGCGGCCAAGGATCCCAAGGCCGACGAAGTGCGTTACCTCAAGGCTCTGGCGCTATTCCATGCCAAGAAATTCGCCGCCGCCGCCACCGAAGCCGGGCAACTCCCCACGGCTTTCCCCGAATCCATCTGGCGCTTCAAGGCGACCTTCCTCCAGGCTCAGGCTCTGGTCGAACAGAAAAAATTCCAGGAGGCGGCCGCCATCTATCAAATCGAGGCCGTTCGGATCCTCGCCGCCGGGCGCAAGCAGGAACTCGTCGGCGTGATCGTCGCCTTCGCCGACAAACTCACCGCCAAGCCCGATTCCGCCGTGCCGGATGCGCCCAAACCGGATTTCCAAAAGGCCTACAAGCTATTTACCAAGGCACTGGGCATGGAGATTTCCCGCGCCTTCCGCGACGAGCTCGTCTTCAAGAAAGCGCGCGCCATCCAACAGGCCGGCAACTTCCCCCAGGCAGTGCAGGATTTCCAGGCTTATCTAACCGAGTTCGACCCCGCCTGGAGCGGGCCCGCCGGCTCCGGCACGCCCCGCTTGCCGCTGCAAAATCCCCCGCCTGCCGGCAACCATGCGGCGTGGGCCCGCTACCGTCTGGCCGAAGCGCAGATCCAGGCTAACAACATCCCCGCCGGCCGCATGGAGCTGGAAGACCTGCTCAAGCTGATCGCCGCTCCAGATGCCGCCCAGACCGCCCTCATCGCCGAGCTCGCCACCGCCGATGGCAAAACCCTCCCCGCAGAGATCCGCTGGCTGATGCTGCAATCGTATTTCACCCAGGATCCGGCGACCATGATCGGCCGCAATTCCATCGACTCGATCCTCAACAATCCCAACCGCACCCAACAGGTCAGCCAAGCGGTACAAACCATTGGCAACACGGGTGGCCTGCCGGGCACCGATATGGTCCTGTTCGAAGTACGCGGCGGCGAGCTTGACCAAGCCGTCAAGATCTGCCGCGAGTTTCTCACTGCCTGTCCCGAAGGCAGCCGCGCCGTGCGCGCCGCATGGATGATCGCCGAGGCCTATCAAAGTGCCGGGCGCGCCGATGATGCCATCAAAGCCTATCGGGAGTTCATCGCCGGCGAGGGTTTCCATCTGGCGGAAGGCGCGGCGGCGCTCAAATTCGACGAGGAACTCCGCGCCGCGCCCGCCACCCATTTGGCGAACCTGAAAATGCGCGCCCTGTTCCGCATCGGCTCGCTGTTGGCGCAGCAGAAGAAGCGCGAGGACGCCATCGGCACCTGGCAGAGTTATGTGAAGGACTATCCGAATGGCCCGCAGTGGTCTGACAGCCAGAATGCCATCATCGACGCCGAGTTCCAAATCGGCATGGATGCCCTCGCCGTGCAGAATGAGCCGCTCGCCCTGCAACACTTCGACGAGTTCCTCCGCGCCCATCCGCTCGACGAGCGCTCGCCGCGCATCCTCTATCTCTATGGGGCGGTGCATGAGGCCAAGGCCCGCGCGCTGGAGGCCGCCAAGGGCGAACTGGCCCCCATCAACGCCAGTTATCGCAGCGCCATCGAGGAATGGACCAAATTGGTTAGCAAATACCCGCAGAGCCCGGAAGCCCGCAGCGCCATGATGAAAAGCGCCGCCATCCACGAGGAAAAATTCGGCGAGTTCGACAAAGCCCTCCAGATCTATCGCAAGCTGGTCAGTGAATTCAGTTATGCCGAGGCCAACGCCTCCGTCGCCCGGCTCACCGGCAAGTCGCTCGAGTTGTCAGCCGAGCGGACCTTCCGCACCAACGAGCCGGCGGTGGTCAAGCTGAAGTTGCGCAACATCGAGAAATGCACGTTCCGGCTCCATGAGATCGACCTGCAGGCGTACTTTCGCAAGATGCACGGCATCACCGGGGTCGAAGCGCTGGATGTCTCACTCATCCAGCCGGACAAATCCTGGGACTTCAAGCCCGAGGGGTATGTGAAGTTCAAACCGTACGAACAGGAAATCAAAATCCCGTTTCCGGCGGGCGAAGCGGGCGCCTTTGTCGTCACCGCGGGCGACGATGAATGGGAATCCACCGTGCTGGTGCTGCGCTCCGACCTGGAGGTCATCGTCAAATCCAGCCGCCGAGAACTGCTCGCCTTCGTCCAGAACATGCTCACCGGCAAGCCCGCCGCCGACGTCGATCTCCTCGTCAGCGATGGCAAGGCGGTGGCCGCCACCGGCAAGACCGGCGAGGATGGCGTGTTCAAGACTCCCATAGAATCGCTCAAGGACCTCGCCGACGTGCGCCTCTTCGCCCTCGCCAAAGGCCATGCCGCCTCGTTCAACCTCGACCTGGCCGGCCTGCAACTGTCGTCCGGCCTAACTGCCAAGGGCTATCTCTACACCGACCGTCCGGCGTACCAACCCGGCGAGACCGTGGCGCTGCGCGGCATCCTGCGCGAGGTGCGCAACTCCGCCTACGCGGTGCCCGAGAACAGCGAGTTCAAGCTCAGCATCAGTGACCCCCAAGGCCGCCTGTTGTCCGAGCAGAACGTCAAGGTCAGCCGCTTCGGCACCTTCGATTCCAGCCTCGCGCTGCCCGCCGGCACCGCCAACGGCACCTACGTGATGGCCGCCCATCAAGAGCGCAAGGGGCTCGAGCCACTCCACTTCCAAGGCAGCTTCGAAGTCCGCTCGTTCAAGCTGGAAAAAATCAAGCTGGCGCTGGAGTTTCCGCGGCGCGTGTGGTTCCGCGGCGAGACCATCGATGCCACCTTGCAGGCCGCATTTTATTGGGGCGAGCCACTGGTCCGCCGCCCGTTGCGCTGCACCCTGCCGGATGGCCGCAGCCTAACAATCACCACCGACGCCGAAGGCAAGGCCAAACTGAGCTTCGACACCACCGGCATGCGCCCCGGCAGCGCCCTCACCTTCAGCGCCGCGCTCGACGGCGACAACGTGACCACCAGCGAGACGCTCACGCTGGCCCGGCTCGGCTTCGCCATTGCTGCCAAGCCGAGCCAGCCCGTGGTGATTGCCGGCGAGCCGTTCGACCTCAACCTAACAACCACAGGGGCCGACGGCAAGCCCACCGGCGAATCGCTCAGCCTTGCCGTGCTGCGCATCGAGCAGCCCAAAGCCAGTCCGGTCATCGAATTGCTGCCATGGCGGGATGGCCCCGCCGCCCAGCCCGCCGAGGTCGCGGATTCCGCAGCCAAGGTCGTGACCGATCCCGCCACCGGCAAGGCCAGCGTCGCCCTCAAGCTGGACAAGGGCGGCATCTATCGGCTGCGCGTCACCGGCAGCGACCGCTTTGGCCAAACCATCACCCAGCAGTGCGAGGTTGAGGTGTCGGATGCCAGCGACGCCACCAAGCTGCGGCTCTTCGCCAGTTCCGCCACGCTCAAGGTTGGCAAGGAGACCACCGTGCGCTTGCACTCGCGCCTGGCAAAAGGACTGGCGCTGGTGACCTTTGAGGGCGAGACCATCCTCCGCCACCGCATCCTCGAACTGAAAATGGACGACAATGAGCTATCTATCAAAGTTGGCAACGACCTGTTTCCCAACTTCCGTCTCGCGGTGACCGCGATGGACGGTCGCGAGCTGCGCAACGCCACCAAGGACTTCGACGTCGAACGCGAACTCAAGGTCAGCGTCAAGCCGCTCAAAGCGGCCTATCTGCCCGGCGAGGACGCCAAGGTCGAGCTCAGCGTCACCGACCAGGGCGGCCTGCCGGTCGAGGCCGAGTTGAGTCTCGCGCTGGTCAACGAGGCGCTGTTTGCCGTGTGCCCGGATTCCCTCACTCCCATTCTCGGGTTTTTCCAAAAGGCCGCCCACCGCCATGCCGAGTTCAAGGTCGGTTCCACCTGCGCCTTTCACTATCAAGGCACCACCCGCCCGGTGTCCAAGGCAGTGACCGACGAAGCGGGCCGGCTGACCCGCAGCGACGCGGAGCGCGCCAAACTCGATGAGTTGCGCAAGGACATGACTGCTAACAAACCCGCGCCAGCCGCGCGCCTGTCAAGCCTGAGCGGCCGGATGGGCGGCGGCGGCGGTGCCTTGGCCGCTCGCGGCACAGCCACCCCCGGTCCCGATGACGATGGCAATGCGGCGGATCCCTTTGCAGCTGGCGAGACCGGGCTGAAGCTGGAGGAGGATAGCTCGGGTGCTATCAATGGCCCGCAGGGCGGGCGTGATGGCCCCGTCGCCGTGCGCAAGCCGGGAGAAAAACCCGCCGCCGCGGCCCCCGCGCGCCGTGAGGTCAAGGGCGAGGGCCGCTGGCTGCCCTCGATCATCACCGGTGTGGATGGCAAGGCGACTGCCAGTGTGGCGCTGCCGGAGACCACCACCGCGTGGCGCCTAACCGCCCGCGGCTGCACCGTAGAAACCTTGGTCGGCCAGGCCACCGCCCAAACGCTCACCCGCAAGGACTTCTTTGTCGAGTTGAAGACACCGGCATTCCTCCGCGAAGGCGACGAACTCCGCGTGGTCGGACGGGTACATAACCTAACGGAATATACGGGTCCCGTGGACCTCAAGCTGCGCGTGCTTGATGCCAGCGATAAAACCAAAGTGCTGGCCGAACGCGAAATGGCCGTCACCGTGCTGGCCAAGTCCGGCGCCGAGGTCGCCTTTGATAGCATCACGCTGCCCGCTGCGCTGGAAATCACCACCGAACTCACCGGCACCCCCCGCGCCGACGCCGGCGCGCCCAAGCCGGCCGCCGGCGCGCTCAAACCGGCCGCCGGAGCGCCCAAACCGGCCGCCGACGCGCTGGCCCTCAATATTCCCGTTAGGCCGTGGGGCCGGCTCTATGCCGCCCACGCCGGCGGCAGCGCCAAGGCCGACACCGCCGCGCTCCTCGGACTCTCCGCCGAGCGCCCGTACTCGTCATTGTGGATGAGCGTGTCGATCGGGCCCGACGTGCGCACGGCGGTGCTCGACATGGCGCTGCGCCGCAGCTGGGCGGGCCCCTGCCAGGACATGGCGCGCCTGATGCCGCCGGTGCTGGGAGACACCCCGGCCAACGACCTGCTCGCCGCCGCCACCGCGCTGCGCTATGCCAACACCGGCAAGGTGAACGGAACCTATGCCCAACAACTCTCGAGCCGCGCCCGCGCTCTCGTTGCCGCGCTGGTCGCCAGCCAGGCGGCGGACGGCAATTGGAGTTGCCAGTCGTTAGGCCACCTCACCACCGCGCGGGTTTTCTGGGCGCTCATCGAGGCGCGCCAGAGCGGCATCGTGGTGGACAAGAACTGCGTTGAAAAGGCCGCCGCCGCATTGCTCAAACAATTCGAGGCCTGCGACGCCAACGACAACGATAGCAAGGCGGTCATCCTGCATGCCCTGTCCACCGACAAGCGCGCCGATTTCGCCAATTGCAACCGGCTCTATCGGGAGCGCAATACCTTGGGCAATTCCAGCCTCGCCCACCTCGCACGCGCCTTTTTCAATCTCGAGCGCCGCGAGATCGCCACCGAGCTGGCGACCTTGTTGGAGGGCAAGTTCAAGCCGGGAGCGGATAAGCCGTTCGTGTGGGACGGCGGCTGCAAGACCATTTGGCTCAATGACAGTGACGAGACCACCGCGATGGTGCTGTTAGCCATGGCGGAAACCCTGCCCGCCGCCAAAGCCACCGCCGCCACCGCGCAAGCGTTGTTGCAGGCCCACGGCTGCTTCGGCTTCCCCTACTCGCGCGCCCAAGGCCCGGCCGTGGCCGCTCTCTCCATCTGGTTTTCCCAGGGCCTCCAACAATCCACCGACGTCGAGATCGCGGTGGTGGTCAACGGCAAGGAAATCGGCACCGTCAAGACCGTCGCCAGCCTCGGCCAACACTTGCTGGCGGTGCCTAACGAACTGGTCAAGGCCGACAAAAACCTCGTCGAGTTCAAGATGAAAGGCCGCGGCCTCTACACCTATGCCGCCACCTTGTTCGGGTTCTCGCCCGAGGTCAAGGCGACCCCGGCCTCGGTGGTGCCATGCCTGGAGAATGTGCAACATTTGCATGCCCAACTCGACTACCGCGGCAAGCCGATCGGCGCCGGCAGCACCTCGCCCGTCAAGAATCTGGAGAACGGCCAGCGACTCCACGTGGCGCTGAGCACCGGCCGGGGCTGGAATCAGGATGGCCACCGCTATGCGCTTGAGATTGCCTTGCCGCCCGGCGCGCGTCTGGACGAAGCCTCCCTCGCCGCCAATTCATCCGAGCTGACAGGCAAGGAGATCACGGATTCGACCGTGACCCTGTTCTTCAACCGCTGGCTGCAACAAGTGAACTTCGACCTGACCGGTTATGTGCCGGGAAAATTCCGCTTGCTGCCGCCGGTGATTCGCGAGCTCGGCAACCCGGCCTTCATCAGCATCGGCCCGCTGAGCGAACTGACCGTGCTGGCGGCCGGCGAGAAGTCACCCGATGCCTACCAGATGAATGACGGCGAGCACTACGCCCTCGGCAAGTGTTACTTCGATGACGGTGATCTCGCCAACGCCCTGGAACATCTGGCCGTCGTCCGCACAAACAACCCGAAATACAACGAGAGCGAGCTGGCCCGCATGTTGTTATGGATCCACACCAGCCTCAAGTTCTATGACGCCCACAAGATCGTCGAATTGTTCGAAGTGCTGCGCGAGCGCTACCCGCAGCTGGAAATCCCCTACGACAAAATCCTGGTTGTCGGCAGGGCCTACACCGATATCGGCGAGTTCGAGCGCTCGTGGCTGGTCTATCGCGCCGCCATCGCCGCCAGCTTCAACAACGACTCGGCCATCAGCGCCGTGCTCGAGGACGAGGGCCGCTTTCTCGGCTCCATCGACTTCCAGGAACGCATCTGGCGCGAGTATCCCGATACCGCCGACGTGCTGGCCAGCCATTTCGCCCTCTCGCAGCTGCTCTATCAAAAGGCCGCCAAGGCGCACGAACTGCCCAAGGAAGACGGCGTCCAGCCGGAAAAAACCGCCATGCTCAAGCGCACGGCCGACCTCCTCTTGTCATTCCTGGCCATGTACCCGAAGGACCCGCTGGCCGACGACGCCGGCTTCTCGCTGGCCAACTGCCTGCTGACGTTGAAGAACTATCCGCTGGTGGTCGCCCTGGGCAACGAGTTCGCCAAGAAATACCCCGACAGCCCGATGGCTCCCGGCTTCCAATACATGAGCGCGCTGGGATTGTTCTGGCAGAACGAATATGCCGACGCGCTCGCCGCCGCCAAGGTGGTGGCCGACGGCGATAGCAAGGACCGCGACTTCGCCCGCTACATCCTGGGCCAGATCTATCATGCGGAAAGCAAGCCCAAGGACGCCATCGAATGGTACACCAAGGTCAAGGACGTCTATCCGGACGCCGCCGATGCCATCGCCTACTTCGAGAAAAAGACCATCTCGCTCGACGAGATCACCGTGGTCAAGCCCGGCGAACCGGTCGAACTCACGCTCAAGTACCGCAACATCAAGGAGGTGTCGCTGCAGGTCTATCGGGTGGATCTGATGAAACTCTATCTCCAGCAGAAAAGCCTCAGCGCCATCACCAGCGTCCAACTGGCAGGCATCCACCCGGAGCTCGAGCAGACCACCGCCCTCGGCGACGGCAAGGACTACGTCGAAAAGGAGCGCAAGCTCTCGCTCAAGTGGAAGAACGAGGCGGCCTATCTGATCATCTGCCGCGGCGACGACCTGTTCACCAGCGGCATGGTCCTCATCACCCCGCTCAAGATCGAAGTCCAGCAGGACGCCACCAGCGGCCGCGTCCGCGCCAACGTGTTAGACACCGTCAAGGGCGGCTACCGGCCCGAGGTCCACGTCAAGGCGATCGGCAGCGCGGACACCGAGTTCCGCAGCGGCGAGACCGACCTGCGGGGCCTCTTCATCGCCGATAACGTCCACGGCAAGGCCACCGTCATCGCCCGCGAGGGCGAGTCGCGCTACGCGTTTTTCCGCGGTGACACCTGGCTCGGCACTCCCGCCAACGCCCCCGCCGCGCCGGCCAAGCCAGCCGCCACCCAGGACCAGCAACCCGACTATCAGAACAACCTCAACGACCAGAACGAAAAGATCCAGCAGTTCAACGGCGGCAAGTTCAACGAGCAGCGCCGCCAGGCCCCCAACAAAGGCGTGCAGATGAAGCAGGCGTTCTGAGGCTCAGCCTCAGCTCAGTTCGAGTGCTTGGGGTCTTCGAAGGGATTGACGGTGGTGCCGGCGGTTTCGGCGGCGGCGGGGGCAGTGTCATCGGCGATGATGTCATCAAGCAAGCGCTTGATGCCGGCTTCGGCGAGGTCGCTGCGCGGGTAGATGCCGCGGGCCTTGAGATACCATGCCAGGGCGGTGCCGGTTTGCTTGGGCGTGCGGCCTTCGAATTGGTGGGCGCGGTCGAGTGCCTTGGTGAAATCGGCGACTTTGGACGAGAGCAATTCGAGTTCGCGGCCGAGCTTGGGATCGTCGGGGAATTGTTCGCGCAAGGCGGCGAGTTGTTCCCAGGCGGCGTAGTTTTGACCGACCTTGCTGAACTCGGCGGCCTTGCCCAGGGCAGTCTCGATCTTCGTCAGATTGGTCATGATTTGTTTGAAGGCCTCCTCGCGCTTGGCATCGCCCTGGATGGTGGGGGCGAATTCGTACTGTCGCTTGGCGATCTCGCGGTAGTTGCCCTCGCTCAGCAAACGGTCGAAGTCGTTGCGCGCGGTGAGCATCGGCTGGCCGTCCTTGATGAGCTTGCGGAACTCATCGAGTTTCGGGTTGGTGGGCCAGATTTCGGTGGCGGCGCGGATTTTCTCGGCGGCCTTGTCGTTTTCGTGGGCCAGCAGGTGGGCTTTGGCTTCATCGATGGCGAGGTCGGACGCAAGCGAATAGCCGGAGATGAAGCCGTCCATCTTGGAGGATGGAAAATCCTTGGCGGTGGCCTTGAGTTTGGTGAGGAGTTCCTTGGCCTTGACGAAATCATGGGCTTGCAGCGAGCCGTAGATCTCGTTGGAATCGCGGGTGAAGGTGAGAATCTTGAGCTTCTTCTCCAAGGACAGGGTGGCGACAGGGGCGAGATACTCGCCGACGGCGAAAGCTTCCATCAGGCGCTGCGAGGCCGAGTAGAGCTCGTCACGAGTGAGCATCAGGTTGAATGCCTCGATGTACTTGTCGGCCTCGCGCACCGCTTCGTTGGATAACGAGTCAAGTGACGACACGGTGGGGCTCACGCCCATCGACTGGGTGAACAACTTGGCGACGTCCGAGCCTTTGTCGATGCGCAGGGTGGTATCGCCATCCTTCCACACCTGGTTATAGAAACGTGCGGCCATGATGACATGCTCGAAGCGGCGCTGCATGAACCATTGCACCATGTTGACCTGGTATTGCGCCTTGGTGGTGATGGTCTGGGCCTCGGTGCGTGCGATGTTGACTTTCTTGAGGGCCTCGATTTCTACGATGCGGCGCAGGGTGTCGGCGTATTTGAGCGACTGCATCCCGGCCCCTGGATTGTCGGTTGGGGCGGCCTGTTTGCCGCCGCCCTTGCCGCCGGCCACGGGGGCTGCGGCAGCCACGCCGGCAGGTCTCTCATGGCGCGCATCCCAGTCCGCCTTGGCCTCAATGTCCTTTTTTTCCTGTTCGATTGAGCCGTTGAGTTTTTTCAGGCCGGCGACGTCCTGCCTGGCGAGCATGGCCATGTAGACCGCCTCGGCGAGGGTGCTGCAGATGTTCGCATCTCCCGGATAGGTGGCGGCCCGGGGCAGCAGCTTGAAGGCATCGTATAGGTTGGGCGCGGGCTTGTGGAATGGCGACACCGTGCTCAGTATCTCGGCGATCGTCTTGCGGTATTCCACCGTCAATTCGTCGCTTTCCGGCGGCTGGCTCAGGTACTTTTCAAAGCGCGCCTTGAGCAGCCGGTTGTCACCCAGCGGAATGACCACGCCGCCGACGGTGATGGTTTCCGCCGAGGGGTCGAGCATCGGGATTTCCTGGCCCAGCGGACTGGCGGCGGGCTTTTGCTGGGGCCGCACCGCGGTGTCCTGCGGCGCACCCGGCTGGGCCGCCGGTTGGGCAGCGGGCGGCGTGTACACCTGACCGCAGAGCGTGCCGGAAGCTAACAATAATAGGAAAAGTTGCGGTTTCACGGGCGACGGGGACGATTGTATTGTTAGAGCCGGTTGACATCAGTGGCCACCGGGATGCCGCCTTGGCGGACTTTGACGCGCATGGAATAGCGTTGCTCGCGTTCGACGTTGAGGTTGTTGAATTTGGGCGGAATCTCGATGCCGATCAATTCATCGCCGCCCTTGGTGGTGACGCGCAGGCTGACGATCTGGCCGCGGCTGGGGGTCCAGCGGAGCTTTTCGTCGATCTTGCCCTCGATGGCATACTCGTTGCCACGCAGGGAGTTGCCGTTTTCCAAAAAGTCGTCCATATTGAGGGTGTTCACATCGCCGAAGCTGGGCTTCTTATGCTTGAACAACGACTGGCCCGCGACGATGGCGACCACCACCGCCGCAGCAATGCCAATGAGGATGCCGGGGTGTAAACTGGAACTAGCGCGACGGGCCATGAGCGAAAGGTGCTGAGTGAATGATGAGAACAGACGAAAGTTACCAGCGCATTTGAAAAAATCGAGGGCTAAAAATGCGGATCAATCCCACTGTGGGCGGCGCGCGCCGGCCCAGGCGATGATGAGAGCCACGCCGATGTGGGCGAAAAGGGTGTAAAGACAGGACGTCTGCAGCGACAGCGAGGTATCGATCACCGATTTCACGGCATCATGCACCTGGGTTTGCAGGGACTCGACCGAACCGGACCAGGCCCAGTAGGCCGAGATGAACGGGCGGGTGAACACCTCGATGTTTTCCGGCAGGGCGAGCACCGCGCCGGACAGCGGCAATTGGAAACCGACCAGGTAAATCGACAGCAATGATGCCTGCTCGGCAGTGCGCATCATCGAGGAGATCGCCAGGCAGATGGCCGTCATGGCCGCGTTAACCAACAACAGGAATCCTGCGTGCTGGAAAAACTCACCGCGGAACTGGCCGAAGAAATTGACGAAAAACGCCATCCACAGCGATTGAGCGATGACCAGACAGGACAAAAACGCCACCTTCGAGGCCAGATAAGCCGATGGCCGCAGCCCGCCGAATTTCTCCTTTTCATAGATCGGGCGCTCGCCGGCGATCTCGCGGGCCGAGTTATTGGATCCCATCAACGCCAGCAGCACCACCTGGAACATGATGATGCCGGAAACCGCCGAGCCGACCTTGGCCTGATCGGCGCGCACGTTCTGTTGCTCCTGGATTTCCGCGGCGATATCCGATTGGTGGCTGTCGGAGAAGCGGCGGATGGTGCCTGAGGCCTTGTCGCTGAAGAGGGTGACCAAGATCGGGAAACAGATGAGAATGGCCAGTTGCAAAAACACCTGGCCGCGATCACGGAAAAAGATGCGCCAGCGGCGCGACAACAACGTGGCAAACTGGCTGAAAAATCCCGGCATCGGCAGCGCCTCGGGTGCCGGACGGGTGACGGCGCGGTTGGAGGTCGCGGCTTGGTCGTCGCCAGGGGCCGGGGTGGCGTCCTCCGCGGTTCGCTCGGCGGGGGGCTCCGTGTTGCGGGGCAAGTGCAGGCTGCCGCTGGCGATGAGCACCTGGCGGTTGCGTTCCAGCATGTGGAAATACGACTCACCGTGTTTTTTCCAAGAACTTTGCCAACGCTCCGCAGTCTGGGTCGCCAGCCGTGGATAGACCTCCTCGCTGTCTTTCACCGAAAAATAGTGCGTCAGTTTTTCCGGCGGGCCATGAAAGGCCAAGCATCCTTCGTGCAGCACCAGAATCGAATCATATAATTCCAAATGCGCCAGCGAGTGGGTCACCGACAACACAATGCGCCCGTCCTTGCGCGATAAATCGTGCAGCAGGCGGACGATCTCCCGCTCGGAGCGCGGATCCAGACCCGAGGTGACTTCGTCGCAGAGCAGGATTTTCGGGTCCGACACCAATTCCATGGCCAGCCCCAACCGCCGCTTTTGGCCACCGGAGAGCACCTTGACCACGCGATCGCTGATGCTCGCCAGACCGGCTTCCTCGAGCACCCGGTCGATGCGCTGATCCAGTTCGGCGGTGTTGCGGCAGCGCACCCGCAGGCGGGTGGCGGCCTCCACCGATTCATCCACCGTGAGCGGATCATAGGCGATGGAAAACTGCGGCACATAACCGATCTCAGAGGGTGAAAAATCCCCCCCTTTTGATAGATTGCGACCGTCCCAGAACAAACTGCCCGCGGACTCCGGATTGAGTCCGGCGATGGTCTTGAGCAAGGTGGTTTTGCCACATCCCGACGGTCCGACGATGGCCATGAAATGGCCCTTGGGCACCTTGAGCGAGATGTGATCGACAAGGTTGACCTCGGCGCCATCTTTGCGGATGGTGAAACAAACGTCTTGAAGTTCTAGCACGGTGGCAGTGGGTTAACCAGTAACGGTGCCGACGATAATCGGATTTTCAGGCCACCGGCGAGCAATTTATTGTGGGATTGCGGGTTGCGCTGATGGGATTGGCGGATATATTGGTCGGCTGGCTTGTGGAACGCGCCGTGGCGCGATTCCGGCTGATGCAACACCCCCACCCCACCCCCCAATTACCATGGCCTACACCCTTCCTGAACTCGGTTACGCATACGACGCGCTCGAGCCCTACATCGATGCCCGCACGATGGAAATCCATCACACCAAGCATCACGCAGCCTACGTCACCAACGTCAATGCCGCCATCGCCGGCAAGCCGGAGCTTGAGGAAAAGTGCCCCGGTGAATTGATCGCGGACCTCAAATCGGTGCCGGAAGACATCCGTGGCGTGGTGCGCAACCACGGCGGCGGTCACGTCAACCACACGCTGTTTTGGAAAATGATTGCCCCGGGCGGTGCCAAGGCCCCCACCGGAGAACTGGCCGCCGCCATCGATGCCGCCTTCGGTTCGTTCGATGAAATGAAGGCTGCCTTTGGCAAGGCCGCTGCCGGCCGCTTTGGCTCCGGTTGGGCCTGGCTGTGCACCAGCGAGGGCAAACTCTCGGTGTGCTCGACGGCCAACCAGGACAATCCGATCATGGGCCCGGACTTCGGCGGCTGCGGCGGCGGATGCCGCGCCGTGCTCGGACTCGATGTCTGGGAGCACGCCTATTACCTCAACTATCAGAATCGCCGACCCGATTACATCGCCGCGTTCTGGAATGTGGTCAACTGGGATGTCGTGACAGCCCGCTACACCAGCGCCTGCGGCTGCCCCGAGAAGTGAGCCGCCCTGTGGCGGCGGTCCGGTGACCGTCGCCCGTGCTTGCATGCGTTGTGGCGGCGGTCCTGTGACCGTCGCCCGTTTGTGCGGGGTGTGTGAGAGCAAGGCCATGCTAGCGCCTGACGCTGTGCGAAGTCCGGCTTTGTTTGGCTCTGCATTGTCAAATGGGCGGCCCGTGCCGCCCTTTTGATTCACTTGCTTCTGGCTTGGACTGTGCGCACACTCAGCCGATGGCAAAGCCACCAGACTGCGCCTCAGAGACGCCACCCACCACCATGCCAAGCCCGAAAGCTAACAAACCAAAGACTGACCGGGCCGACGCCTTGCTTACCGCGCGGGGGTTGTGTGACTCGCGCGAACAGGCGAAGCGGCTGATTCTGGCCGGCGAGGTGCGCAGCGGCGAGCGCTTGGTCGACAAACCCAGCAGCAAGCTGGCGGTGGATGCGCCGCTGGAGGTGAGGGCAAGACCGCGCTTCGTGGGCCGCGGCGGGTTCAAGCTCGAAGGTGCGCTGGATGCCTTTGCGATCGACCCGGGTGGCTGGGTGTGTCTCGATGTGGGTGCCTCCACCGGTGGCTTCACCGATTGCCTGCTGCAACGCGGAGCCCTGCGTGTGCACGCCGTGGATGTGGGCACCAACCAATTGGTGTGGAAATTGCGCAACGACCCGCGCGTGATTGTTAGGGAACAATTCAACGCCCGCCACATGGTGCCTGCAGACCTCGGCGAAAGCGTCCGGCTGGGGGTGATGGACCTGTCGTTCATTTCCCTGACCAAGGTGCTGCCGGCGGTTTTCACGGTGTTGGCGGAGGGCGGCAGCGTGGTGTGCCTCATCAAGCCCCAGTTCGAGCTGCGGCGGGAGGATGTCGGCAGGGGCGGCATTGTTAGGGACGCGGCCTTGCACCAGCGGGCGATCGACAAAATCCGGCGTTTTGTCACCGAGGAACAGGGCCGTGAGTGGCGCGGGCTGATTGCCTCGCCGATTACCGGCACGGATGGCAACCAGGAGTTTCTGGCGTGGATCGCTTAGGGAATGCCAGCGGCACCCGGTAGGTGACGCTGGTCAGCAAAAGCGCAGCACAACTCGCCAGCCACGGTTGCCGGCCGAGGCATTGCCCGTGAGAGGGTCTAAGCCGCAGGCTCACAGACAGAGCCGGCGGAACAACAGGTCGAGGGGCAATTGCATGCCGATGTAGAAATCGCCGAAGTCGGCGTAGCGGGCCGAGACCTCATCGAAGCGCATTTCATAGACGATGGCCTTGACGTCGCTGGTGTCCTTGGCCAGCAGGGTCACGCCCCATTCGTATTCATCGAGGCCGGTGGAGCCGCTGATGAGTTGGAGGATGCGGCCGGAATAGGTGCGGCCGACGCGGGCGTGGCCGGCCATCAGGGTGCGGCGCGCCTCGAAGTCCAGCGCGTACCAATTGTCGCTGCCGCTGCGGCGCTTGGACATCGGATAGAAGCAGACCACCGGCCAGTCCGGCAGCGTTGGATAGAGGCGGTACTTGCGGTAATGGGCCATGCGGGTCTCGAATTCGACGAGGGCGGCATCGAATTCCGGGGTGCCCGCCGTGAGGCATTTTTCTTCGACGAGGGTTTCGGCGATGTACTGCTCGCGGGTGGGGGTGTATTCGGAGCTCTCGGTTTGGGAGAGATAGGAATACACCGGGCTGAGAATCTCCGGGCCAAGCGACAGGCTGAGTTGCTTTTCAAAGGCATTGGCGACGTGCAAATCCGGCGTCAGCAACATGAAGCCCAGATCGGCCTTGGGGGTGGCGATCGAAAAACTCAACAACTGGGTGTCGGCAGTGGCGCGGATCTCCTGCACCAATTCAGTGAGGTGGGTCTTGGCATGGCGTTTTTCCTCATCGCTGAAGAGCGCCCACTGGGCGTGATCGACTTGATAGAAAAGGTGCATGACGTGCCAACCTTCGTGCGGCACAAGCGGGGTGGGGGTGGTGGGGTCGGACATGGTGGGGATGATGGAGTTAGAATGTCAGCGCTTGGTGGAGGAAATGGGGATCTCCAGGAGTTTCTTGAAGTCCTTGCCCTGGGCATCGGCCGAGGGCGCTTCGAAAATGCGCAGCGTCCAGGGCTTGGTTTGGCCGGTGCGGTAGGCGGCGTGCATGCTGACGTCCTCAAAGCCTTGGGTGGCCGGCAGGATCAGCGTGGCGGCCCCATCGACGGGGCGGGTGATCGGATCGCCTACCGAGAGGCCGCTTTCGTTGTAGACCAACGCTCGAATGGCGCCGGGTCCGCCCTGGAGGGTGATTTCGGCAACTGGAATGAGCACCACACCGGGGCGGGCTTCCGCTTGGCTGCCGATTGTCACCGGTTCGCGCCAGTAGGTATCGACGCTGCTGACAGTGACATGGGTGCCGCGGACTGGAAATGAAATTTGCGGTGCTTGGCCGGCTTGGCGCAGCACGCGGCTGAGTGAATGGTCGTACACCCAATAGCCACCCACCAGCAGCACCAGGCTGAGGGCGAGCAAGCCGATCGCCTCCACCTTGGAAAGGTTGAGATGAGGCCGCAGTGAGAGCGGCTTGGCGCTAACCGCCGCTGCTTCATCGGCCGCTGCTGCGGCAGTGGCGTCGGCGTCGGCGTCGGCGTCGGCGGGAGCGGCGTCGGCGGCAGGAACATCCGTGGCAGGAATATCCGCAGCAGGAACATCCGTGAAATCTGCGGGAGGAGGGGTGGCGGCCGCACTTGGGATTAGCGGTGATGCGGGAACGGCCAGAGGCTCGGCAGCGGGTTGAAGCAGCGCAAGCGCGGCGGCACCGTCCTCGGGGAGCTCATCTGGGAGGTCATCTGGGACGTCCCACTCCTCGAGGTTGTCGAACGCGTCTTCAAGCAGGTTGGCGCTGGCGGGGGCCCCCAAGGGCGAGAGTGGATGTTCCGCGCCATCGGACTCCCGCATAATCCGCACGCGTCCGAGGCGCGCAACATTGGTGCTTTGGCTGGTTTGACGTCGCGGGGTGACGGCCACGGCCAGGACAGGCGGGCCCTCGGCGTCGTCGGTCGCGGCGGCCGGGCCGTCAGCAGGGACGAGCGGGGCGCCGGGAATGCCCCTGCGCGGGAGAACCTGGACGGGTGGGGCTTCGTTGGCGGCGTCGGCTGGCGGTTCGGCGAGATCCCAAAGGTCTTCCTCGCGGGAGTTCTTGACGAAGGTCTCGAGAGTCGGGCGATGACGGGGGGGCAGCGAGGAGTCTTCGGGATTGGGGGGAGTCATGACGGCGGCTTGGTGAGCGTACGCGCGGATCGACGGCTTGGCCAGTATGAATGACGGAATTGCTGGCGGCGGGGGAAAAAATCTGCTGAAAAACCTTGCAAGTTATGGCGCAACGCGGCATCCCAGTTGCGCAACCAACCCGCACCCCTATGGCAGACAGAGAAGACAAGAACAGTTCCAATGTTTCCGGAAATTTTTACGTGGACAGCCAGTGCATCGACTGCGACCTGTGCCGCGAGACCGCTCCTAACAATTTTAGCCGGGCCGAGAACGAAGGATATTCCTACGTTTACAAACAGCCGGAGAACGACGAGGAAACCGCGCAATGCCGCGAGGCAATGGAAGGTTGTCCGGTCGAAGCCATCGGTGACGACGGCGAAGATTGAGAGCTACCCGCGCGATGAGCCGGCCCGCCGCCCTGCGCAGATTCCGTGAGGAAATCCTGGGTGAGTGGCGTGGTGGCGAGTCGCCGAAGGACCTGAATGCCGGAGTGCATTTGGCGAATGAGTTTGTGGCGGCGATCCTGCGCGGCCTGCGGGCCAATGGCGCGGCCGACGGTCTGGATGAAGTGGAGGTGCGCAGCGCCTGGAAGGAATTGGCGGGCGAGTTCATTGCCCGCCATGCTGAACCGGTGAGCGTGAAAGGCGGGCATTTGGTGTTGCGCGTCACCCAGCCGGCGATGCGGTTCCACTTGGAACAAATGAAGCCGCTGCTGCTTGAGCGCATCCAGCAGCAACTTGGCGCGGAACGCATCCGCTCGGTGAAATTCGCCTTCGGCTAAGCCAGCACCCCAACCCGCCATGCTCCGCAACTTTATTTTTGATTGGTCCGGCACCTTGGTCGATGACCTCGGCCCGGTGATCGAGGCAACCAATGCGGTGCTGGGCCGCTACGGCCTCGCGGCGCTGGATCGCGAGGCATTTCGCCGGCAATTCCGCCTGCCCTACCGGGAGTTTTACGCGGAGGTGCTGCCAGCGGTGCCGCTGGAGGAATTAGAGGGCCATTTCCGGCTGGCGTTCGCCGCCGCGGCGAGCCCGGTGACGGTGCTGCCGCACGCCCGCGAAAAGCTCGAATGGTGCCGCGCGCTGGGCCTGCGAGCGTTTGTGCTCACCTCGATGGATGCGAGCGCGTTTGAGCAGCAGTTGGACGCGTTCGGCTGGCGCCATCACTTCGAAGCGACGTATGCCGGGGTGCTCGACAAACGCCGGGTCATTCACCGGATATTGGCCACCCACCAACTGGTTCCCGCGGAGACCGCTTTCGTCGGCGACATGACTCACGATGTGGAAACCGCGCGCCACGGCGGCATCACGTCCATCGCGGTGCTCACCGGCTACAATCACGCCGAGGTGCTCGCTGCGGTGCGCCCGGATCTGACCGTGGCGGATCTCGGCGCGCTGCGCGAGTTGCTAGACCTGCGGCACGCCGCTACCGCAGCGGCCGATCCAAGCGCAATCCCCTCATGAGCGCGGCCGACACGATTGAAATCCGCCGCTTGCGGGTTCTCGCCCACATCGGCGTGCCGGAGGCTGAGCGAGCCACGCCGCAAGCATTGTTCATCACCCTGCGCCTGCAGCCCAGCCGCGGCTTTGATGGGCTGGCGGATGACCTGGCTCACACTGTGGACTATGCCGCGGTGGCGGGGCAGGTCGATGCCCTGGCAGCCGCCCGCCCGCGCCGCCTGATCGAGACGCTGGCGCTTGAAATCGCCGGGCACCTGCTGGCGCAGCACCCATTGGCGCGGGTGGCCGTGACTATTGAGAAATACATTCTGCCCGATACCGAGTGCGTGGCGGTCCATTTGGAGCGCGGACGCTGACGGCGGGCGGGCACCCATTGTGGCTCGCAGCGCGGTTTTCGCCTTTCGGTCTTTACTTTGAAGACCTTAGGAGTTGTTCTGACGGCGATGCTTCCCCGTAGTGTTCTGGTTGTGTGGTTGCTGCCCCTCCTGGCACTTTGTGCCCAGGACTCACCGGTGCTGCCTGAACCCGGTGCGGTACCCCCCACCGATACCATCACGCCGGTTCCGCTGCCGACCGTGCCCTTTGGCTCGTCGGACGTGTTCAAGACCGAGCTGCCCAAGGAGTTGAAAATCGATGCCCAAGGGCCCATCGAGGGGTCGGTGGACTCCGGCGTGCGGTTTGGCGGACCCGTCAAGATTGACGGTGACAACGGCCTGCAGATTTTCGCCGACAACGCCGTGGTGGACGTGAAGGCCAAGTCAGTGACGCTCGAGGGCCACGTCAGTGTCTATCAGGGAAACGTGCTGCAGCGGGGGCGCCGCGCGGTGTATTTCTATGAAAGCAAGGTGCTCGACAACCGGGACCTGATCATTTCGATGGATCCAATCCTGATGGAGGCGGGCAAGTTCACCGCCGCAACGCTCGGCGGCAAGCAAGTGTACACCGGCGAACATGCCGGCATCACCACGGACGACGAGGAGAACCCGGATTTCTGGTTGCGGGCGGACGAGACCAAGGTGTTTCCCGGCGATAAGGTCACCTTCAAGAACCTCCTCGTCTACGCCGGCACCGTGCCGGTATTCTGGTTGCCCTATTTGAGCCAACCCCTGGAAGGCGAACTCGGCTATCACTTCATCCCCGGCGCCCGTTCCAATTGGGGCCCCTATGTGCTCAATACCTACGGCATCATGCTCGGCGGCAAACTCAATCCTCTAACCGGTCAAAAAGAGGGCGCCTGGTTGCTTTCCAATTGGCACCTCGACCTGCGCGCCTCCCGCGGGGTGGGTGCCGGGGTCGACTTGAGCGACACCCGCGCAAAGGATAACAAAAACCTTAGCGGCCTGGAGATGTACTATTTACATGACCTCAGCCCGGAGACCCGCAACTCGGGCGTGCCGCGCGGCGTGATCGACCCGGACCGCTACCGCGTCGAGTTGAAACAACGCCAAGCGTTGGACTTGGCAGGTGATGCGACGTGGTACTTGGACACCAATCTGACCCTTTTGAGCGACAACTATTATTTGGAGGACTTCGAGCCTCAGCGATATTACAGCGATCCGCAGCCGGACAACACGGTCGGCATTTTCCGGCGGGATGAGACCTCGCTGGTGTCGCTCTTCGCGCGGTTGCAGATCAACAGCTTCCAACGCAGCGCCACCCGCCTGCCCGAATTGGCGCTCGACCAAGCCCGCGGGCCTTGGTTCGGGCTGCCGGTGCTGCACGAGGGCAACACGTCGCTGGGCGTGCTCGCCGTCCAAGCCGGCGATGGCACCCGCCAAACCCTCATCGCGCCGCTGCTGGCCATGCCCGTCGGCGACAGCCGCGAGGCCACCTTGCTCAGCCAATTGCCCGATTACGAGCGTCTGATGGTCCAACGCATCCGCAGCCTGCAGCCCGGCGACCCGCGCATCGCCACCCTCACCGACCAGTTGTTCAACATCGGCTTCACCCGCTTCAACACCTATCAGGAATTTTCGCTGCCGCTGATGCTCGGTGACTGGTTCAGCCTGACGCCGCAAGCCGGCCTCGGCTACACCCGCTACATGGCGGTGGAGGGCCCGGCCAGCACGGCGGACCGCGCCTATCTGCACGGGGGGATTGAGGCGGCGGTCAAGTTCACCAGCAGTCTGGGGGATTTTCACAACCACGACTGGGGTCTGGACGGCTTGCTGCACGTCGTCCAGCCCTACGTCAACTGGTCGTATCTATCCACCAATGAACTGGATCCGACCTTCCCGGAGGTCGACCGGCTCACCGACTCGACTCAACCGCCGACGCTCGCGCCGACCCGCTACACCGCCATCGATTCGCTGAGCAACTGGAACATCCTGCGTTTGGGCACGCGCAACCGCCTGCTGACCCAGCGCGACGGACAGTCGTTTGAATGGCTCTATTTGAACACCTACATCGATGCCTTCATCACCGATCCGCTCCTCCACCGGACATTTTCCAACCTCTACAACGACTTTCGTTTCAGCCCGGTGCCGTGGATGAACCTTGGCGTGCAGACCCAGTTTCCGCTGCTTGACGGCGGCTCGGGCTTCAACGAATTCGGCACCTACCTCCGTTATCTGCCGCTGCCCGACCTCGAATTCACGCTGGCCTATCGCTGGCTGCAAGGCAATCCGGCGTTGCAGGATTCCAACCACGTCGACCTGCGGGTCTATGCCCGCATCAACGAGAAATGGGGCGTGGGGATGCAGCAAGTCATCGAGCTCGACGACAACACCTTCGAGGTCCAGCAATACACCCTGCACCGCGATCTGGGCAACTGGGTTGCCGGGGTCGGCCTGACCCGCCGCGACAACCGCATCCAACGGAGTTACGGTGTGATGTTCAGCCTTACCTTGAAGGATTTCCCATCGGTATCGCTGCCGTTCCGCATCGATGCGAATTGAGGCGTGACCGGCATGCCGCTTTCAGGGGGCTTTGATGGCCTTGTTGAGGTGGTTGCCGACCTCGACCATGAGGTTGTACTCCTTGACCTTGCAATTGAGGCCGATGCTGATGACGGGCACCCTGCCCTGCGGCAGGTCAGCCACGCCCGGCTCGACAAACAAGCGTTTGGCCAGATCGCTGACGGCGGCCTCGTTGGTGGCAAGCCGCAGTTTTTTGGCCAGACCCACATCCTTGCTCACCTGGGTCAGCAGGGCCGTCTCACCGAGTTTTTCCCGGAGCGTCTGCACCGTCGCATCGCGCGTTGCGGGCGACACCTCGGCAGGCAGCGGGAATTGCAGCAGCACCGGGTGGATCTGGCGGTTCATCTGGTGGGTGTGGTAGCCGATGCCGCCGCCGAGCACCAAAAGCACGAATAAAACCCCTGCCGCAATAATCCATCGTTGCATAGCGGCGTTTTATGCTTCATTGCCGTTGGCCTCCAAGCCTTTATTTCATGGAATACCCAATTTCTTCCGCGTCCGTTGAGACTTTGCCCAACGGCATCACTCTCATTCTCGATCCCGATCCCACCGCGCCGGTGGTCAGCGCTCAGATCTGGGTGGCCACCGGCAGCATGCACGAGGACGGCCACCTCGGTGCCGGGCTATCGCATTTTCTTGAGCACATGGTGTTCAAGGGCACCCGCGATTTTGATGCGGACAGCCTCGCTGACACGGTGCAAGCCGCCGGCGGCCACTGGAATGCGTACACGAGTTTTGACCGCACGGTGTATTACATTGACGGGCCTGCCGATTCGCTCGCGGTGTTCCTCAAAACCCTCACCGGGCTGGTGTTTTTCCCGATCCTGCCCGAAGCGGAGTTTGACAAGGAAAAGGACATCATCCGCCGCGAAATCGACATGGGCCTGGATGACCCGGACCATGCCGCCACCCGCCTGCTGTTTGCCACCGCCTTTGTGCTCGATCCGCGCCGCCATCCGGTCATCGGCCAGCGCCAGCTCTTCGATGCCATCGGTTACCAGGACCTCGTCGGCTATCATCGCCAACGCTACCTCCCGGAGCATTGTCTGGTGGTCATTTCCGGTGATTTCGACCCCTTGCAAGCCCGCCACTCGCTCGTCGAACTCACCGCCGACAGCCTCGCCAGCCGCGGCCGCGAGCCCCTGGTGGCCATCGATCCGCCCCAACTCGGGCCGCGCCGCGCCCGCGAAACCTTCGCCATCCCCACCAGCCGGGTTTCCCTGGCTTGGAAAATGCCAGCCTTGGACGACCCCGATGCGCCCGCCTTCGAGGTGCTGGCCGCCATCTTGGGTCGCGGCCGCTCCTCGCTGCTGCACCGCCGCCTGCGCGAGGCGAGCGAGCTCGCCCTGGAAATCTCCGCCATGGCCTGGACCGGCCCCGGCCGCGAGGGACTGTTTGCCATTTCCGCCGACGCCGAACCCGCCAAGCGCGACGCCCTCATCGAAGCTATTTTCGCCGAACTCGCCAGCTTGCCCGAGTTGCCGCTGGACGCCGATCTGGCCAAGGCCAAGCGCCAGATCGCCGCCAGCCAGTTCGGCAGCCTCACCAGCGCCTCCGGGCGCGCCTCCGATTTGGCCTCCAATTGGCATGAAGCCCGCGATCTGGACTTCACCCGCCGCCACCTCGCCGCCATCCAATCGGTCACCACCGAGGCGCTGCGCCGCGTCGCGGCCACGCTCACCGACCAACGCCTCACGCTCACCATCATTGATCCGCTCGACGCACCCGCGCCTGCCCGGATCGCCAAGACCGCCCGCCGCCGCGAGGACATCGCGGTGCACACGTTGCCCAACGGCCTGACGCTGGCTCTCGTCCCGGACCACCGGGTGCCGCTGGTCCATTTTCAGGCCGCCGTGCGCGGCGGCCTGCCGTCGGAAACACCCGCCAGCAATGGCCTCAACCAGTTGTTGGCCGCCACCCTCGCCAAGGGCACCGCCACCCGCAGCGCCCAGGAAATCGCGGTGACCTTGGAGTCGCTCGGGGCCGCCATCGGCGCCCACACCGGCAACAACGCGCTCCTCGTCAAAGCCGGCGGCCTGGCCCCGGACTTTGCCACCATCGCCGGGGTGTTTGCCGAGGTCCTCCACTCGCCCGCCTTGCCCACGGACGCCATGGCGCGGGAAAAAGCCAGCCAATTCGCGATGCTCGAAGAGACGTTGCAGGACCCGCTGCACACCGGCTTCCGCACCCTGCGTCACGCCATTTTCGGCGGAGCCGGCTACGGCCTGGACCCGCTCGGTGGCACCGCCAGCCTCGCTGCACTCGCGCGCCCCGCCCTCGTTGCCCACCATGCGCGCCATTTCACCGCTGCCAACCTGACCCTCGCCATCTCCGGCGACTTCGATCCCGCCGCTGCCCTCGCCATCCTTTCAGAACAACTGGCGGCCCTGCCCGCCGGCCAGGCGTGGGCCGCCCCCGCCAGCACGCTGCGGCCCGGCGGCCACCACACCGCCCACCTGCCCAAAAAGCAGGCGGTGCTAACCATCGGCTTCCCCGGCACCACCGTCAGCGGTGCCGACCGCCACGCCCTCGCCATGATCCAGGAATACGCCTCGGACATGGCCGGGCCCTTGTTCAACCGCATCCGCGAGGACCTCGGCCTGGCCTATCAGGTCGGTGCCACCCAGTTCCTCGGCTTCGATGCCGGCCTGTTCACTTTCTATCTGGCCACCTCGCCTGAGCAAATCGAGCTCGCCCGCGACGAGCTCGTTGCTGAAATCGCCAAGATCGCCGCCGCCGGCATTCCCGCCGCCGTCTTCGACCGGGTCCGCGCCACCGTCCTCAGCGGCCTCGCCATCCAACAGCAATCGCCCTCCTCCATCGCCCAGCACGTCGCCCTCGACCTCCTCTTCGGCCACCCTGCCGATGCCCATCGCCGGTTGCCGGACATCTACAAGGCGCTCACCCCCGCGTTTGTGAGTGAGACTGCCGCCCGCATCCTCTCGCAGCCCGCCACCACCGTCACCATCCTGCCTGAGGCCGGGTTTGAGGCCGACCTATAACTCGTGACCCGCATCGGCGGATGGAATTTCGGGACGCAGGGTGAGGGTGGGTGAATTTGACGCGGGTGAATTTGTTTGCAAGCTGCGCGGATTTCTGCGAGAGCATGGCACCACCCAACCCATCATGAAGACCGCTCCCAATACATACCTGTGGCTCGCCGCCGCACTGCTGGCCGCCCTAACGCCCATGCCCGCCGCCGCCGAGGCCGCGAAGTTCCCACCCGTCCAACCCGCAGCGATGCAGGCGTGGCAGGACAAGCGCTTCGGCATGTTCATCCACTGGGGGCCGGTTAGCCTGACCGCCCACGAAATCGGCTGGTCGCGCGGCACCCAGACCCCCATCGAGGTCTACGACAACTTATACAAACAATTCAACCCGACACTATTCAATGCCGACGAGTGGGTGAAAGTCGCCAAGGACGCCGGCATGAAATACATCGTCCTGACCACCAAGCATCACGATGGGTTCTGCCTGTGGGATACCAAGCTAACCGACTACAACATCATGAACGGCCCGTTCAAGCGCGACGTGGTCAAGGAGCTCGCGGCAGCCTGCCACAAGGGCGGCATCGCGTTCGGCGTCTATTACTCGGTGTGCGACTGGCACCACCCGGATTTCCCGCTCACCAGCCCCGGCGGCAGCGTCAAGCGCGCGACCTCCGATCTGGACGCTTATAACAAGTATCTGCTCGGCCAGATCCGCGAGCTCATCACCAACTACGGGCCGCTCATCACCATTTGGAACGATGTGCCGCAGATGTTCCAGGGCCGCGGCGTGAAGACCATCGAAATGGTGCGTGCACTGCAGCCAGATATCACTATCAACAACCGCAGTGGCGACGGCGGCGATTACGAGACGCCCGAGCAACAGATCGGCGGCTTCAACATGACGCGGCCATGGGAAAGCTGCATGACCGTTTCGGCCCACAACGCCTGGGCATGGGGCGGCGCCAAGGACGGCGTCAAACCGCTGGCGGATTGCTTGAAAATGCTCGTCAGCGGCGCGGGTGGTGACGGCAATGTCCTGTTGAACGTCGGCCCGCGGCCCGACGGCGTGATCGATCCGGCCCAAAGCGGCCGTCTCAAGGAAGTCGGCGAGTGGCTGGCAAAATATGGCGAGAGCATTTATGCCACCCGCGGCGGACCGTTCAAGCCGGGCAAGTGGGGGGCCAGCACCCGCCAGGGCAAGCGCATCTATGTGCATGCCTATCAATTCGATGGCGACTCTCTCGAATTGCCGGCCATTTCCGCCACAATCACGGCGGCCCACGTGCTGACCGGCGGCACCGTCGAGTTCCAACAGAGCGACGCCGGCATCACCCTGTCAGTTCCAGCGGCCAGCCATGCCGCCATCGACACCCTCATCGCGCTGGACGTCGACAGGCCGGCGCTGGACATCGCGCCGGTCGCAGTGGCCCGCAAGTCCGGCTCGCTGGCCAACGGTGCGCATGCCACCGCCTCCAACGTGTTTCAGAAACAAGCCGGCTATGGCGCGGACAAGGCGATTGATGACGATCTGGAAACCCGCTGGGCGACCGACGCGGGCACCCGCCAGGCATGGCTCGAAGTGGATCTCGGCAAGCCGCAGACATTTTCCAAGGTGGCCATTCACGAGTGGGAAGGTGCCCCCAAACGCATCCAAAAATTCGAGGTCCAATTCAAGGATGGTGCCGATTGGAAGACGATCTTTGCCGGGACCACGGTGGGGCCTGGCTTCAACCGTGCCTTTCCGCCGGTCACCGCCCGCGTGCTGCGTCTCAACATCCTTGACGCCAAAGACGGTCCCACGCTTGACGAGTTCGAGGTACTCAAGTGAATATCGATGCACGTCTTCACTGAATTGACGACCCGTTCACTGCGCGAGTGGCTGCCCGCGCCATGGCTGGAGATTGCGTTGGCGTTGGCCTCGGTCATTTGCGGCGCGATCCTGGGGGCCGAGCGCGAGCGGCACGAGAAACCGGCGGGTTTGCGCACCCTGATTCTCGTTTGTCTGGGTTCGACGGTGTTTACGATCATCTCGTTTGTGTTTACCAGCAGCACCGGGGATTCGGGACGGGTCGCAGCGCAGATTGTCACCGGCATCGGGTTTCTCGGCGCCGGCGCGATTCTGCACTCGCGCAACGGGGTGAGCGGAATGACCACCGCCGCAACGATTTGGGTGACGGCAGCCATCGGCGTCGCCGTCGGCGCGGGGTTTGCTGTGGCCGGATTGGCCACCAGCGTGCTCGTGCGCATCGTGCTGGTGGCCGTGCTCAAATGGGAAATCCATCATCTGGGTGGCATTCAAACCGTCGCCATCGAGCTGGAATTCGATCCGGACCATGGCAAGACACGCATCAAGATGGAGCGATTGCGCGAGGAATTCCGCGTCACGGGCCAAGCCTTGGCGTATGAAAAACTGCCGGATGGCATCGTGCGGGCGCAACTCAGCCTGCGACTGCCACGCCGCCACCTGCGCGAGTTTCTCGATGAATTGGCCTCGGTGACCGGGGTCAACTCGATCCATGAACTCGAGCCCGCACCGCTGCCGCCACCCTCGTGACCCGCAAGCCCGCCAACGCCAAACCGCTCAGCGGCAGCGCCTTGGTGCGGGAGGTGTGCCGGCGGATCCGCGTCGCCCGCAGCGCGTGGGATGCTCATAACAACCGCGCCTGCCGCCGCGAACGCGAGCGTGCCCTGGCCCTCTATGCCACGCTCGACGAGGCCGCCAAGGATCAAGTGCCGCAGGTCCTGCGGGTGTGGCTGCGCTACCGCAGCGAAAAGTATTTCGGCGCGGATCGAACGCCGCCTGGCAGCCCGCGGAAATAGGCCATTTGCCAGTTATAATCTTTCCACCCGAGACCCAACCCCGCATGGCAAGAGTCCTCACCAGCACTCCGCGTCAATGCCCTCCATTTGACGGTGTCCCGGATGGGCCGCAGCGAGTGCCTGCGTAGCCAAAGCGGTGTCGCGCTGCGCTTGCCACCGCACTCCACACCCGCGCGGTTCAGGCGCGAGCCAAAGCAATGCTTGATCTCCGAATCGCCCTCGACCATGAGGAGGCCAATGCGATGCGGATAGCCACCACTCATCGGCCCATCATGGGCATCGGCGATGCGGAGATCGCCGCTCCTAGCCCCCTAATCCCGGACTTGCCAACCGGCCACGGCCTCCTTACAATGGTGGCCACATGAGCGATAAAGCACCTTGGATCACCTATCGGCCGGAGTTGAAAGTGTTGGACTGCACGATCCGCGACGGCGGCCTGATCAACAATTCCCAGTTCTCCGACGAACAAGTACGGGCGGTCTATCAGGCCTGTGTGGCGGCCGGGATCGATTACATGGAAATCGGCTACAAGAACGCGCCCTCACAATTTCCAAAAACGAAATTCGGTCCCTGGCGCCACTGTGAGGAAGAAGACATGCGGCGGGCGGTGGGCGACCACACGTTTGCGGCCACCGGATTGAAACTTGCTGCAATGGCCGACGCCGGCGGCAAGAGCGAGTGGAAGCAACAGATCCTGCCCGCCAAGGAGAGCGTGCTCGACGTGATCCGGGTCGCTTGTTATGTCCATCAGATTTCCGAAGCGGTCGACATGATCGAACATTGCCACGCGTTGGGCTATGAAACGACCCTCAACATCATGGCCATCTCGGTGGTG
This sequence comes from Akkermansiaceae bacterium, assembly GCA_903908495.1. Lineage (GTDB taxonomy): Bacteria > Verrucomicrobiota > Verrucomicrobiia > Verrucomicrobiales > Akkermansiaceae > Luteolibacter. Next base: position 37,723 of record CAIVSK010000050.1, read on the forward strand.
GCGGATGCCGATATCGACCAAGCGCTGGAAATCGGTGCCAAGTCCTCCGCCGGCACCATCGTGGTGGTGGACAGCTACGGCAACCTGTTCCGCGAGCAAATCGACCACCTCGTCCGCAAATACACCCAGGCGGTCGAAGGCACCGGCAAGCACATCGGCATGCACGCCCACAACAACCTGCAACTCGCGTTCGCCAACACCGTGGAGGCCATCATTCTCGGCGCCAACCGCGTCGATGCCACTTTCATGGGCCTCGGCCGCGGTGCCGGCAATTGCCCGATGGAGATCCTGCTCGGCTTCCTGCGCAATCCAAAGTTCAAGCTCCGCCCGGTCATCGAAGCCATCCAGCACACGATTCTGCCGATGCGCCAGCAATTCGACTGGGGTCCGTCGATTCCCTACAACATCACCGGCCAAATGAACCGCCACCCGAAAAGTGCGATGGACTGGCGCGAAGGCCCAACCCCGGACGACTACCTGGGTTTTTTCGATCAGAGCATGACCGACTTTTGACGCCGGTTGTGCCTTGACTGCCAAAATCACAGAAAAAGATCATCATTTGTCGATGATTGAATGAACACGGGGCGGTTTTTGATGTAGCTTGCGCGGTGAAAATCCCCCTGCTCGCCCTGGTGTTCGCTCTGCCGCTTGCGGCGGCGGACTTGCCGTCCATCGCCGCCATGCAATCCGCCGCCAGCGCGTTCCTCGGATCGCTCGACGCGGCACAACGCGACAAGGCGACGTTTCCCTTCGCCGCCGAGGCGCGGGAAAATTTCCGCTTCACGCCGCAGGTCCGCAGCGGCCTGCCGCTCAAGGAGATGGACGAGGCGCAACGCGCCGCCGCGATGAAGCTGGTGGACGCCGCGCTGAGTGACAAGGGCCACCTCAAGACCATGCAAATCATGACCCTTGAAGGCGTGCTGGCAGATCTCGAGAAAAATCCCGAATACCGCGATACCGGCAAATACTACCTTTCGCTCTTCGGCAAGCCAGGCGACGCGGCCGGCTGGGGCTGGAAATTCGAGGGCCACCACCTCTCGCTCAACTACACCATCGTCGATGGCGGCCACATTGCCGTCACCCCGTCGTTCTTCGGTGCCAATCCCGCCGAAGTGCGCGCTGGCCCGCAAAAAGGCCTGCGCGTCCTCATCGCCGAAGACGAATTGGCTCATGCCCTCCTCGGTGCCCTCCTCGAATCCGGCAACAAGGCCGTCATTTTCAGCGACAAGGCGCCCGCCGAAATCCTCACCGCCGAAAACCGCCAGGCCACCGCGCTGGATCCCGTCGGCATCCCCGCCGGCGACATGTCCGACGCCCAGCGCAAAACCTTGCTCGAGCTCATCGCCGAATACACCGGCCGCCACCGCAAGGACCTGGCCGACGCCGATTTGCGGAAAATCGAGACCGCCGGCATCGCCAAAATCCGCTTCGGCTGGGCCGGCGGCTCTCACCCCGGCGAAGCGTGGTATTACCGCATCCAAGGCCCGACGTTTTTGCTGGAAGCCGCCAACACCCAGAATGACGCCAACCACATCCACGTCACCTGGCGCGACTTCGGCGGCGACTTCGGCCGCGACCTGCTGGGGGAACACTACCAACAGCACGCCAAGGACGCCGCCAAACCCTGAGCGGCGCTGCCCAGACTCCGCAGCAACAGGCATCTTGCCCAATACTGTTGACAGAGGCGATGCAGGAACGAGACCGGAAGAGGCTGCCGGACCTCTGTGGCGCGGGCATCCTGCCAGCCGCCAAATTGCAGCTCAGGGCTTCAGTCCGAGCGATGGGATGGCCTCCGGATAACTCACGGTGAAACGCGTTCCGGCCTGCGCGTCTGAAATGAACGCAACCCTCCCGCGCAGGTATTTCTCGCTGATGAGCTTGATGCTGTAGGTGCCCAGCCCGCGGCCGACGCCCTTGGTGGAAAATGCACGGGAAAAAATCTGCTTCTGCACGTCTTGGGACATCACCCCCGCGTTGTGCACCGTGAAGCAGATGACACCGCCCTCTGGATAAGAGCCCAGCGTGACGACCCCGCCCAGCGCCGAGGCCTCCAGCGCGTTTTTGACCAAATTGGTCAGCACCCGCCGCAACAGCACCGGATCGGTAAAAAATATCACCGCCACCGAGTCCGCCATCAGCACGATCTTCTTGTCTTTGGCGATGCTGTTCGAGTGAAGCAGGCGAATCACCTGGGTGAGAACGTCCAGCGAGTGCACCGCCCGCACCGCCGGCTTCAAATCGCCGCTCTCGGCGGCCGAAAGCACCTGCTGGGCACCGATTTCTTCCAACAATTGGCCGGCCGACTCCGCAATCATCAACGCCATTTCCTTGTTCTCGGCCTCCGTCATTCCAGGTTGAAACATCATCTCAGCCAGCCCCTTGACACAGGCCGCCGCATTGAGCACATCGTGGAAAAAAATCCGCTCCAGCGCCTGACGGCGTTTCTCATGGCTGATGTCGACCAGTGAAAAAATCGTAAACACCTCGCCCGCCACCTCAATCGGCCGCGCCCAAACCCGCAGATCCATCACCGACTCATCCACCCCGGGCTCACCCCGGATCAAGCGGCATTCCTGAATATCGAGCGCATCCAGCTGTTGGCTGTTGAGAATCGAATGGACCGCGCCGCAGGTCCGGCAAAACGGCGTGGTACCACATCCACCCTCCGTCAGGCCTGCACGGATACAGCCGATCGCCTCACCCGGGCGGCACCCGAGAATGTCGGCAAAACTGCCGCTGAACACTTCATCGCTGCTCTTGCCCAGCAATTCACCATCCTCCTGCAAACCCAGAATCTCGGCGACGGCGCGGTTGGCCAGCACAATCTGCCGCTGCTCATTGAGCACCATTGCCATGTTCGGCGCCGCGTCGAAAAACTCGCTCACAAACGGCAACGCCGAGAACATCTCATGCTGCCGCCGTACCTCGTCCTGCGATGCGCGTTCAGCCGGCGCAAAGGCGGTCGTCATGCTCATAGGATTTTGTCTTCATTCGGAGATGGCGTAAGATAGCTCAGACGAGCAGACGCACAACCTGAAAAACATGCATGTGAGTTCAACCCGGGCTCCATGGTCGGGGAGCCCGCTTCATCTCCGCGGGGCATCCCTTGAAACCGGCTTTGCCTCGATGCGGCAGCTGGCTGAGGCGAGGCTGCCGCGCGAGGCACTCAGCGTGACGGTACCGGGATCGAGCGTTGAGCGGATGGCGACGCGGTTGATGCCGCACTCGGTGTCGAGCCAGAGATGATTCACGGAATGGATCTTGCCGCTGTTGTAGCCGCCGCGCCAGATCGCCGGACCGCTGAGCGTGAAGTCCACACGCGCCTCGTCGGTTGGGCAGCGGCGGCCTTGCGCGTCGACCACCTCCACATCAAACAACGCCACGTCCGAGCCGTCGGCTTGGAAGCCGGTCGGTGAGACTAGCGGCGTGAGTTTCAAGGAGCTGGCTGGGCCGGCGGTGTCCATTCCATCCTGCGCCACCACCCTGCCGTCCGCCCTGGCCAGAGCGGTGATTTTTCCCGGCTCATATCTGATGGCCGGAAAAGCGAAGATATAGCCATTGACCGGCGAGTTGACCACGCCTTTGGTCTTGCCATTGACGAACAACTCGACGGTGGCGCAGTGGCTGGCCGCAACATAGATTGTTTTCACGGTATCCGGCGGGAAATTCCAGTGGCCGATTATATGGATGTCCGGGGTGGCGCTTTGCATCACACGATAGAGATAAAATGCCTGCTTCGGCAGCCGGACGGCATCCACCTTGCCGCTGACCCTGCAGACCTCGCTGCTGTTCTGGCGGCCGTCGGCGTTGGAATCCGACCAGTAAATCGAGGCGTAACCCGACCATTTCGAGTGCGCCGGATCCGGGTTGTCGATGCGGTTGATGGCATATCCGTGGTAGCGTTCCGCCGCGGCCAGGCAGAACGATTCGGAGGTCCACGCATAGCTGTCGTCCGCGCCTTGCTTGAAGCCGAAGTGGGGCGGCGAAAAATCGTCCCAAAACCGCCGCGCGGCTTCATCGCGGAAATCTTCTGCCTCAATGAGCGGTGCCCGATCACGCCGCTCGGCGCTGTAGCCGCGGAACATGTCGCTGCTGTGCTTCAACGCGTCGGTGCGTCGGTCCTGGCCGACCATCACGCCGAAATATTCCGCGAGCGGCGTGGTGGCGTCGTCGTTGAGCGTGCGGCAACCCATCGCGCGGCCGCCGTGCGGGTCGAATTCCTTGCGTAAATCAATCATCTGTTGCAGGTGCTCCGGCGAAATGGAATTGTTGCCGGCTTCCCAGAACAACACACTCGGGTTGTTCCGGAAATAGATCATCGAGTCGCGCATGACTTCCATGCGTTGTTGCCATTGGCGGCCGGTCACATCCTTTTCCTTGTCGCCCGCAGGACAAACTTCGATGATGCCCGCCTTGTCGCATGCACGCACATCGACGGCCTGCGGGGAAACGTGCATCCAGCGGATGTAGTTCGCGTGGGTGGCTCGCATCTGTTGTGCGTTGAAGTCATGCATCCAATCCGGATAGGCCTGACCGAGGCCGGCCCATTCGTTTGTGGAGCGCTGCGCGTAACCGGTGAGCCAGACGAATTTGCCGTTAAGCCAGAGACCGCCGTTGCCCGCCCCTCCCTTAAACCCGGCCTGGCGCAACCCGGTGCTGGTTTTCTGCACGTCCATCACTTTGCCATCCGCCGTCAGAATGGAATACACATCATACATCTCCGGCGTTGCATCGCTCCAGAATCTCACCCCTTGCATCCTGCCTTTGGCGGTGAGAACCCCGGTCTGGCCAGTCCCCAGATCCTGCGCCAAACCGTGAAACTTCGCATGGACCTCGCCTTCCGCATCGACCGCCACCACCGTCAGGGTGATGGCTTGCGCGGTGCCGGACTCGTTGCGCACCTGTGCTTCAATGTTGACGTCGCACGACTTGTCGGGCAGCGAGAAATTCGACGGATAGATATAGACTCCGCTCGTCTTCAGGTTCTCATAGAGCGGCAGCGTCTGATAGACCTTGCCGGCCAAATGCAGCCAGATGTCATGGTTCAAGCCACCGTAATTCGGGTTGAACGCGCGGCCCATCCATTCAAATTGCGTGCCGCCGGCCTCTTCCTTGTAGTCGTTGCTGTTGTCCACCTTGACCGCGATGACGTTGCCCGCCACGCCGAAATCCACCACTCCGGTCAGGTCCAGCCCGCAGGCGCTAACTCCGTTTTCAAATTTGCCGAGCGGTTTGCCGTTGACCCAGAAGCGTGCCGCCTGTTTCAATCCCTCAAACTCCAGAAATACTTTCCCATCCTTGGCGGCAGCCGGAAGGACAAAATGTTTGCGGTACCAGCCGATGCCCGAATATGCCCGCCGGTCACCTCCGCTGTGACTGATGAGTTCATTGTAGGAATCGCTGTCGTTGTACGTATGGGGCGTGCCGACAGCCGCCCACTTCGAGTCGTCGTACGCCGCCTGCTCGGCACCGGCCGCATCCTCCCGAATGAATCTCCAGCCGGAATTGAAACTGTAAGTCGCGCGCGCCGACGGCGGCGGGGTGAATGGCGAGGCGGCGCCCAAGGCGCTCGCGCCCGCCAACAGGAGGCTCAAGGCTAACAGGAATTTCAATGGCATGACGGTTACGAGAGGATTGGCAGCACGCTGGCGCGCATGCAATCGCACAAACGGGTTAATCGGCGCAATCATGAATTTGAGGGGCAGACGGATTCCCCCAAGCTCACCGTATCCCTGCCTCAATGGAATGCCCATGTCCAATGACTGAACATTTGGATTGGCCTTGCGGGCACTTGCCCCTGCGGCCAACTTCACAGCCTTAACATTCCCCCCTCTCCCCCAAGCATGAACTCAAATCAAGAATTGTTGCTCAAGCATCGCTCATTCCAATTGGGCGGCGCGCGGGTTTTTCTGGTGGCATTGCAGCTCGCCGCGGCCCTCCACGCGGAATCCATCCAGCCGCCGCCGTTCGCGCCGTGGCCGCAAGACTACAAGTCCGGCACCGGGAGTTGTCTCATCGGCCCGGGCAAGCGGATTGTCTTTCAAGACGAGTCGCTCGCGCCCTTGGCCAACATCCTGGCCCGGGAAGTCCGGCTGGCAACCGGCATCACCCTGCCGGCGGCGCAAGCCAAGCCTGCCGCCAACGAGATCGCGCTGGGCGTTGACGGCAAACTCGCCAAGGAAAGCTATGTGCTGAGTGTGACGCCAAGCGGGATCTCGGTAGTCGGCCAGAATTACAATGCGGTGGCAATGGGAACCGTGACATTGCTGCAGAGCCTGCAGACCAATGCGCAAGGAGAAACCGCCGTGCCCGCCTATGTCGTGAAAGACGCCTCGTGTGCGGAATATAGCGGTGTGATGTTGGATATAGCGCGCCAGGAACACACGATGGAAGTCCTGCGCGATGTCATCGATATGTGCCGGTTCTATAAAATCCGATTCTTCCGGCTGCACTTCTCGGATGACGGTGCCTGCTTGTTTCCGTTCGCCGCCTATCCGCAAACCAGCGACCCCGGGCGCACCTGGAAGCTCCAGGACATCAAGGACCTGGTGCGTTATGCCGACGAACGCGGCGTGACACTGGTGCCGGAATTGGAAACGCCCGGCCACTGCACGTATTTGTGCAACCGCATGCCCGAGGCTTTTGGCAAAGGTCCGGGCATGGATATCGCCCAGTCCAGGATCTACGAGGTGCTCGATGTCATGGTCAAGGAGATCTCCGAGGTTTTCAAGAGCTCGCCATACTTTCACATCGGCTGCGATGAAGCCAGGGTGCATACCGACGATGCGCAGTTTCTACAGGATCACAACCTCAAGGATGACGGCGAGCTCTTCGCCTATCATGTGTCCAGGATGAACGCCATCGTCAAAAAGCATGGCAAGCGCACCGTAGCCTGGGAATGCCCCTGCGCTGACAAAGATGTCATCAGCACGGTTTGGAACGTCACCAGCAAGTATGGCGAGGACAAGCATGGGGAAACCACCAACACCCTGAAAGCTGGCAGGCCGGTGATCCAGGTCTCGTGGGAGCCGAGCATCGGCGACCCGGTGGAAGTCCTCTATGATTGGCGTCCCTTTGGCAAACAGAATCAGTTGGCAGGGGCGGGCATGCTCGGGTCGGAACTGGTGTTCTGGCAGAATCATGGCAACATCGCCCTGCGCGTCCTGCGTTTCAAGGCGCCCGTCCGCAACGAAGTGACCTACAACCCGAAGGTTCCCGACTCGTATCCCCAATTTGCCAGACGCTACGCGCGCAGTCAGGACCAGTTTGACCGGGCGGCCACGGGCCTGGATATCCGCTTTGGCAAGAATGTCCACACGCTTGAGGAATGGATGATCGCGGGCGGCAAAGGGTTCATCGGTCCCGTATATGAATACACCGGTGTGTTGGACGCGGAGCTTGTTAGCTTGGTGAAGGACGCCACCATCCGCTACATCCTTGAGGCGAAAGAGGGTTGGGAGATGCCGGGTGCTAGCTCACCTATCTATGATTCCGCAGTGCTGCATAATGTGAAATCCGAGATCGGCAGCACCACGATCTTCAAGGCCCGGCTCTTCGACAAGGCCGGCCAAGCACTGGGCCGCACCCTGATCCGCGAGTTCCATAACAACCCGTTCACGGTCAACGTCGTCGGTGCCGTGCGCAAGGAGGACCCGCGCTTCGCCAACGCGCTGGCATTTGATCTGGTCAAACACCTCAAGACCGGCGCGGTGCGCTATCAGATCAACGGCCCGGTCACCACCCATTCCCCGGAATTCACCCAGGCGTTCCAGATTGCGGGGGATGCCACCGTGACGTTCCAATATTTCAACGAAGCCGGCGAGGAAAAGGGCGTGCCGTGGCGGATGCTCGCCAGAAAGGTGGATTTCGATCCGTTCAGCCTGACCTACAAGAAGCCGGTGACAGCAACGCTAGGCCCCAAGGAATTTGTCGAATTGGCGGTGGATGGACTGGTGGACAAGAACGAATGCCTGGTCGCGTCTGATGTGCAACAGGCGTTGACCGTCGATCTGGGCAAGGTCCTGGAAGTGAACCGGGTCATTCTTTATACATTCTGGAATGTGGATGACAAGCGCGCCTATCAATATTCCATCGACCTATCAACGGACAACCAGACATGGAACACGGTGGCCAAGGCCGCCGATAACACGGTGGCGGCGACGGACAAGGGCTACAGCCATGAGTTTGCCCCACACAGGGCCCGCTACATCCGCGCCACGGTGCTGGGTAACAACCGGACCAAGGGTGTTGAAGTCACCGAAATTCGCGCCTATGGTCCGGATCAAATGGCCGGCGCGCCGTCCACCCCCAGCACCCAGGATCCACTCAACCCCCAATTGCAGGCGGACTTGGCCTTCATCAACCATGCGGCGCCGGCCAACGTGCTGGCCACGGAAATCCGCGGCGAGTGGGATTTGATAGCGCAGAGGTTCGGCCCGAACTTCAATTGCAAGCTGGTGGGTGACACGAAGTTCGGCTGGCAGTGTGGCGAGGCCCCCGGGGTGCTCGACATCAACGGCCAAACCCTCAACTGGTCCACCGGTGGCGGCAATGGCTGCGGAGTTGACACCATCCTGACAGGCAACGGCGGCCGCATCAACTGGGATGGCGGCTTTGATGGGAACTGGGTCACCTATCCGTCGAATCTCAGGGGCAACAAGCCGAACTCCTTCAATGGCACGTTCCACCTGCGGCATGGCACCATGGTGCTGCGCAAGGTTGCCGGGGTGAATTCTCTATCAGGTGATATCGAATTGGGCGGGGCGGACGGCTGGAACGAGTCGTTCCTGCTGTGGGGGCAATCTGATCAATTGCCCGACACCTCCTCGATCACGACGCTGCCGCTCAACAAGGGCATCAAGAATCCGCGGGCCACGCTGTGCCTGCAAAACAACTCCGAAACCCTGGGAACCCTCACCGTCAAAACCGAGACCCTCATCGATCTGGGCGACAAGAAGGGCTCCATCTCGTTCGCCGATTCCTCGCGGAAAGAATGGGACCCGACCACGACTCTAACCATCAAGGGGGTGGGCAGCGTGCGCTTCGGCACCTCCGCCGCCGGATTGACCCCGGCGCAACTCGCCATGGTCGGTTTTGCGACGCCACAAGGGAAAGCCAAAGCGAAAATCACCGCCGACGGCACCTTGGCGCCGCAGTGAGAACCGGCGGGTGCCGGAGGCATTTCGAGGGGGTTCCCGGCCGTGTTGCTGCCTCGTCCCCGATTTACAAGGCCCCTGCCAGCTCGAGCATGGTTTCGTAGTTGCGCAAGGTCAGCGGCGACAGGTCGCGGCCATACGGGCTGGCGGATGGCAGCAGGACGAAGCCGCGGCCGGCACCGGCGGTGCCTTCGTCGAGGGCGCGTTGCACCTTTTCGGCGAAGCGTGGAGTGGGCAGCATTTCGATGTCGGCGATTTCCAGGTTGCCGAACAACACGAGCTGACCGCCGTGGCGTTGGCGCACCTCGCGCAATTCCAGGTCGCCTTGCGGCGGCGGCTCGATCGGGTCGAGGCCGTCGGCGCCCATCCCGGCGATCAGGTCGAGGATGTGATTGAGGCGGCCGTGGCAATGCACGCGGGCGAAGCCGCCATGGTCGTGGATGGAGCGGATCATCGGAGTGACGTAGCGCACCACATATTCGTCGAACAAGCGCGGTGGCAGGTACGGCTCGGAGGCATACTCCGGGCCATAGATGCGCCACAGGCGGCCGGGAAAGCGGCGGCTGACCTCGGCGGTGCGGGCATGGATGCGGCCGGCCATCTTCTCTAACAACCGATGAAACAACGCCGGCTCGGTGAATGCGAGCACCGTGTAATCTTCCATGCTGAACAAAGCCGCGGCCGCGCACAGCGGGTCTTCGGTGTCCACCATCACGATGCCACGCTCGCCCAGCGCGGCTTCTTCGGCCGCCAGCGGCGCGGTGTCGATGTGCTCGGCAAATACCTCGTCCGGGATGCTGAGGTAGGCTTCGACGTCCTCGGCCTCCTTGAGAAAATGCTCGACGGTCCACACGGTGTTGACCTGGCGGTCGCGTTTGGTCACCTCGGTGAGCGTGCGGCCGGCCACCTCCAACACGGTGCGGGTGAGCCGGGTGTCGCCGTCATCGTGGGTGGTTTGGCGGAAAAACTCAGGCCAGCGCGCGCCGGCGGCTGATCCGGTGGGATCGATTGAGCGGGCGCGCACCGGGCTCATCATGCGGATGAGGTCGGTGTGCTCTTCAGCGAGTTGCAGCAGTGGCTGCCAGGCGGGGGAGTTATAGACATTGTAGGGATCCGGATCGGTGGGGTCGATCTGGAAACCGCCAATTTCGTAGAAGCTCACCGGCGGTCGATCCACCGGTTCGCCGCGCAGGGTTGCCATCAAGCGTTCACGTCGTGTCATGGTTTTCGGTTAGGCGGTGTGCCGCTCACGGGATTTCCGACAGGTTGCGCACCCGCGGCGTGCCGGTCAGCGGATCGGAGTGGACCAGCACGAACGAGCGCGCCAGCGGGTCGAGCGGCCAATAGGTGGAATTGAAGGGGATCCACTCGCCGGCGACCTGGCGGACCATTTCGACCTCGACGCGGGGGTCTTTGGGAGCGGGTTGCGGTGGCCGCAACACCACCGAGCTGCCGGGTTTGAGATTGGAGCGCAGGGTGCCAAAGCGCACCGCGATCTCCTCGCCGGTCGCATTGAGCAGAAAGCGGTCGCCCGGGCCGATTTTCGCACTCGCGTCGGGAATCGGCAGGATCGCCCAGCTGCCGTCGGATTTCGGCAGAATCAGCAGCAGGTAGCGCGCGCCGGCGGTGTCCGGCAGGGTGAATTGGGCGGTGGCCTTGAAGGCGCTCGAGCTCGCCACATAGCTGCCGGCTGGCACCGCGAGCGGGTCGCTGAACTGGTTTTTGCGGGCCTCGAGGTGGATTCTGACCGGGTGATCCGGCGGGCTGTCGGACGGGCTGATGTCGAAGCTGACAAGGGTGGCGGGCAGGTCAAAGGCGAGGGTGCGGACGGGTGCCGCGGCGGCCGGCAGCAGGGCGAGCGCGGCAGCGAGTGCGGGGATGACGAGGGGGTGGCGCATGGGGAGGCGGGCAGGTTGGATACGGCGGCGGCGGGCTATTCTTGCGGTCCGCTGAGCCAGCGAAATGATATCGTCACATAGCGGCGGCCGAGGCGCACATTGACCGGCAATTTGGGCAGCGCCAGGTCGGCGCTTTCGGCAGCGTCCATGTAGCTGGGGACCCGCTGGACCACCGCCTCGCAACAAGCGCTGGCGGTCACCACGTCCTTGGCGTCGCGCGATTCGCCATAGCCGCGGATGCGGAAAGTATCGCCGCGGGCGACCATCGCGGGGCCGAGGGGATCGAGGAGGTCTGCCTGCATCAACCAGCCGGGACTGCCGGCGGCGGTGTTGAGGGCGCTGGCCTTGGGGAAGGCCATGCTGGCTCCGCCCGGCGCGCTCGCACCGGCCATGCCGCCGGCGGCGGCAAGATCGTTGAGGCCGCAACCGTCGATGGCGGTTTGCAGCGCGCCGGATAGGGCGAGGGAGGAATCGGTGGACAGGCGGCGGTTGATGAATTCCGATAGATTGAGGAACGGCCCGCGTTTGCGCACCTGCTCGACGATGGCCGCGGCGAGTTTGGCCAGTTTCTCGTCGGAGATATCGCGAAAGCCGCAGTACGCGCTGGCCGGCTCCGCGCTGCTGTCCAGGGCGCTGGCCAGCACCGTCTCGGTGCGCGCAAAGACGGTGCCGCTGCCAACCACTTCCTTGCCCTGGGTGCCGCCGTTTCTGCCGAGTTGGGTGATGGCGCGGGTGCGGGTGGAGGCCAAAAACACCTGCCATGCCTCGACCGAGGTGGAATTGATGTTGAAGCCGCCATCTAACAACAGATTGGCGGCGATGCGCTTGTAGGTATCGGTCCTCATGGTGAGGTCCTGGGTGGCGGGGAAGCTGCGGTGCAGCACGGTGGCAGCCAGTTCCTCATTCAACCACGGGCTGAAGCGCCGGTTGATGAGGGTGTCCGTGCCTTCCAGGAAGTCCTGCCAGGTTCTGGCCATCGATTTGCTAGACCCGAAGCGCGTGCTGCTGCGGGGTGCCACCGAGGACAGGAAGTACTTGTCCCACAGCACTTCGTTGCCGAGGTAGCGGTGGTCGATGTAGCTCCCCTTGGCAGTGGAGTCCGCCGGCACCAGCGGATGGGCGTACGAGTTGCCGATGGATTGGTCGGCATATGGCGCGTTGGGCGTGCTGTTGAAGTTCCAGTAGGTGGCCCGCAGGGTCGAGGCCCCGTCGCCCACCCCCGCATGCCGGAATTGCGCCAGCGAGGTCGGCGGCACCGTCGGAATCCCCGCAAACAGGAAATGCGTCTGCCCGCTGGCCGGCCCGCGGCCCGAGCCGATGTAACCGTGGTTGGGCCCGTTAGGACTGTTAGGCAACGTCACCTGGATGATGTCACTATCGAAGCCGGTGAGCGCTTCCACCTTGTAGTCGAGCCGCTCGTTGGCGAACTCGGCGAGATTGCCATTGGTCTTGGATGACAGTCGGGTGGTGCCGGTGTTGAGGAAGGCGGGAATCGGCACGGTGGAATCGCGCGCCGTCTTGGTCTCCATGATGAAGGCCCCGAAGGGTTGCTTGCGGCCCACCACGCTGGCCAGCGAGACGCTCGGCACATCGGCCTGGTTGACCGCGCGCATCTGGGTCACGAAGGGTGCATCGGCTCGCGCCAAAATCTCCCCGCGATGCTCGTAGTAGGGCCACTTCTTGACCGAGTCATAGATCCAAAAGTCCATGTATTGGTAGTTCGAGTTAGAGTCGATGCTGGCGCCGGCGGCGTTGGGATCCGGGGTGAGGCCGACGGAGATTTTCTCGGTGCCGGTGCCGGTGACTTGCGAGACATTGCCGACGACGCCATCGAAGAATGCGCCGGGCCAGAACTCACTGGTGCCGTTGGCGTCCTTTTTGAGCGAGAACACCACCGTTTCCCCGGGGCCCATCGAAAACAAGCGGTCCCCTTTCGGGTTGTTGAAGGGGACCTGGATGACGGGAATCAGATCGGACGGGGTGAGCGTGACGGGGTTGGCGCCGTTGGTCCGAAACTCGAATTTCATCGGCAGGCCCTTGAACAATTTCGCGAAGAATTTGGCGTTGACTGGAAAGTGGATCCTGGCGTCGAAGGGATTCCACAGGGTGATGAAAAAGTCGGTGGCCAGCTGCAGCGTGTACGGTTTCGGGTTGGTCACGACCGTATCCTTCACCGCGGAATAGGAAAACACATAGATGATTTTGGCCATCCGCGGATATCGGAAGCCACCCGCCTCGTCGCCGAAGCTCACAAAGGCGTCGGCCAGATGCCAATCGATGAGGGCGCCTTTGGGCTCCACCCGCGGCTCGCTGCCATCGAAGGTGACGTCCTTGTAGAGATTGTAGTAGGCGTAGAGATGGTTCCAGCGGGCCCCCATCGCCACCGCGGGCTGGCCGTACAGATAGACTTTTTTGTCAGACACACTGTTGCCGCCGGTCCAGGTGCCAAAGTCGGTGATCTTGTCGGCCGGCTGTTCGAACAAGGTGCTGAGGTCCTGTTTCAGCCCGCCGTTGCGCACGTCGGCCACCACCGAGCGCGAGTCGTTGGTGAAATACACCCCCTGCCGGTCCGGCCACTTGCTGGCGGCCAACCGGGACTGGCCGGCAGTCACCATCGCGGCGATGTGCGCGGGCGTCGGGGTGAATCCCGAGACTCCTGCCAGAGTCTCCGGCACCATCCGCGGCGCGGCATGTGCGGCCACCGCCCCCTCGCCCTTGCTCGCCGGCTCTCGCAGCGGCAGGTTGGCGCGCGCCTTGAGCGATTCGTCGTCGGTCCACCACCCCAGCCGCCCGTGGTTGGGTGCCGCCAACAGCGGAATGGTCACGTCGGGAATACCGCGCACCTTGCGGATGATGGTGCTTTCGCCCGTCACCGGCGTGCGCGCTGCGTCCAATGGTAGCTGCTTGCCCATCGCGGTGACCAACCACGCCGCGAAAAAGTCGGCGCGCGCCGGTTGATAGGACTTAGGCGTCGCCGGGTTGCTTTTCCACACCCCGCGCCAGCCGGGATTGGCGCAGCCGCTGCCACTCGCCGTGGTCAGCACGTCCGCCGGGGCGGTGATGCGGGTGTCGCTGCCGGTTTGTGCCTGGAGCTGGGCCAGCGCCAATGCCAGGGCGAGGCGCGCATTGGCCCGCGCTTCGTTGCGGGCGGCCTCATGGCCCACGCTGCGCAGCGCCACGGTTGAGAGCGTGAGCAAGCCGACGCTGAGCATCACCAGCAGCCCCATCAGCATCAGCGTGATGACCAGCGCAAAGCCGCCGCGCTGGGCGCGGCGGAGATGGGGCGGTTTGGATCGGGTCATGAATGAATCGGCATCAAGTTCGCGCCACCAATGTCGCCGCCGCACGCTGCTTGGCAAGCCACGCGACCTGCTTGCCGGATGTACAACGATTGAATACCTCGATTGCACTTGCGGGAGCGCGGGCCTACCGCCAACTTGGCAAGCGTGATCGCCTGCTACTGCTGATAACATTCCCCCAGTCCCCCTCATGATCCATTCGCTTCGTTTCCTATTGTTCGTGCCGGCCCTCGGGTTAGCCGTCCAAACCGCCCTCGCCGACGCCCCGGCCGCCGTGAAAACCGAGACCCTCAAGGGCCAACACGTCAGCGCCCGCTTCCGGCCGGATGACTGGAAGGTGTTGGACCACCCGCAGGAGTTCATCGGCTTCCTCGACCAGATCTATCAGACGATGGTCGAACTCACGTCCAATGAGCCGCCGATGATCCTGCGCGGCCACGAAAAACTTGGTGCCTGGGGCACCGCCGACCTCGATGGCATCGACATCGACTGGACCTGTGTGGTGCCCTTCATGCAGGACTTCAAAGCCGGCAAGGTCGAGTTCGGCTTTGTGCATGAAATGGGCCATGTCTTCGATGCCCGCGACTTCGCCCGCTGGTACATCACCCCCAACGCCGGCGGCGAGGCGTTTGCCAACATCAAGCTGTCTTATGCCTTGGAACAATTGCTGCGCAAGGACACCCGCTACCGCATCGAATTCGGCCCCGGCGGCCGCCAGACCGGGTACGATTTCAACAATAACTTCTATCTCCACGCCGGCGACAAATACCTCGCAAGCAACACCGCCTGGGACCAGATGGGCGTGGACGACCTGCATTCGTTTCACATGGGACTCATCCGCAAACTCGGCTGGGACGTGTACAAGAAATGGTTCCGCGCGTACTACAAGATTGAAGCCCAGAAGGACGGTCGCGCCCCGGCAAGCGTCAGTGATCCGCTGCGCATCAATCTGGTCTGCGCCTTGCTATCGACCTTCGGCGGCGAAAACCTGGTGCCCGATTGCCAGCGCTACCGCTTCCCGGTGACCGACAAGAGCGTGCTGGAAGTGGCTAAACGCTACGACCTCAAACAAGTGTGCGCCGCCACCGACCGTGAGTTCGCCGAGGAATACGCCGCCGGCAAAATCCACCTCGACCCGCTGAGCCTGCGAGTGCGCCTGACCCCGGCCGCCGACGGCAGCGCCACCGCTTCCATCTTCAGCATCCTGCGCAGCACCCCGAGCACGGTGGTGCGCTACACGCTGGACAACTCCGCGGTCACCGCCGCTTCCCAAGTGGATGCCGGCACGCCCATCGCGTTGGCCGCCGGAGCCACCTTGCGTGCCGCACTGTTTGTCCCCGGCAAGGCTGAGCCTGTTCTAACAGCCAGCTCCGCCGCCGGAAAATGACGGCTCCATCCATCCTGCTGCTGATGATGATGATCCCGGCCGTAAGGTTGCATCCGGTCCTCGCCACCTCGATATCCAGCCCGGCGATACCCGCATCCAGGATGTGGCACCCCTGCCCTAACTTATAACTTATATGCTGAAACACCTGCTGCTGCTTGCTCTATCCGCTCCCGTGCTACTGGCCGCGCGGGTGGCACCCGCCGCCCCCACGGGTGATCCGGTGGCGGCGGCCACGGCGCTGATCCAGCGCGTCCTGCCGGACCATGCGGCGGCGTTTGTATGTGAACTCATGCCGCAGGACGGGGGCCGCGACGTGTTTGAGATCGAGGCGCGCGGGGATAAAATCCTGCTGCGCGGCAACCTCGGCACCAGCCTGGCGATGGCCTTCAACTGGTATCTGCGCCACGAGTGCAAAGTGAATTTCGATTGGGAGGCCTGTGCGCCGCTGCAACTCGCCGCCAGGCCGCCGTTGCCCGCCGCCCCGCTCCACCAGACCTGCGCCGCCACCGAGCGCTTCGCCCTCAACTACTGCACCTTCGGTTATAGTTTCCCGTTCTGGAAGTGGGACCAGTGGCAGCGCTTCGTCGATTGGATGGCCATGAACGGCATCAACCGCCCGCTGCTCCAAAGCGGCCAGGAAGCGACCTGGCTCAAAGTCTGGCAATCCTACGGCATCCCGCAGGAACAAGTTCAGGAGTTTTTCTCCGGCCCCGCCCACCTGCCATGGCAACACATGGCCAACCTCGATAAATGGGGCGGCCCGCTGCCCATGTCATACATCGAGGGCCAGCGCGTCCTGCAATCCCAAATCCTCGAACGCGCCCGCAGCCTCGGCATGAAACCCATCCTCGCCGCCTTCGCCGGCCACGTCCCACAAGCCCTCAAGGACGTCAAACCCGACGCGAAAATCACCCGGATCAAGCCCGGTTGGGGTGGTATGGCAGAGCGCTACGCCACTTGGTTTCTTGATCCGACCGACCCGCTTTTTCCCGACATCCAGCAGCGCTTTCTCAAGGAACAGGCGGCCATGTTCGGCAGCGACCACCTCTACAGCGCCGACCCCTTCAACGAAATCGCCCCGCCCAGCTGGGATCCCGACTACCTCGCCAAAGTGTCCGGTACCATCTATCAAAGCATGGCCGGCGGAGACCCCGCCGCAGTCTGGTATCTGATGTCGTGGAATTTCTTCTTCGACAAACAATGGACCCCGCCGCGCCTCAAGGCCCTCACCCTCGCCGTGCCCACCGGCAAGATGATCTATCTGGATTACGTGTGCGAGCAAACCGAGTTTTTCCGCAAGAGCGAAAACTTCCACGGAGCGCCCTTCCTGTGGTGCTTCGTCGGCAACTTCGGCGGCACCACCAACTTCGTCGCCCCACTCAAAATCATATCTGACAGGTCCGCCGCCGCCCTGCCGGTCAAAAACTGCCGCGGCATCGGCACCACCCTCGAAGGCCTCAACATCAACCCCGTCGCCTTCGACCTGCTCTTCGAACAAGTCTGGCACAAAAACTCCAAGGTCAATCTCGACGCCTGGCTCGACGCCTACGCCGACCGCCGCGCCGGCCGCGCCGATCCGGCCGTGCGCAACGCCTGGCATATCCTCAACAAGGAGATTTTCACCGACGATCCCGACGGCGTCTGGGGCCGCCAGAACTTCCTCCAGACCACTCCCGTCCTGCAGGCATCCAACAAAATCCCCCGGCCCGAACGGCAGGCCGCCCTGGTATCTGTGGTGGACGCCTTGCTAGGCGCCGCCCCGGCCTCGCGCAGCGCCGATGGCTATCAGTATGACCTCGTCAACCTCACCCGCCAAGCGCTGGGCAACGCCACCTTCATCGTCGGTAAACGCCTGATGGCGGCCGCAGCCCGCAAGGATGTGGCGGCCTTCCGCCTGGAGTCCGCCCGCCTGCTGGAACTCGGCGAAGACATCAATAAGCTGTTAGGCACGCGCCACGAGTGGCTCATGGGCCGTTGGATCGCCGATGCCCGCGCCTGGGCCGCCACGCCGGCGGAGGCGGACTACTACGAGCACAACGCCCGCGAGATTCTAACCACATGGCACGAGCCCGGCGGGGGCCTCAGTGATTATGCGCGCCGCGAGTGGAACGGCCTGTTCAACACCTACTACATGGGCCGTTGGCGCGAATTCATCCAACGCGTCGATCATGCCCTGGAAAACACCACCCCGTTCGACGCCGCCGCCTATCACAAATGGCGGGTCGAGGCCGATGGCCGCTGGGTCAACACTACCGGCAGCGACTTTGCCGAACGTCCGGTGGGCGACGCGGTCGAGGTGGCCACCCGCCTGATGGAAAAATACCGCGCCGATTTGGTGGTGCCCGCCGCGGTGGCCGAGCCGGTGGTGGACGGCCGCCTGGCCACGCCCGAGTGGTCGCCCGCCGCCTTCACCGGCGAGGGCGCGCAACGCTGGACGCTGGACGCCTCGGCGTTGATCCAGAGCCCGGGTGCCCATCTGGTGACCTTTCGCTACCGCGAGGGGGACTCAGCCCTAACCATCAGCAAAGTCACCGTCATGCAGGACGGCCGCAGTCTGGCCAACGACACCCACGCCGGATCCACCGGCACCCAAAACACCGATAACAGCTATCGGCTCGATGTGAAGAAATTCCTCCCCGACCAGCCGCTTACGCTGGTGATGGAGGTGGAGGCGAGGTCATCGAGCGACACGTCTGGAGCCATCGAAGTGCGCCGCAAGGAAGAACTCTCCATCCAACCCTGAGTCTCACCCCGCTGGTGCCCTGAACCTGAGCCGAGCCTAACTCAAACAATGCGTATGGCCGGAACCGAAGCATCAGGGCCGTGTGATGCGCAGGTGGATAAAGCGTCTGGCGGCGGTGCTGGCGGATTCGGTGTCGGCGGCTTTCACCGTCTCGGTGCCGTCGCCGTTATCGATCGGATAGCCGCTGAGCAGCCCCAGCGGAACCCACGGATCGTAGCGCAGATCACCCAGCGACTCGATGGTGTAACTGATATCTGCCGGGGCGGGATGCGGGCGCAAAAACACCAGAGTGAGCCGCTTGCCCAGCGCAGCATCCAGCCGCGCCGACGGCAGGGCTGGCGAATTGGGCCGGTAGAACGTGTTCGGATGGAGGCCGAGCGCGTATTTCTCCAAATTGGTGATCTGATCTCCTGCGGGCGCAGCGCCGTCTGCCGCCGCCGGCGATTGCGCCGCTGCCAGACTGCCGAATTCCAGGACCTTCCAGTTGCTGGCGGGTGAATCGAGCAATTGCACCGTTGCCGCAGTAGTGGCACCCAGGGCATAAGCGGCATCGGCCAACAGGTTGAGGGTGACATTTTGCGGGCCGAGCACGGCCGCATCGCTCAGCGGGGTGAGGCTGAGGGTCGCGCTCAGTGAGCCGCTTGGGATCGTCACCGTGCCGCCCCCCGGATTCAGCGTGAAGCGGGTGCCTGCGGCGGCCTGACCGGCCCCGCTGGCTTGAGTAAAGGCAACGACGAGGTCGGCAGCGGTTTCACCGACGCGGCTCACCGAAAACAAGCCGGCGTTGGCCGTGCCCTCCTGCGCGGTGGCATCGCTGGCTGCGAGCGTCAGGATCGTTAGTGATTGCACGGTGAACGCGCTGAAATCCGAGTAACCCGCAAGATTGCTCGCCTGGATGTGATAATCGTAGGTCACGCCCGGATTGATTCCCGTGTCCAGGTAGCTTGTCGTATTCGGCGGCAGCGTCGCGATGATTGCATAATTGCTGGCGCTGGTGATCTTGCGGAGGACCCGGTAGTTATCCTCGTTGTTAGCGTTGTCAATCCACGTCATGTTGATCTGGTTCGCGGAAACGCTGCTCGCCCGGGCATCGGTCGGCATGTTAGGCTGAACCGGTGTTAGAGCAATGGCTTCATTGCTGTAGGTGGAATCGCCCGCGCTATTGGTGGCGCGGACCCGGTAATAGTAGCTCGTCCCCGGTGTGAGTGACGGATCAATGTAACTGGTCCGGTTGACACCGATGAGGCCGATCTGCGCATAGCTTCCACCCGAACCGGTCTTGCGTTCCACCTTGAACCCGTCCTCGGTGGTGGCGTTGTCCGCCCAGGCGAGGTTGAGCTGGGTGCCGGAGGCCGGGGTGGCGCTCAGCGCGCTCGGCGCGGCGGGCGGAGCGGTCGGCAGCGGCGTATAATTCCAGGTGAGGATATCCTGGGTGGCGGTCTGACCGCCGGTGGCAGCGGTAAACCCGACATAGGCGCTGCTGGAGCCGATGGTGGTGGGGATATCAACGGTGTAATTATGGGTATAGAAGGCTCCGCTGGTGGCGTCGGTGATGGTTTGGGCAAGCGTGCTGCCGTTGTACGCCAGTGACACGGAAAAGATGTGACCACTGTGGAAATCGATGCCCGCCCCGGTGACGTCAATGGCAGCCGGCGTGGTGTCATCGGGAATCGCACCGTTGGTGTAGAGCCCGATGGTGCTCAGCGCCGGATAGATATCAAATTTTACGGCGATGCTGTGGATGATATTTTGATAGCCGAGCGCGCCGCCGCCAACACCGACAGTGGTGTTGGTGTTGTTTTGAATGGTGAAGGTGAAGCCGTCGGCGTTGGGATTGGTGATCTGAAAGGCAAACTGGGTGGTGAAGCGGCGGATATCCTGGACCGTCTTCGACCACACGGCTCCGACCTCGTTACCGGCACCATCGGTCAATTCCGCGCGAGTTCCGGGCAGCTTGGCGGAACCATTGTAGGAAAGTTGGCTGGCGGAGGTGGCAAAGCCGTTGCCGAAAGCGAGCGTTGCCTGTTGCGCGCTGGTCTGTGCCGCCGCGGTGTTGGTATAGCCGGAGAAACTCAGCGTCTGATAGCTGTTGTAGGAGCGCACCCGGAAATAATACAACGTGGCCACTTGCAGCCCGGTCACATGATAACTGGTGGCATTGACGCTCAGCGTGGCGATTTCCGTGAAATCCGTGCCGTTGGTCGATTGCTCGATCTTGTAGCCGTCCTCATTGGTCGAGAGGTCGGTCCAGGCCAAGTCGATTTCCAAGCCGGATACCACCGCCGTCACGAGGCTGCCGGGCGCTGCCGGGGGGGCTGTGGGCGGTGCCAAGGCGCCAAAGATAACCAGTGTGCTGGCGGTGCCGACCAAGACATGGCCGTCGGCCACCGTGGGCAAGGCAAATTTGGCGATCGTGCCAAGCAGGTCGCGATTGCCGGCTGCTTGCGAGCTGGTCCATACCCGGCTGCTGAAATCGCTGGCGAGGTAGGCGCGGAGTTCGTTGGTGCCATGATCGAGGGTCCAGGCGATGCCATTGTTGCTGCCGTTGGCACTGATGCTGGGAGTGGATCCCGGCCAGGCGAAATGATCCGGAGTGGTTCTCACCGGCGCAGCGGACAGGACGCCACCCGCGATGGTAAACGCCTTGCCATAATCTCCTCCGCCCACCCAATAGAGCACGCCGTTGAAAAATGCCGGCGTGCTGTATGAACCGTTGATCGCCCCGCCCTGCGTCTGCACCACGACGTCGGTGGTGGCATTGAATTTCCCCATCGAAGCGGTGTCGATGAGATAGATCTTTCCTTCCTTGCCAGCCCCGACCAGCAGGTGTGGATGGGCCAGGCTGCCGGCGGAATCCGGCAGCACCACGCAGCCGCCGGACCCAAGATCGGTATCCGCACTGCTGAGTGCCTGGTTGTTGAATGGGGAGAAATAATCGACAACCTTCATTCCCCAGCCGTTCTTGTTCTGGCTGGACTGGGTGGTGGTGGCATCCAGTTGGATCTTCACAAAGCAGTCGCCGTAGTTGCCGTTGACAGGGAACCCGCTGGCGTCCAGTCCGGCCGCGGCACCCGCATTATTGTAGCCGTCGAAGGTACCGTTGCCGGTTTCCAGATAGAACGATCCGGCGGCATCCATCGTCATGTTGCCGCCGGCCTGCCAGACGCCGCCGAGGCCGCCATTCGGCGTTAGATTCAGCACCGAGGCGAGTGCCAGCGTGGCCTTGTCATAACCCAGCACCCAGCCGTGATACGGGCCGTTGTCCCCATGCGAGGCAAACTCGATATAGACTTTCCCACCGCTGATGGTCAGCCCCGGGCGGTTCATCTCCCGCATCGCATTGAAATAGACCCGGCTCGTCGAGTTGACGGTGATGGTGCCGTCGCCGGTGCCGAACACAAACGGATCCTGTGCCGCCGCCGGGCTGCTGTTCGTTCGATAGGTATAGCTGCCATTGTAGGTGGTATCGCCGATGATCGTGCTGCCGGTGATGTTTGCATTCACGCTGGCGTTGCCGTTGCTAATGGCGATCTTGTAAAGGGTGTATACGTAATGCGGCTGGGTGGTGTCGCTGTTGAGGATCTGCTTGGTCTTGGCGGCGACATACAGCAAGTTGGTGGCCGGATCAAACACCGGCGTCCCGCACACCCCGATCTCTGGGGTGACGTCCGTGCTGCCGGTGTCGCCGCTGGGCATCGGGGTGATGGCGGTTGCATTGGTTAGCCCCGTGGTCAACAGGGATGTTTGCCAGACGATGCTGCCGCTGTTCGCATCAATCGCGTAAACGCTGTCGTGCTGGGTGGCAACGAGGGCTAGATCATGCACTCCGGCGTTGCTGCCGCCGACAACCGTCACCCCCGCAACATAGAGCGGCTGCGCGTAAACCTGCCCGTCCACGGTCGTGGTGAAGCGCTTGGCGAAATTGGCGACTGTGACACTTGAAGGAGTGAGCAGGGTCTCGTTGGCATTGACGCCAGTACTGGCCAGATCGTTGTGATACGTGGTCTGGTTCGTGGCGTGCAAGAGCCCGGGCAGGGCCAGCAGGGTGGCGCACAACTGGCTTAGGCGGGCATTTCGGTGTGGCATGGCTATGTGGCTGGGATGGTGCGGTGGCGGTTGGGGGCACCGGAGCAAGCCCAACTGCAAGAGGGAAACAATGCGGGAAGGCAATCGACATGGAGCGAGGACCGCAAGCAACCAACCGGCCTGGTGAGGCGGCCAGCTGGAAGATGCCGGAGAGCCGCGGTCGGCGTCCGGCGTCAAATTCTTGGGACAATGGTGCAAGCCGGACGATAGCCTGCCTTCCGGCTTTGCCAAGGAGTATTTCCGGACACGGACTTCCTTGATACGGCCCTTGCGTCTTGTGTCTTGCGTCTTGCGTCTTGCGTCTTGTGTCTGAGGCAAGACCTCCCCAGGATGAAACATCCTGCGCGCAGCCAAGGTATCAGGCCCTATTCATGATGCCATTCCGCTCACTGCTGCCGCTCCTGCCAGCCATGCTCGCCCCCCTCGTGCATGCCGGGGAAGCCGCCCCGGTACAGCCCGGCCCCCGCCTCGACTATTCCACGCTCGCCATGCAGCCAAAGTCTTGGCAGGCGCGCCAACTCAGCCTGCAACTGACCCCGTGGGTGGGCAAACACGTGGTTTTTCTCACCATCGACGACGCCCTTGATCCGGCATTGATGGGGCTGTGGGTGTCCCGGCTCGACGCCGGCTGGGAGCTGTACGCTGATCTAACCGGCCGGCAGCCGCAACCATTCAAACAACTCGATGGCAAAGCCACCATCGCCGCGGTGCCCGGTGCCGATCTAACCTGCGGCGCGGGTTGTGGCTTCGTGGGTGCCACCGGCATTGAGCTGGCGATGTTCTACGACGCGAATTACCCGCAACTCAAGGCGCGCCCCGCGGCGATGCCGCATTATGTGTTTTACGAAATGGGGCGGAACTTTTACACTTTCGGCGACCGCCATTCGTGCTTCATCACTGGCTTTGCAGTGTTCATGCGCTATGTGTGCATGGACGCGCTGCACTGCGAGGACCCGGATGCCAACACGCGCAAGGTGATCGAGGGCGTCGAGCCGCTGCTAGCCGCGAGCGGCCTAGGGTTCCTGGATCTGTTCAGCACCAGCTTTGGCGTGGGTGAGAAGGTGAGCCTCTTCAAGGATGCTCATGGCAGCGTGATCAATCCGTCCGACCAACCGGTCCGTTATGCCGCTGCGATGTTGCGCTTGCGCCGCGAGCACGGTGGCGATGCCTGGCTGAGGCGGTTTTTCCACGAGTTGGCCGCCTGCCCCGAGTACAAGCCCGACATCAAGAGCGGAGCGCTCAACCAAGGCTGGCACTGGCTGCTGTGTGCCAGCGTGGCGGCGCAGCAGGACCTCAGCCCGGTGTTCGCCGGCGAGTGGAAACTGCCGCTGGCCGGCACGACCCGCGCGGCTTTGGGTAAAATCGACTGGAAACAGCCCGGCCTGTCCGTGCAAACTGTCGCGGACGCGGTGAGCCCCGCGTGGAGCATTCCCGTCACCGAACCCTAACCCTCCACCCGTCATGTATCCACCCCTTCTCAGCCTGCTACCCGTACTTTTGTTAGTTCCACTCCAGGCCGCCGAATTCGCCGCCGCGCCCGGCCCGCGGGCCGATGGCTTGGAGCGTCTTGTCCGCGATTTCAGTGAACTTCCAATGGATGCACGGCGCAGCGTCGGGCCGCTATTCTGGCTGCACGGCGACGAGTCGAAGAGCCAGTTAGAGAACACCCTCGACAAGGTCGCCGAGGGCGGCAACGGGAGTTTCACCACCGAGTCCCGCCCGCACAGCGATTGGCTGGGCCCGAATTGGTTTCGCGATGTCGGCATCTGTCTGAACGCCGCCAAACAACACAACCTGCAACTGTGGATTTTCGATGAGAAGTGGTGGCCGAGCCAAGGCGTGGGTGGCAAGGTTCCGCCGCGCTATGCGGCCAAAAAGCTGCATGGCACTTTCACAGGGGTGACCGGACCCACCGTGTTTGAGGAAATTGGCTACGCCGGCGAGCGCTACATCGCCACCGTGGCCGGTCGCGTCGCCGCCGACGGTGCCATCGATGCCGGAAGTTTGTTGGATCTAGCGAAATTCATCGACGCTGGCAAGCTCGTGTGGACGGTGCCGGAGGGTGCTTGGAAGATCATGAAGTTCACCCATGTGCAGGCACCCGGCCTCGGCCAGGGCGGGGGCACGCAACTCAGCGTCGACGGCGCCAGCAAGGACTGCGTCGACTGGTTGCTGGAGACGGTCTATCAACCGCATTACGAGCACTTCAAGGCGGACTTCGGCAAGACCATCGCGGGGTTTTTCTATGATGAGCCGGAGACCCGTGGTGACTGGGGCACCGGGTTGAACCCGGTCCTGGAGGAATTGGGAGTGGACTGGAAGAATGCGTATGTCGCCTACATCTTCCAATTGTCTGGCGAAGCCCAGGTGGCCGCCCGCTACCAATATCTGGAAGCGCGCGCCGAGACGTGGGGCCGCACGATGTATGGCGGCATCAGCCACTGGTGCGAGGAGCATGGGGTGCGCTCGATCGGCCACTTCATGGAACACAGCAACATGTACACGCTGGATGCGTTTTGTGCCGGCGACCTGATGCGCGTCCAGAAATACACCAGCATGGGTGGCATCGACGCGGTCTTTTCGCAATTCAAAATGGGCCAGCGGGCGGCCCGCGATGCACCGTGTTGGCAAACGCCCAAGTTGTGCAGTTCCATCAGCCATGCCTATGGCAAGCGCGACGATCAGGCGATGGTGGAGATTTTCGGTGCGCGGGGCCAGGACCTCACCTATCCGGAAATGAAATGGTGGGCCGATCACATGCAGGTGAGCGGGGTGAATTTCCTCATTCCGCACTCGTTCAACCCGCGTGCACCCTACGACAACGATTGCCCGCCGTATTTCGACAACGGCGGCTTCGAGCCGCGGTGGCCGCTCTATCGGGTGTTTGCCGATTACACCAGCCGCCTCAGCCTGATGCTCAGCGGCGGCCACCATGTGGCACCGGTCGCGCTCCTATCGCCGGGCCAGAGTGTGCAAATGGGCAAGCACGTCACCCTCGAACAAATCAGCGAGAGCCTGCAGGATTCCCTCTATGATTGCGACTGGCTGCCCTACGAAGTTTTTGAGAAAGACATGACTCTAACCGACAAGGAGCTGCGCCTTCGTGCCGAATCCTACAAGGTGCTCATCGTGCCGCCGGTGGAGGTGATTCCCTACGCCACTCTAGCCAAAGCGCTGGCGTTTTTCCAACACGGTGGCACCGTCGTCGCGCACGGGTTCCTGCCCGGCAGGTCGGCCACGCCCGGCATGAGCGCCGCCGACATCGCCGCGTTGAACGAGGCGATTTGGGGCGCGGCCGCCCCGGGTCTAACGGTTTGCAAGACCACTCCTGCGGGTGGCCGTTCCTATCTGCTACCGGAGAGGCCCACACCCGAGCAATTGCAGCAGGTGTTGGCTGGTGATGCTGGCATTCATCCCACGCTGGAAGTGATCGAAGGCGAGACGGACCACTGGCTGCACGTGCTGCACCGCGTCAAGGAGGGCCACGATGTGTTTTTCATAGCCAACCAGAATGATCGCGGCGGGCCGCGGGCCTTGCGCTTTCGCATCAACGCCATCGGTGAGCCGCAATGTTGGGACCCGCTGCGCAATGAGATCACCACCCCGCGCTCGCGCCGCCTCGCACAGGATTCCGTCGAGGTCGATCTGACCCTTGCGCCGCTGGAAAGCGTGCTGCTTGTGTTCCGCGATGGACCTGGCGATGCGCCCGCCCGCCTGGAGACGGACACCCGCCCCGCAACGACAATAGCGGTCGCCCGCATCGTCTCGCCACTGGTGCCGGGCCCGGTGCCGATTGCGGGCAAGCAGCCGTTTACTGCCAGCCCGATCCGGGCAGCGACCCCGTATGACGGCGTGTGCGAGCTGCCGACCACAGTTGATCTAACCAAGGTTCGGATCTATCTGGAGGCTGCCGATCTGGCGCCGGAGGCGGCGGCGCGGGTGACCGTCAATGGCAGCGATGCCGGTGGGTTCATAGGCGCGCCGTTGCGGCTCGACATCACCCGCCTGCTCAAACCGGGAAAGAACACCCTGAGGCTAGAGCCATTCGCCCCCACCGGACTGCAGCTCGCGATCCATCCGATCTCGCGGTAGGCGGGCTCCAAGGAGCGGCGATCTCCGAATCGCCGATCACGATCGTGAGCCAATACGGGAGGCCAGCCGCTTGTCATCGGCCCATCATGGGCTTGGGCGATTCGGAGATCGCCCCTCCATGGCCCCATCATGGTTCGGGAGGACCGGAGACCTCCAATTTGTTAGGGCTTGTTGTCGAGCGTTAGATTGTCGAGGTAATAGACGGTCTTGGTGTCGGCATTGCTGACAAAGCCCAGCCACTCGAGTTGTTTCCACTGCGGGTCGCAGGGGAGATTGGAAAATTTCCGGGCTGGCTGGCCGGGCAGGCAAACTGCGAGGTCCCAGCTGGCGGTGGAGTGCTTGCCAACGCCGGCGGTGACCTCCAGATGGACCCACTGACCCGCTGGGATGGCGGCGAGAATTTTCCCTGCGACGACGAGGTTGCCGCCCGTCACCGCCAGGCTCGGCCCGGTTCGATAGGGGGAGGCGGCATCCCGCCACTCATGATAGAACTCGACCCCGGCCTCGGCCCGCAGGTCGAAGCTGCAGCGGCTGATGCCATCGCGATGACACGGCTCGAAGTAGAAATGCGGGTTGAAGCGGGCTTGCAGTCCGGGAGCATCGGTGATGCGCAGGCTGTGGGTGCCGCCCGCGGCTGTCTCATCGGTCACCGCGATCGAATCGCCTTTGTTCTCGACCTGGATTTTGGCGTCGCCGAGCGGGTTGTCGGCACCCGACTCGAAGTCGCAGTGCAAGCGGAGCGGTGGGGGCGGCGGTGCCGCGGGCGGAGTTGCCAGCGGCGGATAGCTGCGAGCGGCGGCCAATTGCTTCCACGCCGCATCGCCGTAAACGCCGGCACGGGTGAAATCAAAGGGCTTGAAACCGATCCCCGCCACGGCCGTGCTGGCAGGATTGGTGCGGAAGTCGCGGCTCTTCACATCGGCGAATTGCGGATCGGCAATCACCGAGCCCTCATCCTGCCCGGATTTCTGCCACTCCGCGAGCGGCTTGCCGGCGAAGTCAATTGGACCGGCGTCGGTCCGCCAATACAGGTTGTGGGACAACTTCACGTTGGGGTCGAGCCACTGGCCTTCAAATAATCTGCCTTGATCCCACACCACGATGTTGTTAGAAAAGGTGAACGACAGATGGTCTTCCTTGCGGCTGCGTTGGAGTTGGAATTGGGAGGCGAAGGCGAAGATATTGTTGCGGATGATGTTGTCCTTGCCGTAGTGCTGATGGAAGCCGCCGGTTTTGGTGTTGTAAACGAGGTTGTTCTCCAGGGTGATGCCGCTGCTGCCTTCGTCGGTGTAGAGGCCCCAGCCGCCATAGATATAGCTTTGGATATCATGGCACACATTGTTGCTCACGGTGGTGCCTTCCGATGCGCCGAGCGTGTACACCGCCCCCATGTCGCTGAGCACGCCGTAGCCGAGGTGATGGATGTGGTTGAAATCAATCGTGTTGCGCTTCGCCTGGCTTGGCGCATAGCCCCAACGCCAGCCGACAGACACCCCGGTGTAGCGGAAGTCGGCGATGTCGTTGTGGGTGACCTGGTTGTCGGCGCTGTGGCCGATCCACACGCCGATGGCGCCGCCGAAAATGTGGCCGCCGGATTGGATGATGTTATTGTCCACGATGCAGTGGCCGGTGCGCTCGGCCTCCGAGGGATTGTCGTTGTCCCAGCCTTGGCCGATGCGCACGCCGCCGGCACCGAGGTCGGTTAGCTGTGAGTGCTGCACCCGGCAATCGAGGCAGGCGCGGCGGAACCACACGCCGTACAACCCGGTGTGGCCGATGTGGCAGTCTTCGATGGTTAGATCGCGCGCGGCGTCGGCCTGGATCACCGCCTCGATGCCGTGGGCGGCCTGGGAGTCGCCCTGGCCGTTTGGCGGGAGGCTGTAGCCGGCGTATTCAAAAGCAAGTCCCTTGAACGAGATGTGTTCGACAAGCCCGCCGTCGCCGCCCTTGAAGCGGACGAATTGGCTGGTGACCGGGGCGATCACCTGCGCACGGGTCATGTCTTCGCCTGGCAGCGGGATATAGGAAAGCGTGCCATCACGGGCGAGGAACCATTCGCCCGGCGCATCGAGCGCGGCGCGGAAATTCTCCAGATAATAGCGTTGATCACTGCCCCACTGGAAAAACGGCCACGGCGCGCCGGCGGTGGCAATGAGCATATTGGATCGGGCGTCCGCCGCCGCAATATGATGGCGCGACATTTCCCATGAGTGATAGACCACCGCCGTCACGTCGGCCAATTCCTCCTTCGACAAGCGGAACATCGCCGCCAAATCGTCGCCACGGCCGGCGATGGCACGGCTGGCCAGGTCTGCCTCCTTGCCGGTGAGCGGATCGATGCCGCGCGCCACCTTGTGCAGCATGTAATAATAGAATTGGTTGGGCGAGCGGGCGCGGGTGGCGCGGTTGCCGTTGACCCACAATTGTTCGAAGCGCCACTCGACGGGCACGCTGGTGCTCCACACACCGTCCGCGCCGGGCTTCCAGCCGCCCACGCCGCGGCCGCCTGTGAGAACCGGCCGCGCGCCGGCCTCCGCCTGGTAGGTCACCGGGGCCTCGGTGCTGCCGCTGTCGGCCGGGCCGAAGTCCACCGGTCCAGCCAGCGGATAGGTGCCAGCGGCGAAGCGGACCTGCACCGGGCGCTGCAGCGGCCCCTTTGCCTTGAGTTTGCGGATTGCATCGCGGGCACCGGCCAGGCTGGCCAGCGGACCGTCGCTCGGCACGGCGGCTGGCCGGGCGGTGTGGCCTGACCATGCGTCGTTGCCATCCGGGGCGACGTGGAGGATGATCGGCTCGGCGGCGGGCGTGAGTGTGGCGGCGCTCAAGGCGAGGCCGGCCACCGCCAACAGCAGGCGCGCACGCGGATTGATAGATACCGGCAGCTTCAGCATGCCACCAGATACCGGTTTGGCGCAACGCTTCTTGCAGGAACTCAGGCAGACGGGCACTCTCACCACGTCTTGAGCCGCAGGCCGATCTGGCCGAAGAGTGCGGCCTCGGGCGCCCGCTCAAACAGCGTGTCACCATTCGTCTTGGTGTATTCCAACTTGTTGCCGACGCTCAGTCCCACCCCGGCGGAGAGCCACAGCTTTTCGAACAGGTGGCGATCGGCGAACACACCGCACTGATAGGTCGTCAGCTCGATCGCCCGTGAGTTGCCAAGCGCGTCGTTGACGTTCCAGATGCCGCCGCCAGCTTCGGCGCGGAAACTGAACGACCAATCCGGCGAGTAGGTGTAGGCGGTGATGAAGCTCGGGCCGTAGATGCCGACGCGGAGGGCCTCATTGACGATCCAGTCGAAGCCGATGCCGGGGTAGAACGCAAGGTCGCCGTTGAGGTTGCAGACTGCGCCGCCGACGCCCACAATGAGGCTGTCGTTGACGCGGTATCCCGCGCCGGCGGCAAGGTCGACGGTAAACGCATCGCTGGTGACGTGCTGGAAATCCGAGGCGAGTCCGGCGTGCCCCCAAAGTCCGTAGAGCCAAGGCGAACTCTTGGTCAGGTGGACCGCAGCGGCGCTCAGGCCGATGGAAGTGAGGTCATCATCGTGAAATGGCGAGCCCGCCGGGGTGCCATGAAGGCTGAGGTTGGTCCGGGTGAATTCGGCCAGCGGTACCAACAGCCAGTCGTCGGCCAGCGGAATCGGCCTGGACAGCATTGTGCGCAGGTCAAACTCGCTCACCGCCAGGCGGCCCTGACCGTGGCCGAGGTCCATGTCACCCGTATGGTTGAAGGTCAGGTGCGCAGCATCAAAGTCGGGAAGACTGACGTCTGAGGCTTGGGGCGAATCGGAAAGGGCATATTTTGAGTCCTGAGCCGAAGCGGCAAGGCTGCAAAGCGCCATTATTGCTAGAGTGGTCCTGCATCGCATAGGGTGTCAGGATAGGTTGGGTTTATGGGCGATGCAAGCCCAAGTTACTGGAATTGCCCGCTTGTGGCGCCGCTGGAATGTGTTATGTAATGCCGCGCCGCTGGTGTTCACACTGGACCTGGCGGCTCCCCCGCAACCCCTGCCACTGCATCCCCGCCATGTCCCACAAGCTTGAAACCATCGCCCTGCACGGCGGCTACGCCGGAGACCCCTGCTCGCGCTCCGCTGCGGTGCCGCTGTATCGCACCAGTTCGTTCGTCTTCACCAGCACCGAGCAGGCCGCCAATCTTTTCGCCCTGCGCGAACTCGGCAACATATACACCCGCATCACCAATCCCACCACCGAGGTGTTGGAAAAACGCGTCGCCTTGCTTGAAGGGGCGCCGGAACTCGGCGGCCTCGCGGTGGCCTCCGGCACCAGCGCGGTGTTTTACGCGATCATCAATTTGGCCAAGGCCGGCGACAACATCGTCTCCGCCCGCAACCTCTACGGCGGCACCTACACTCAGTTCAAGGACATCCTGCCCGACCTCGGCATCGAGGTGCGCTTCGTCGATTCCAACGACCCGGAGAATTTTGCCAAGGCGATCGACTCGAACACTCGCGCGCTGTTCACCGAAACGGTGTCCAATCCCGCCCTCGAAGTGGCCGACTTGGAGAAAATCGCCGACATTGCCCACGCCCACGGCCTGCCGCTGATCGTCGATGCCACGTTTTCGACGCCCTATTTGACCCGACCGATCGATTTCGGCGCGGACATCGTCGTGCATTCCCTGACCAAATGGTTTGGCGGCCATGGCGCCGGCATCGGCGGCATCATCGTCGACAGCGGCAAATTCAATTGGGCAGCCGGCAAGCACCCGCTCTACGACCAACCCGACAACGGCTATCACGGTTTGCGCTGGGGCCACGACCTGCCGCCGGCACTCGCCCCGCTCGCATTCATTTTGCGAGCCCGCACGGTGCCCTTGCGCAATCTCGGCGCGGCCATCTCGCCGGACAACTCGTGGTTCCTGCTGCAAGGCATCGAGACGCTGGGCCTGCGCATGGAGCGCCACACCCAGAACTCGCTCAGCGTCGCCAAGCACCTGCAAAATCACCCGCAGGTCAGCTGGGTCCGCTACCCCGGCCTGGCCGACGATTCCCAACACGCGCTGAGCCAGAAATACCTCAACGGCAAGGGCGGCGGCATGGTCGTCTTCGGCATCAAGGGCGGCATGGAGGCCGGTAAAAAATTCATCGAAAGCCTGCGCGTCTTCAAGCATCTGGCCAATGTTGGCGACGCCAAGAGCCTAGCCATTCACAGCGCCTCGACCACCCACTCCCAACTCAACGCCGAGCAACAGGCCGCGGCCGGCATCACCCCGGACCTCATCCGCCTCTCGGTCGGCATCGAGCACATCGACGACATCCTGGCGGATATCGATCAAGCGCTGGGCTGAGAGCGGCGTCAGAGGTCGCCGAACTTGAGAAAACGGGCGGTGGTTTCGGCCAGCCAGGCCTCGTTTTCCCAAGGGACGCGGTGGCCGGCCGCCGGTGCCACCGCCAGCCGCGAGTGCGGCGAGAGGCTGGCAGCCCGTTCGGCCAGCGTGCGAAATGCGTCGTCCTGCGCCCCAGCCACCCACAGCACGGGAATGCGGATCTCGCCGAGCCGGTCCCACAGCGATTGTTGCGCGCCCAGCGACCAATCGATAAAACTGCGGGCCACTTCGCGGCGCCGCGTGACCAAGCTGCGGGACGCCTGGGCATCCCGGATCGCCGTGGCACCCAGCACCGGCTGGGCATTCCACGCGTCGAGAAATAGCGGCCAATCCCCGCCAAACGCCCGCCGCGCCCACTCCCCATCCGCCGCCTGCCGCGCCTCGCGCTGCGCTGCGGAATCCAGGCCCGGATGCGCCGATATCAGCACTGCCGCTTGCCACGAGTGGTCCGGTTCTAACAAAGAATACAGTGCCAGCCGGCCGCCCATCGAGTAGCCGACCAATGAGCGCCCGCTGCCGCGAAACACCTTGCCGCCCGCATCCGCATTGAGCGCCTTGCCAAAATCCTCCAGCGCCAACGGAGCGCTCTCCAGAAAGCGCCACAAGTCCACCGCGCGGCTGCCGATGCCGGCCGCCGCCAAGCGCTTGGCAAACCCGCGCCAATCCGCCGCCACTCCCACCGCCCCGTGCAGGCACCAGCATTCCAGCGGCCCGGCTTCACGGCATTCGTCAGCTTGTTTTGAGTATTGCAGCATGGTGGGAAGAGCGGCAGGATGCTGTTTCCCGGTGAAATTTCCAAGCCTATCTTTCTGCGGCGGGCGTCGCCCAGCGGGAGTCCTCGGCGTCCAGATGTCCACCACCGGCGGGCTCACCACGGCCATGGAGCATCGCGCTTGCGCCGCTCCGTGGTAAAAAGTCCACCGACATTTTTTTGAAAAAGTCAGGATTTCGCTTGCCAAGAGCCGGTCGTTTCCCTATTTCCGCAGCCCCTCCTCGCGCCGCATTTCAACCAACGAAGATCCGGGGGGACCCTGCATGCGGCAGATCTTCAAGCATCGCCCGGCCTGATTCAAGGCGGGAAACCAATCATATCATGATCAACGAACTCATCACCGAAATGGTGGACGCCGGCGTCCATTACGGCCATCAGACCAAGAAATGGAACCCGCGCATGAAGCCTTACCTGATGAAGGACAAAGGCGGCATCTACATCATCAACCTGGAGAAAACCGTCCTCTGCCTCGATAAGGCCGCCGATTTCCTCTCCGATCTCGTCGGCAAAGGCCGCAAAGTCCTCTTCGTCGGCTGCAAACGCCAAGCCCAGGACGCCATCCGCGAAGCTGCGGAAGCCACCGGCCAATACTACGTCAACCACCGCTGGCTCGGCGGCATGCTCACCAACTCGGCCACCGTGCGTAAGAGCATCGAGCGCCTCAAGTACCTCGAAACCATCGAGAAACAGCCCGAGTTCAAGGCGATGTCCAAAAAGGAACTCGCCGCCCTCGGCCGCGAACGCGAAAAACTCCTGCGCAACCTCCGCGGCGTGCGCGACATGGACAAGAAGCCGGATGCCGTGGTCATCGTCGACTCCGCCCGTGAAACCATCGCTGTGGCCGAAGCCCGCCGCCTGGAAATCCCCATCATCGCCATCGTCGATACCAACGCCGATCCATCCATCATCAACTTCCCGATCCCCGGCAATGATGATGCCATCCGCTCCATCCGCATCATCCTCCAGAACCTGGTCGATGCCATGGTCGCAGGCCGCAAGGCTTAACCCCAATCCGTCTCCTTTCCCACCGGGCGGCTCCTCATCCGGGAGCCGCCCGCCTTTTCTAACAAATACACATCCCGCCATGATTACCGCTGCCATTGTCAAAGAACTCCGCGATAAAACCAACGCCGGCATGATGGACTGCAAGAAAGTCCTCACCGAGACCAACGGCGATATCGAGGCCTCCATCAAACTGCTGCGTGAGCGCGGCATCGCCAAGGCCGGTGCCAAGGCCGACCGCGCCGCCACCGAGGGCATCATCGTCGCCCGCGTCAATCCGGCCGCCGATGCCGGCCTCATGTTGGAACTCAACTGCGAAACGGATTTCGTTTCCAAGAACGAGAGCTTTCAAACCTTCGTCCACGGGATTGCCGACGCGCTCGTCGCCGCCGACGCCGCCGACCACGCCGCCGCCCTCGCCGTCCAGCACGGCGAATATAGCATCGATGACACGGTCAAGGCCAAGGTCGTCGAAGTTGGCGAAAACCTCCAATTCCGCAAGTACGTCCGTTTCGATGCCGCCCCCGGTGGTGTCATCGGCTCTTACATCCACATGGGTGGCAAGGTCGGCGTGCTCATCGAGGTGGGCACCACCCAGGCGGCCACCGCCGCCAACCCGATCTTCCGCGACCTCGTCAAGGACCTCACCCTCCACATCGCCGCCTGCGCTCCCAAGGGCCTTTCCCGCGACGATATCCCGGAAGCGGTGGTCGAAAATGAAAAGGACATTTTCCGCGCCCGCCTCATCGCTGAGGGCAAGCCGGCCGCCATGATTGAAAACATCCTCAAGGGCCAGCTCGGCAAGTTCTACGCCGAGAGCTGCTTCCTCGAGCAGGGCTTCGTCAAGGACACCGACATCACCGTCACCAAGCTCCTCGCCGCCAAGGGCACCGAACTCGGCGACACCCTCACCGTCACCCGCTTCGTCCGCTTCGGCCTCGGCGAGTAAGCCAGCGTCATTGTCCTCCCCCAAACGCCCGTCACCCGCTCGGTGATGGGCTAGCCGTTGGCTTGGGGGGGCGAGCCTGTGGTGGGGTGAACCGGGCTCACCAAGCAGTCGTCGGCTCACCCCGCAGGGACCGTTTTGAAGACTGTCCCTGCGCGACTTCACACGCCTTGCGCATCTCACCGGCGCTCACCGGCGCTCACAGATTCCCGCCACCACGCCGCCTGGTCCCGTGCTGTTGCAGGAACAGATCGATGCCATCCAGCAGCGCCAGCCAACTCGCCTCGATGATGTTTTCCGAAACGCCGACCGTGCCCCAGTCGCGAGTGCCGTCAGTGGTGACCATCAGCACCCGGGTCTTGGCGGCCGTGGCATCGTGGCCATCGATGATGCGCACCTTGTAATCCACCAGCGAGATGCCGTCGATTTCCGGATAGAACGGGCGCAATGCCTTGCGCAGCGCCAAATCCAGCGAGTTGACCACGCCACGGCCTTCGGCGACGGTCAGCGCCCGCTCGCCATCGACGGAGAGCTTGACGGTGGCCTCGCACACCGGCGGATGGCCGTCGCGGTATTGGCGAAAACTGGTGTGATACTCGTGCAACTCGAAGGGCTTGACGTAAGTTCCCAACGCGCGCCGGACTAACAATTCCAGCGAGCCGTCGGCGGCCTCGAACGAATAGCCGTCGTTTTCCAGTTGCTTGACGCGGCGCAGCACCTCGGCGGCCTCGGGCGACCCTTTGACCAGCGGGATGCCGAGTTCCTCGGCCTTGGCGAGGATGTTGGCCTGGCCGCTGAGCTCGGACACCAGGATGTTCTGGCAATTGCCGACGCTGCCGGGCGGGATGTGCTCGTAGCTGCGGGCGAGCTTCTGCACGGCATTGACGTGCATGCCGCCCTTGTGGGCAAAGGCGGTGCTGCCGACGAAGGCGGCCCTAGCGAAATGCGGATTGTTCGAGATGTCGTCCACGAAGTACGAGAGGTCTCGTAATTTCTCGAGGCATGGCACCACGTCAAGGCCCAGCTTGAGTTGCAGGATCGGAATCAGCGAGGTCAGGTTGCAGTTGCCGGTGCGCTCGCCAAAGCCATTGATGGTGCCTTGGACTTGGGTGGCGCCGGCCCGGATGGCGGCGAGGGCATTGGCCACCCCCAATTCACAATCGTTGTGGGTGTGGATGCCGAAGGGCACGTCCGGCAGACGGGCTTTCACCGCCAGGCAGGTCTGCAAAATCTCGGATGGCAGCGAACCGCCATTGGTGTCGCACAGCACCAGGCAGGACGCTCCGCCGGCGGCGGCGGCCTCCAAGGTGCTCAGCGCATGTTCGGGGGAGTCCTTGTAGCCGTCGAAAAAGTGCTCGGCGTCGTAGATCACCTCGCGGCCGTGCTGCACCAGATGGGCCACCGTATCGCGGATCATCGCGCGGTTCTCTTCCACGCTGGTGCGCAGCACTTCGGTGACCTGGAGCTCCCAGCTCTTGCCGAAAATGGTCACCACCGGCGTCTCCGCCTCCATCAGCAGGCGCACCTGCGGATCCTCTTCCACCCGGGTGTCGGCCCGGCGGGTCGACCCGAACGCCGCCAGCTTGGCGTGCTGCAACCGCATGCCTTTCGCCTCGCGGAAAAACTCGATGTCCTTCGGGTTGGAGCCCGGCCAGCCGCCTTCAATGTAATCCACGCCGAAGTCATCCAGGCGTTGGGCAATGCGCAGCTTGTCCAAGCCTGACAATTGAAAGCCCTCACCCTGCGTGCCGTCACGCAGGGTCGTGTCGTAAATTGATACCGGTTTGCTGTTCATCGCCTCGTCGCGCACTCTGCGGCGTCACCGGCCTCAGCGCAAGGCGATTCTCCGGCGGGGAATTCCCGGCCGGCGGTCCGGCGGGGT
Organism: Akkermansiaceae bacterium; assembly: GCA_903908495.1. Classification (GTDB taxonomy): domain Bacteria; phylum Verrucomicrobiota; class Verrucomicrobiia; order Verrucomicrobiales; family Akkermansiaceae; genus Luteolibacter. The sequence continues at coordinate 74,337 of CAIVSK010000050.1, forward strand.
GGCACCGCCCCGCCCGCGGTGGCTGCCGCGTCTCGCGGCAGGCCGTGATTGCTGCGTCTCGCAGCCAGTCATTCCTGTGGCCGTGCCGGCCCACTTTCGGGATTGGAGGATTGGGAAAGCGTGCTAGAAAAGTGCAACCACCTTGTCCGACGCCACCGACATCCACGACTTTCTCGGTGCCTCCCGCTGGAAGAACCGCTTCGACGACGACCACCTCGCCGCCGCCCAGCCGCTGTTGTCCAAAGTCAGGGACCTGCACATCGATCCGGCCGGCGCAGGCGCGCTCTCGCTGTTAGGGACGGTGGCGAATGAGACTGCCGAGGTCAGCCTCTGGCAATCCGGTGGCGCATGGGATTTCGAAACCACCTGCTCGTGTGAAATCGGCAGCTATTGCCCGCATGCGGCCGCCTTGCTCCTGAAAGCGGAAAAACAGCGCGATCCGCAGCGATTGCTTGGCCACAGCGTGGCTGCAGCCGTGGCAGCCGCCTTGCCCGGTGCCCGCGAGGTGCTCAAGCAGCCGTCGCCGGACCGGCCGTGGCTCGCGCCCGAGCCGCGCTTCGAGTTGCACGTCACCCGCGAGCCGGCCGACCGCACGACGCGGCTGCTGCTGCAATCGCTCGGGCTGCCGGACCCGGACCAATGGATCTTCGCCGCAGCGGTCGTCAACTACGACGGGCATCGTCGTTCGTTGCGGTCCTCGGCACCCGACTGGGTGAGCACGGTGACGCTGGCTGACGGCCAAACCGCGATTCTGAAACATGACGCCGGCGCCGAGAATGCCGCCGCCCAACAGCTTCGCGACACCGGACTGTCGTCGCTGCAGGCGAATTCCGCGTGGCGATTCCTGCTCAATCTCAAGTCGAGGGAGGCCGCGAGTCACACCGGCAGCGACCGTTGGTTCCCGGATCCGGGGCGCGTGCCGGTCGATGAATTTTGGTTCCAGTTCCGCGGTGAGATGGTCGCCCGGCTCGAATCCCTCGGTTGGCGTGTGACGATTGATGACAACGTCGGCCACCGCGTGTTTGATGCCGATCCATCAAAATGGGACAGCACGCTGGATCCGGCCCACGGCGGCTGGTTCAGCCTGTCGGTCGGGTTTGAGGTGGCGGGCGAGCGCCACGACCTGCTGCCGATCCTGGCGGGTCTGCTCGAGAGCGATTTTCTGGAAGAGACGCTGGACCGCCCTAACAACGGACACGTATACGCGCCGCTGCCCAACGGCGACGCGCTGCGGCTGCCGGTGGGCCGGGTGCGGATGATTCTCCAACACCTCGCGGCCTTGCTCGACCCGAAGTTTCCCGAGCGCACCCGCCTGCACACGCTGGATGCCGCGTCGCTCGCCGGGCTGGAGGGCATGGGCCTCACGCCGCCGCCGGATCTGGCCGAGCTGGCGGCGAAGCTGCGGGATTTCTCCGGCATCGCGCCGCTGCCCATGCCTGAGGATGTCCAGGCCACCCTGCGGGACTATCAGCTCACCGGTTTTCACTGGATGCAGTTTTTGGCGCGCCACGGTCTGCACGGCATTCTGGCCGACGACATGGGCCTCGGCAAAACCCTCCAGACACTGACGCATATACTCACCGAGAAGCAGTCCGGCCACGCGGGCGGCAAACCGGTGCTGGTGGTGGCACCCACCTCGGTGGTGCCTAACTGGCGCGCCGAGGCGCTCAAGTTCACACCGAGCCTGCGGGTGCTGGTGCTCAACGGGGCCGAGCGCAGGAAATATTTCCGCTCGATCCCGCACGCCGACCTGGTTCTAACATCCTTCGCGCTGTTGCAGCGGGACATCGACAAGTTGCGCGGCGTGGCATTCCACATGGTGGTGCTGGATGAGGCGCAAAACATCAAGAACCCCCGCGCCAAGGTGGCGCAAGCCGCCTGCAAACTCGACGCCCGCCACCGCCTCTGTCTATCAGGCACGCCGATAGAAAACCACCTTGGCGAGTTGTGGAGCTTGATGCGTTTTTTGATACCGGGGTTTCTCGGCAGCGAGGAGGCATTTAACACGCGCTTCCGCAAACCCATCGAAAAGGACGGCGACGCCGAACGCAACGAGGTGCTCAAGCGGCGGGTGGCACCGCTGATCCTGCGCCGCACCAAGGACCAAGTGGCCAAGGAATTACCGCCCAAAACCGAGCTGGTCCACCTCATTGAACTGCACACCGCGCAAAAAGACCTCTACGAAACCGTGCGGGCCACCATGGACAAGCGCGTGCGCCAGGCGATCGATGCGCGCGGTCTCGGCCAGTCCCAGATTGTGTTCCTCGATGCCCTGCTCAAGCTCCGCCAGATCTGCTGCGATCCACGCCTGCTGCCGGAGGATTTCTCCAATCATGTGCGTGAATCCGCCAAACTGGATTTTCTAACTGATCTATTGGCGCTGCTGATCGAGGAAGGCCGGCGGATTTTGGTGTTTTCACAATTCACCAGCATGCTCGCGCTCATCGAAGCCCATCTCATTGAGACGCGCGTCCCCTATCTCAAACTCACCGGCTCGTCCAAGGACCGCGGCAAATTGGTGGAGGATTTCCAAACCGGAAAGATCCCGCTGTTTCTCATCTCGCTGAAGGCCGGCGGCACCGGCCTCAATCTAACCGCCGCGGACACCGTCATCCATTACGACCCGTGGTGGAACCCGGCGGCCGAGGCGCAGGCGACCGACCGCGCCTATCGCATCGGCCAGGACAAGCCGGTGTTCGTCCACAAGCTGCTGTGCCAGGACACGGTGGAAGAGCGCATCCACAAACTCCAACAGGAAAAGGGCAAGCTCGCCGCCGGCATCCTCGCCGGCGCCGATCTCGCCGCCACCCTCGATCCCGCCACCGTGCGGGCGTTGTTGGATCCATAGGCGCCCAATCACCACCAGTTCCAGCGGGCCGGGAGCCGGGTCATTTCCTGGATTCCCAAGGAAAACCGGCCGGGGCCGGCCTGCAAACCGGCTCCCCTGAGGGCGGCGAAACGAGAAATGCCGATTTTCAAGCGACAAGATTGCGTCCGGGGGGTTTTTAGGCGACAAGACGTCGTCCGCATGAGCCAACTTTTGATTGAACCCGCCCGTCGCACTGGTTGCGAGGATTTGTCCGCACTCGCTGAAGTTCTGCGAGGAGCGGCCCAGCGCCAACGCTCACCCATCGATGATGTGCTCGACGCCGGGCTGGTCAACGAGGAGAATTACCTGCGCGAATTGGCGGGTGAACTCCAATTGGAGTGGCTGGCGAGCATCCCGATCGCCGAGGTGCCGCTGCCATTGCGCGAGGCCTGCGGCCCCCGCATCGCCCTGCGCCACCGCCTGCTGCCGGTGGCCATCGAAGGCGAGGGCGACCAACGCCGCCTCAAACTGGCGACCTTTGACCCATTCAACCTCATCGCCCGCCAAGCCGCGGCCCAGGAGCTCGCCCTGCCCATCGATTGGTGCATGGCCTCCCGCAAGCGCTTGCACGAGGCGCTGCGCCGCCTCTACGGGGTCGGTGCCGACACCTTCGAGCAGATCCTGGAGGGCCGCGATTTCGACTACGACCACATCGAAGGCGGCGAAGACCAAGCCAACATCATCGACCAGGACGACGACGAGGAGGCCAGCGTGGTCAAGTTCGTCAACCAGATCATCCGCGAGGCGCTCGATCAGCGCGCCACGGATATTCACGTCGAGCCGCTGAGCACCAACCTGCGCATCCGCTACCGGATCGACGGCCGCCTGCTGGAAATCGCCGTGCCGGAAAATATCAAGGCACTGCAAAGTTCCGTCATCGCCCGCTTGAAAATCATGGCGCACCTCGACATCGCCGAGCGCCGCGTGCCCCAGGACGGCCGTATCAACCTCCAGTTCGAAGGCCAGACCATCGACGTGCGCGTCGCCACCGTCCCCACCGTCGAAGGCGAGAGCGTGTCGCTGCGCTTGCTCAACCAAGAGCGCTTCAATCTCGACAAGCTGCGCATGGAGCCCTACATCCGCCGCAAAATCGAGGAGCTGTTGCACCTTCCCAACGGCATCATCCTCATCACCGGCCCCACCGGTTCGGGTAAATCCACCAGTCTGTATTCTTTCCTCAGCGAGGTGAACCATCCGGAGCAGCGCATCGTCACCGTCGAAGATCCGGTGGAAAACAAGCTCACCGGGGTGATGCAGATTGCGGTGAAAACCGAAATCGGGCTCACCTTCGCCACCGCCCTGCGTTCGATCCTGCGCGCCGACCCGAACATCGTGATGATCGGGGAAATTCGCGACCTGGAAACCGCGGAAATCGCCATCCGTGCCTCCCTCACCGGTCACTTGGTGTTTTCCACCCTCCACACCAATGACGCGTTGGGCGGCATCAGCCGCTTGGTCGACATGGGCGTCGAGCCGTTCCTGGTGTCCGCCGCCGTGCGCGCCTTCCTCGCCCAACGGCTGGTGCGCCGCTTGTGCCCGGCTTGCAAAATCCCCCGCGCGGTGTCCGATGACGACCGCCGCGAACTGGGCATGCCGATGAACATCACCGGCCAGGCCTATTCGCCCTGCGGCTGCGACCAATGCCGCGGCACCGGTTTCTCCGGCCGCCTCGCCATTTATGAAATGGTCCTGCTCACTCCGGCGATGCAGGACCTCATCGCCCACAGCGCGCATGCCAACGACGTCCGCACCCAATCCGTGCGCGACGGCTACATCCCGATGCGCGGTTACGGCTGGCACAAGGTCATGCAGGGCGACACCACCATCGAGGAGGTCGTTTCCGTCACCTCGTCCGACATCGGCGGTGCCGATTGATCGACCCGCTTCGCAAGCGCCCATCCTAGAATTTTCCCATGCCGCTGTTTGCCTATAAAGCTCTCAATACCAAAGGCTCGCTCACCACCGGTGAGTTCGATGCCGCCGACCGCAACGAAGCGCTCCGCCTGCTGGATCGCAAAGGCCTCCAGACGGTGAGCCTGCGCGAGTCCGCCACCGCCGCCGCCGCTTCCGTTAGGAAAACCAATGGCAAGGCCAAGACCGACGACAAAGGCAAGGGCCAGACCAACGGCAAGGAGGACAAGATCCCGGAGGGGCCGATCAAGCTCAAGCGCCAGGAAGTGGTGCTCTTCACCGAAGAACTCTCGGACATGCTCAGCGCCGGCCTGCAACTCGAACCGGCCCTCAAGTCGATGGAAAACCGCCAGGAGTTGGGCAATCTCAAGGCCGTCTCCTTCAAGATCCGCCAGGTGGTCCGCGACGGTGTGAATTTCTCCGCAGCCCTGAAAAAGGCCAGTCCGAGTTTCGGCCCGCTGTATTGCTCGCTGGCAGCGGCCGGTGAGGCGTCCGGCGCGCTCGACACCATTCTCAAGCGCCAGGCGCACTACCTCAAGACGCTGGCCGAATTGCAGAGCCGCTTGGTTCTGGCGATGATCTATCCGGCGTTCCTGGTCGTCGCGGGCATCGGCGTGTCCATCGTGTTCGTCACCACCCTCATTCCGCAGCTCACCGCACTCATCGCCAGCACCCCCGGCGGTAAAATCCCGCTGGGCGCGGCCATTCTCATCGGTGCCTCGGCGTTCCTCAAGAAATGGTGGATCGTGATGATTCTAACAATCATCGGCGGCTCCATTTTCTTCAAGGCTTGGAAAGACAACGACGCCAACAAGCCCGCCTGGGACCGCATGAAGCTCAAACTGCCGATGGTCGGCCCGGTCATCACCAGCCGTTTCTACGTGCAGTTCTTGGAAACCATGGCCAATCTGGTGGGCAATGGCCTGCCCTTGTTGCGCGCCCTGGAGTTGTCGCGCGATGCCACCTACAACCGCTCGCTGCGCATCGAGCTCGACCGCGTCATCGAACAAGTCGGCGATGGCCGCTCGTTTTCCAAGGCCTTGATTCGCAGCGGCGCCTTTCCCGCCCTGCTCATCGACATGGTCTCGGTGGGTGAGCAGACCGGCAAGATCGATATCTCGTTGCGGCGCGCCGCCGAACGCTATGACAAGGAACTCGACAAGGACTTGCAGCGCATCATGGCGCTGATCATGCCCAGCGTGCTCATTATCATGGCCGGCCTCATCGGCACCATGGCCTATCTGATGATCACCGCCATCTTCCAGACCATCTCCGCCCTCCACTAATTGACGGGGGGGGGCACGAAGTCCCCACTCCTTGAAGCGTCGAGCGCCCTCAAGGAGAGGTGGTCTCCGGCCGCCATTGCCCATGCGCCGAGCAATGGCCGCCATTTGGTGGCCTGCCCTTGCGCATTTCATCGGACATTCCGGCTTGCCGTGCGCTGGCTTTCCCTCATGCTGGCACTCGCATGAAATCACGGACAATGGGTAAGTTTTCTTTTGTCGCGACGGCTCTCGGCGCGTGCCTGGGGTGGGCGGGTGCCGCGTGGGCGGGTGCCGCGACGCTGGAGGTCGGGCCCGGCAAACACTTCCAGCGCATCGAGGACGCCAACGCCCAGGCCCGCCCAGGCGACGTGGTGATGGTCTATCCGCTGGCGGACGATCAGCCGTACGCCAGGACCGCCGTGTCCGTCACACAGAAAAATGTCACCTTCCGCGCGGTCGTCGGACCTGACAAAATGCGGGTGAAAATTTCCGGCAGCGGCTTTGACTATTCGGGTGCGGGGTCGGTGCCGCGGGCGATCTTCCAATTCAACCGTGGCAGCGACGGCTGCCTGCTGGAGGGATTCGACCTCGCCGGCGCCCATAACCCGAGCCACAACGGCGCGGGCCTGCGCATCAATCAGGCCAACGACGTGACTGTGCGCAATTGTGAGATCCACGCCAACGACATGGGCATCATGTCCAATGGCGACGGCAGTCTCACCGCCGGTGCCAATCAATTCATCGAGCGCTGCCTCATCCATCACAACGGCGACAAGGAAGAACCCGGTCAGAACCACAACCTCTATCTGGGCGGTGCCAGCGTCACCCTCTTCGCCTGCGAGGTCCACTCGTCGCTCACCGGCCACAACGTCAAGAGCCGCGCCCACCTCACCGCCGTGCTCGCCTGCTATATCCATCATTCTAACAATCGGGAGTTCGATCTGGTCGATGCCAAGGAAACCGACCTGCCCGGCAGCGACGCGCTGCTGGTCGGCAACGTCATTGTGAAAGACCCGGCCTGCGCCGGCAACCGCGGCGTCATTCACTTCGGCCAGGACGGCGGCAACCCGCACGCCGGCACGCTCACGCTGGCTAACAATACCATCGTAACCCCCTTCATCGCCCCGGTGGTGGATCTATCTGCAGCGGAGGCCCACGCGCGCCTCCTCAACAACATTGTCTGCGACGGCGCTGCGGGCCAGCAGCACATGACGCTGGTGGAAGCCCGCCGCGCGGGGGCCGACCTCACCCATGCCAGCGGGACTCACAACGCGTTTGCCGCCGGATTCGCCCCGCTTGCGGCCGGATTTGCCGCGGAATCCAACCTCATCCTAACCACCCCGCCACCCTTCACGGATCCTCGGCGAGGCGACTATCATCTCGCATCGAAGGACAGGCACCTGGCAGGCATGGGGTTGCCTTGGGACAAGCTCGGGATAGCCGCCGTCGCCCTGCCTGCGGGGCCCGCTGCCAGGCCGAACAAATTTGCGCTCGACTGGGAATACCAAGCTCCAGCCGCCGCCGCCGCCCGCGCCGACCACGGCACCACCCTCGGTGCCTATGCTTGGAAGTGGTCAGCAACGTCCCCGCGTTAGAAAAGTGCTTGGGGGCGAGCCATCCGCTCCCTTCTTTCACGGGGGTGGCAGAAGTGTCTCCGCTCCGCGGCGCAGACGGGATTTCCGGTTGCAATTCGGTTGGGGATGGCACAGGCTGCCCACCGCGCTCAAGCCCGCCTACTGGCTCTTTCAACGGCCATCACCCCACACCCATCAGCAGCTCCCCATGAACGTTACTTTCGACATCACCCGCAGCGGCGGGCACCTCGACAAAGTCAAATTCCGCGTCGGACGCCGAACCGTGGAACCATTCGCCACCGCTCCGTGGTGTGACAAACCGGAGGCGGACAAGCTCATTCCGCTGCTGCGCAATTTGCGGGGGGATTTCTTCTGTGCGCCCTTTGGTGCCGGGCCCGCGTGGCGCGGCGAGGTGCATCCTCCCCACGGCGAGTCTGCCAATGCCACCTGGAAAGTGAAGTCATCCGAAGGCGGCCGCCTTGTCGCCACGCTGCGGACCCGCGTCCGGCCCGGCACCATCACCAAGGTCATCGAAGCCCGCGAAGGCGAGACCAACATCTACCAAACCCACCTGCTGAAGGGTTTCCAAGGAGGGATGTGTTTGGGACACCACGCCATGCTCGACTTCGCCCGCAACGGAGCGGGAATCCTCTCCACCAGCAAACTGCGTCTCGCACAAGTCCTTCCGGCCCCGTTTGAAAACCCCGTCGAAGGCGGCTACTCCTCGCTCAAGCAAGGCGCGTGGTTCCGCCACCTCGACAGCGTGCCGATGGCCGATGGTGGCAAGACCGATCTCACCCGCTACCCCGCCCGGGAGGGCTTCGAGGATCTCGTCATGTTGCACCATCAGGACGCGGACGATTTCGCGTGGACAGCCGTCGTTTTCCCTGACAAAAAGTTCGTCTGGTTCTCGTTGAAAAACCCTGCGTATCTCGCCTCCACCGTGTTGTGGCACTCGAACGGCGGACGCCACTACGCACCCTGGAACGGACGCCATCGCGGCGTGCTCGGCATCGAGGACGTCACCGCCTATTTCCACCTCGGTCTCGCCGCATCGCTGGCGGACAATCCATGGCAGGAAAAGGGCGTGCCCACATCGCTCGCCCTCACCCGCAGCAAGATCACCTCCATCCCCTACATCATGGGCGTCGCCCCTCTGACCGCTGGTTTCGATGCCGTCCGCAGCATCCAGCGCACGGACACCGGGATCCGCCTTCAGGCCGCGAGCGGCGCGCACATCGATCACGCCGTCGATACTGCATTTCTCAAATAGACACCCGAACTCCAACCATGAGCCCAACCATGAAAAAATACACCGACTTCCTCCACAACCTTCGCGGCAAAATCCTGCTCGGCTGCGACGGCTTCGTCGACGAAACCTATGAGATTGTCGAAGTCCGGAAAAGTCAGTCCGAGTTCACGCCGATGAAACAACTCAAACAGTTCGGTGAACTTCTCGTCGAGCGGGCGGACGGCGGTGTCGGCGTCGAACTCGTGCCAAAGCGCCGTTGCGAGGGCGGGTTTGGCATCAACACGGGTAAAGTACCCGGATATCTGGGCCTGCAGCCGCTTTTACCCGGTCTTTACGGCAATCTGGCACTCGATCCGGCGTACGAGCCATTCAAGGATATCTGTGAGCTGGCATCCCTCGGCGAACCCGCGTTGACGATTGCTTTGGAGTTCAGCGACGGCAAGGTTTTGATGAGTAATATCCAGGCGGTGTCCAGCCTGACCTGGGGGCACTTTGAGAAGCACTTCGGCGAAGAGAAACTCAAGGAAATGTTCTCAGGCGTCGATATCCTGGGACTTGGCTATTGGTCGCTGACTGCAAACTTTGATGGTCTTTTCGAAGGCTTCATGAAACAGTATGAAACCACCACGCCGCCACGCCGGATGTTCTTCGACTTCGCCGACATCAAGAAAAAGTCCAGCGAGAGTTTCATCAAGAGTCTGGAGTTGATCCAATCATACAGCAGCAAAATCCCCATGACCTTGAGCCTGAACGAACATGAGGTGTTGGAATTGTTTTCAAGGGTTGGCGTCGAGCGCCCGGAGCTCACACCCGCGGCGATCACCTCGGCCTTGGCCATCGCCCGTGAAAAAATCGGCTTCGATGAACTGGTGGTCCACACGCCGGAATTTGCAGCCGCATCCAGTGCTGTGGAAGGTGAAGCGTATGCCCTTCAAGAGCGCCAATCAAACGTCATTCGCCTGGCAGGCGCCGGAGACAGCTTCAATGGCGGCTACCTTTGCGCATCGCTGGGGGACTTGACACTCAAGGAACGCCTCGTCATCGCCAACGCGGTGACCGCCTTCTTCGTCACCCACGCCAACCCGCCCACCAAGGAAGAACTCATCGCCCAGATCGAAAAAGCAGCGGACAAGTAACGGCCAAGAACCGGGTTTGCAAAAGCTCCAGGGTGCCTCTCGTGCAGCGAAACCCCCAAAGTCCTCCGTCGCGGTGCCACCGCGCCGCCGCTTTTCCCGTGTCGGGCAACCCCGGTCAACGGGCCTTGCCCACTCGCCGCGGATTTCTAACATCCCTGCTGCTTGCCGCCGCTGTTGCGCCCTGCGGGTTTGCCGCAGCCACTGCTGCCGCCCCGCCGGCCGCAGTGGATGAGCGCAAACTGGCCCTGCGGATCCGTCTGGATGGCTTTGGCGGAGCCAACGAGGCGGACATCGGGCATGTGCTTCGCTCCGCGGCGGACGCGATTTGGCAGCATTGTCCGCACACCCGCTTTGCGCAGCCGGGCTTGGAGATATATCATAACAACGAGTGTCCCATCACCCATTTCGACTTGACCGCCGACGGCTACATCGTCATCGGCCTCGCGGTGGAGGGGAATTTGTGGGCGCGCTTCGCCTTTCAGTTCGGGCATGAGTTTGCCCATGCCTTGATGGATCATTCCAATGGTGCCAAAACCCCGTGGCGCGACCTCAACCATGCCAACCAATGGCTGGAGGAAAGCATCTGTGAGACGGCCTCGTTGTTCTGCCTGCGGGCCATGGCCCAGACGTGGCAAACCCAGCCGCCCTATCCGAATTGGAAAGGTTATGCGCCGGCACTCACCGACTACGCGGCGAAGCGGCTGGCGGACGCGTCGCCATTGCCTGATGGGTCCGCCTTTGCCGCATGGTTCGCCACGGAGCAAGCGGAGTTGCGCCAGCACTGGACCCGCGACAAGAATCTGGTCATCGCGCGGCAGTTGCTCCCGTTGTTCGAGGCCGACCCGCAGGGCTGGGAATCCCTGCCGGCCCTCAAACTCGGCACCCGCGATGCCACCAAGCCGCTCGCGACGCATCTGGCCGAATGGCGCGCCAACGCCCCCTTCACCCAGCAAGCGTTCATCACCCGCTTCGCGGCTGAGTTCAGCGTGAAATTATGAATATGGCGGGTTTATGCCTCGGGGCTTGATCCGCGCGCCGGTCTCACGGGTCCGCGGCCCGGAACCAATTCGGGTTTTTGTAGCTGGTGGAGGTGAAACCCGTGCTTGCCCCACTGGTTCTCGGCCAGGCGCACCAAATGGGCATGGTGGGTGAAGAGGAGGACCTGTGAGCGCTGGCCGAAGGCGTGGAGGGCGGTGAGGGCGCGCAGGGCCCGGGCGTCGTCGAAATGCACCAGCAGGTCGTCGAGGATGAGAGGCATGGGCTGGTGGTCGGCGAGGTGGAGTTCGAGCCCGGCCAGGCGGAGGGCGAGGAAGAGTTGATCGCGGGTGCCTTCGCTCATGGCCTGGACCGCGACGCTGCGATTTGCCTCACCCGACCTCAGTCCGGCGATGACGGGTTGGTCCCCGGCGTCGTAGCTGGTGGTGATGCCAGAGAAGGCCGCCCCGGTGATTTGGGCAAACCAATGACTGGCCTTCTCCATGAACGGCCCCTGGTTTTGTTCGCGGAAGCGGTCGATGCGGCTCTTCAGCAAGGCAATGGCCAGATGGAGGCGGACGAAGCGTTCGCCATCCTGTTGGATGCGGGCGCTGGCCAACTCGGCGAGCTGGGCTTGTCTGGCCGCCTCGTCGGAGGCCACCTCCATGGTTTTGCGGCGGTGGGAGTCATCGCGCAAGGCGTCCCTAACAACACCGAGGGCGCTGTCCAGTTCGCAGAGCCGGAGGTCGATGGAGCTGAGCGAGCCGTCGAGCAGGGCGGCATTTTCCAATTCCACGCGGCCGGTAAATTCCTCGATGGTGGCCTCTCTGGCAAAGCCGGCGAGGGACGCGCGCAATGTCCGCACGCGTTCGTCGATTTTGCATTTCTCCTCGAAATGTTGGATGAATTCGTCGAGGGCGTCTTCATGCGTGATGGAGGCGGCGAGCAACAGGGCATCGAAAGCGTCGCGGGTATGTTTGGCCTGTTGGCGCAGCGACGCCAACTCGGTCTGCTTGGCCTGGGTTTGTCGCTGGAGGTCGTCGAAGCAGGCCTGGGCTTTGGTGGCGTTATCGAGGCACTTGCAAAGTTCGGCTTCGACGGTCTCGGCGGGGTGGGATTCCAATTGCAGCTCGCGACCGAGTTGTGAGATGGCGGCTTCAAAGCTGGCGATCAGGGTGTCAAGCGCGCCGCACTCATTCGTTAGGGAGCGCCAGCGATCGAAGAGCACGAACAAGTCCTTGCGCGATCGCAGCAGCGCCATGGCAGGCTCCGCGTCGAGAGCCGCAGGCAGTGCCAGCTCCGTGCGACATGTCTGCCAAGCGGTTTGGGCGTCCGCCGCTGCGCTCTGCAGTTCCGGCAAGTTTGCGCTGACCTCCTGGAGTTCCGCCGATTTGTCGGCGATCTGGCGGCGCAACTCGCCGTCGGCGCCCACCGCGCGGTTGTGAGTGTCGATTTTGGCGCGGGCGGCGGCCAGCAGTTCCGGCAATTGGGCCCCCCGGGTTGGCAATACAGTGGTCAAAACCGCCAGCGCCTGGGCCACGGTCTGCTGGTCTTGGGCGATGCGTTGAGTGTCGGTGCTCCACTGATCCCACTGGCGGCTGAATTCCTCCCAGCTTGCCCGCCATTCCAGCATCTCGCGGGGGCTCAGCGGTGTGACGTTGGAGGGCGCCCAAGCCGAGGTCCAGGCGGCCTGCAAGGCGTTGCGGTTTGCCGCCACCACATCTAACTGCTGTTTGATCCCGGCCAGCGCCATATCGGACAGGCCGAGCTGCAGTCGTTTTTCCTCGAGTTGGGCGACGGCTTGGGCATCGGTCCGCAGGCGGTCCGCGACGTCGTCGGCGGCGGCCACCGCAAGTGGATAGGCATCTTCCAACGGCATTCCGGCAATGAATTCGGCGGTGGCCCCGCCGCCCATCCATGCCTGCAGGACGAGGCTCCAACCGCGCTCGCGATGGCTGCGGGAGGAGGTGAGATCCTCCGGGCTCGGGAGGTTGCGCAGGCGGGTGAGGCGCGTCATTTCCGCCCGCAGCTTGTCCGCCGCGGCCTGTTGCTCGGTTAGGCTTTGTTCCAGTTCCCGGACGTTGCGTATGAGTTCGTCGAAATCCTCCCGCATGCGTTCGATGGTGGATTTCAAGGGCAGGTCCAACTTGCGGAGCAGTAGGAGATCCGCGGGACCGCCCGGCAGTTGAGGGCAAAGGTCATCGAGTTTGTGCCGGGTGATTGCGGCGGAGGTGATTCGAGCGGCCAGGCCGTTGGCCAGATCCTCGCAATTGCGGGTTTCATTGAACGCCTTCTCGAGCGCCTGCAGGTCCTCGGCATCCGCGAGGGAGCGCTGTTGGCTGAGTCTATCAATTTGCTGGCGGAGGGCTGCGGCCGACTGTTGGGCGGCGGTCAGCTGCGCGGTGGCGGTGGTCAGGGCGCGGGCTTGCTGTTCGGCCTCCAACAATTTCACTTGCGACAGACGGCGGGTTTCCAGTTCGGCCAACGGCGTGGTGATCTCCAGATCCAGACACGCAGCCGCGAGTTGCAGCTTGGCTTGGTCCGCCTCCGTCCGCTTCTTGGCCAGCGTTTGTTTTTGGTCGCGATAGACGGCGCTGCCGGTGTGCAGGCGGTCGATTTGCGCGGCTTGCGCCAGCACTTGCGGGGCAAGCTCACAGTCCGCGGCCAGGATCTGGAGACTGGTGATTTGGATTGCGGTTGGCTCGATCTGGCGCTGCGCCGTCTGCCATGCCGCGCGCGCCAGTTTGATAGATTCGGCGAATGCCGCGCTCAAGTCCGGCATTTCCGGCAGTGCGGCGCGTTGGTGGAGGCACTCGCGCCATTGGCCGACCACGGGCAGGGCGTCGCGGCAGCGTTCCAGCCATGCCTTGCGGTTGAACAGCGCCAGTCTTTCCTCCAGCAGCGTTTGTTGCCGGGCGTTGTGCTGGTCGAGCGCCTGTTGCACCTCGTCCCAGGCTTCCGGCTTGACGATGGATTCCTTGGCCAGCTTGAGGCACTCGTCGAGTTGTTTGCGGCTGGCGCGGATGCTGGCGGCCGCCCGGCCGCGGAACAACCTGGCGGCCTCGGCTTCGAGGCTTTGGATGACCTTGTCGACCGGTGTGCCGCCGAGGCTGGCCGAAAACAGGGCCTCGCCGAGCCTTCCCTCACCGCGCAGCAATGCGTCGGCCCCTTGCCGGAGTTCGGTTGAGCCGAGACCAAACATGCTGTCGAAGTACGCCTCGTCGACGCCGCCGAGAAACGCCGCCAGCTCCGCCTCGCTCAGCGCCGCGTCATTGGCATCCAGCAGGGTGTTTTTGTTGCCTTTGCGGCGTTGGAACACGCGTGTGCTGCCATCCTGGTGCTCGAGTTCGGCGGCGATGCGCATCTGGCTGTAGCCGTGGAGGAAATTGTCCGGGGTCTGTGCGGGAATGCCGAACAGCAGGGCCCGCAGGCAGCGCAGCAACGAGCTTTTCCCCGCCTCGTTGGGACCGTGGAACAGGTGAAAATCGCCACCGTTGTCAGGAAGTTCGATTTCCAAACCGGTGAAGGGGCCGTAGGCGGGAATCCGGATGGTTTTAATTCTCACGCCTCCGCTCCTTTCTCCATCAGGCGATCCAGGATCATCGCGCAGGCGTCTTCCATAAGTGCCTGCCGCCCCGCCCCCTGCCACGCGCTGCGCAGCGGGTCGGCCAAATCGAGTGGCAGAAAACCCAGCATTTCCACCACTTCCGCAGGCAAAATCCCCTCACTCGTGCGGGATTCAGTGAGGGCCTCGACCACCACCTTGGTCAGCCCGTCGCGGCCGGCAAGATCCTCCAGGCTGACCACCGGGCGGGTTTCCGAACCGACCCGCTCGATCCATATCCGGCCCTCGCCGCAATCCTGGGCGCAGGCCTCCACCTCCGCATCGAGCCGGTCCGGGCGGCTGCACAGCAAACCATGCAGTGCGGTCGTGCCCGTGAA
>CAIVSK010000051.1 GCA_903908495.1 Akkermansiaceae bacterium
CCGGGAAACGGCGAATCTCATCGTCACGCCCGGCAAGGGGTTGTGGCGGTGCATGGCGGCGGGTTGCGGGGCGACGGGCAACGCCATCCAGTTTGTGGAAAAATTTGATGGCGTGAGTTTCCGCCATGCGTTTGAGGTTCTATCAGGAGGAAACGCATTCGCGGCGGGCGACGGCACTCCTAAGAAGATCGCCACCGTTCCCAGGTTGGCCTGTCCGCTCGATGAAAGTGTCGATGACTCCACGCTGCTGGAACAAGTGGCGGGCTACTACGCGGAAAGCCTTTCAAAATCCCTGAACCAAGCCGCCCGCGGGTATCTTGCCAGCCGCGGCCTCGGTGATCCCGAGCTGTGGCAGCGGTTTGAAATCGGCTTCGCCGACCGCACGCTGGGGCTTGGCATCCCTCACAAAAACCGCAACCAGGGTGCGCAAATCCGCGAGCGTCTGCAAGCGGCGGGCGTCTATCGGGAAAACGGCCGCGAACACCTGCGGGGCTGCCTCGTGATCCCGATCCGTAAGTGCGGGCCGCACGGGCAGGAAGGCCACATCGTCCAGCTTTACGGACGGCGCATCGACCCGAAAACCCCCAAGGAAAACCGCCACCTCTATCTGCCAAAACCGCTCGCCGGCATCTTCAACCCGGCGGCTCTAACGAGTCGCGAGATCATCCTAACCGAAAGCATCCTCGACGCCCTCACCTTCATCCGCCACGGCATGGATGCCGCCACCTGCACCTTCGGCACCAAGAATTTCACCAACGAGCTGTTCGATGCCATCCGGGCGGCGAAGATCGAAAGCGTTAAGCTCGCGTTCGATGCCGACCAGGCGGGCGAAATTGCGACCGCCGAAGCCGCCGCCCGCCTCCAGGCCATCGGCATCGAGTGCTTTGTCGTCAAGCTGCCGTGGGGCATGGACGCCAACCAATACGCCCTGGACCAAGGCGGGGAAGCCCTCCGCCAGGCCGTGCGCTCGGCGGAATGGCTGGGCGGCCAATCCCTTCAAAAGTCCGTGGTGACGGCGGCTTGCTCCAATGACCCGGTCGCGCCTGTTCCTACTAATAATATAGTAGCTTCTACTTTAGCTGCTAAATCTTCAGCCGCTAAAGAGGGGAATGGTCCGGAGCAAACGCCGCCATCGGCCCTGACGAAAGTCGGGGACTGTCACGAGGCCGCTTTCGGGCTGCGGCTCTATCGGATCGGCGGCCTCGAAAAGAACAACGGCCCGGAGTCGCTCAAGATCACCCTGCGCCTCACCTGCGAGGGCCTGATGCACGTTGACAGCCTCGACCTCTACCGCGACGGCGAACGCCGCAAGTTCATCGAGCGCGCCGCCGAGGAAACGCTGTTGGACAAGGACCTGCTCAAACGCGACCTGGGCAAGCTGCTCCTCGCCCTCGAACAAAGCCAGGAGGCCCGCCTCAACGGCCCGCGTGAGCAAGCGCCCAGCGCCGGCCTCACGGCGCACGACGAGGCGGCGGCGCTCGAACTGCTGCGCGCCCCGGACCTGCTCAAGCGCATTGCCGCGGCCTACGACGAAGCGGGGATCGTCGGCGAGGAAACCAACCTGTTGGCCGCGTACCTCGCGTGCGCGTCGCGCAAGTTGAAAAAGCCGCTCGCCGTCATCATCCAGAGCACCAGCGCCGCCGGGAAAAGCACGCTGATGGATGCGGTGCTGAGCTTCTTCCCCGGCGAGGAGCAGGTGAAATACTCGGCCATGACCGGCCAGAGTTTGTATTATCTCGGCGAGGGGAACCTCAAGCACAAGATCCTGGCCATCGTCGAGGAGGAGGGCGCGGAAAAGGCGGGCTATGCATTGAAACTGCTGCAGTCCGAGGGCGAACTCACCATTGCCAGCACCGGCAAGGATCCGCACAGCGGGCGCATGGAAACCCAGGAATATCATGTCGAGGGTCCCGTCGCCATCCTGTTCACCACCACCGCCATCGACATCGACGAGGAACTCATGAACCGCTGCCTCGTTCTGACGGTTGACGAGTCCCGCGAGCAA
>CAIVSK010000052.1 GCA_903908495.1 Akkermansiaceae bacterium
ACCCCGGCTGCTACCCCGGCTGCTACCCCGGCTGCTACCCCGGCTGCTACCCCGGCTGCTACCCCGGCGGCTACCCCGGCGGCTGCCCCGGTCGCTGCCCCAGCTGCCACACCGGCTGCTGCCCCGGCGGCTGCCCCGGCCGCCGCCCCGGCCGCCCCGCCGGCTGCCACACCAGCCCCGGCAACCCCAGCCCCGGCAACCCCGACCCCCTAATCAAGATATGTCGGTATTGGCCAGCGTGGAATTCAAGCGCATCGTTTTTGAAGAATGGGCTTTGGTCATTGTGATCGTCTCATTCGCCTTGGTCGGCCTCATTTTTCTGATAGGCTCGGTGCGCGCGCTGTTGCTCCCCAAGGGCGAGCGGGAGCATCTGGCCAACCTGCCGCTCGAAGGCGATAAGACGAGCGAGCCCCCCACACAAGACTCAACCTCCCCCCCAAAACAGCCATGAGCGCAGACCCCAAACGCGGCCAATTTGCCAAGGCAAAAGGCGAAATCATCCTTCGTGAACACGAGTTCGATGGCATTCAGGAGTTTGACCAAAAACTGCCTAATTGGTGGCTTTTCACCTTCTATGCGGCGATCGTCTTTTTCGTTTTCTACTGGTCGGTGTACTACGGGACCACGTGGATCAAGTCCCCGCAACAAGTGGTGCAGGAAAAAATCATTGCGGTGCAAGCCGCCCAGCTCAAGGAACTCAACAAACTGCTGGCCGACCTCGACGACACCAAGCTGGTTTACAAGTTGGCCACCGATCCGCTCTACGTGGCTGCCGGTCAGGCCACCTTCACCAAGAACTGTGTGCCCTGCCATGGCGTGGACTTGAGCGCCACCATCGACGATGGCCACGGCAAGAGAATCCCGCTTCCGGGTCTGCCGCTGACCGACCACATTTGGAAATTCACCAACAAGCCGATGGGACTTTTCAATCTCATCAACAAAGGCTCGCCGCCTGAAAGCACCGGCAACAACGGTGCCAAGATGGAAGCCTGGGGCCAGAAGCTCTCTCCGATGGAAATCGCCCAGGTGCTGTCCTACGTCATTTCCAAAGTCCCCGAAGACTTCACGGAAATCCCCAAGCCGGCCGCCAAGTAGTCAGACTGGAGCGGCGGACTCCAATCCGCCGTGGCCCATGCTGAGGCAATGCGTGGTGGCTCAACGCTTCCCATTGACCCGTCATGGCCCTGGGCGATTCGGAGATCGCCCCTCCCTGCGCGTGGCCCGCGGTAGTCAGGCCGGGTGGGTTTTGGCGGCGGCGGGAAATTCGGCCGCGAATTTGCGGGTGGCTTCCTCGCTGCCGCAGATATAAACCGCGTCTCGCTCCGCAAAGACGAAATCGCGCTCAAAACGCACCAGCACCTCCGCGCCGCGCTCCACCGCCACCACCGAGCAGCCGGTGCGCTCGCGAATCCGCAGCTCGGCGGGATGCGCTCCCACCAGTTTCGGCGATTTCACCAACGAAACTTTCAGCGCTTGGTCGAGCATCACCGTCCGCTTGCCGAGAAGTTTGCGGGCGAGAATCTGGCCGGTGACCTGACTGATGGACAACGCAAAATCGACCCCGGCAGCGTGGATGCGCTCGACGTTCTCCGGCCGGTTGACCCGCGCGATGACCGGCACGTGCGGTGCCATGTCCTTGAGAATGACCGTGGCAAACAAGGTCGTCGCGTCCTCGCTCAGGGCCAAAATAACCGCCTGGGCCTCCTCCACCCCGACTTTGACCAGCAACTCGGGATCGAGCACATTGCCGGCCACATTCACGCCTGGGGCGGCTTCGTAGGCAATGACGCGGGTTTCCTCGCCGGCATCGTGCAACAATTGCTGCACCTTGCGGCCGACTTCGCCAAAACCCGCGATGATGAACGGGCCGTGGCGCTTCAGCGGCGTGGTGCCGGAGCATATCTCGGTGAAGCGGGCGATATTCTCGTTGCTGCCCACCAGAATGAGGATGCCGCCGGGTTCCAAGCGCATATCGGATCTGGGCACGGCGTTGAGGCGGCCCTTCACCCATTGTCCGATGACGGTGACCCCGGTCTCGCGGCCGATCTTGCACTCGGCCACCGTGCGGCCGGCCAGCGAGCTGCCGGGGGTGATCCGCACCTCGCTGACTTGCAGGCGGTGGCCGAGGTTTTGCACTCCGGCCACGCTCGGGCTCACCTTGCGGCTGGCACGCGCGGCGAGGGCTGCCCCCAGAATGTGGCGCGGCGTGTACGCGGCGGTCGCCCCCGCCAGAATCGTTGGCTGCCGGTGCAGCGGGTTTTCGACCAGGCCGAGAATGTCGCCGGTAAATCCGAGTTGGCGCGCGGTGATGGTCACCGCCGCATTGCGATGATCGCTGCTGTTGAGAATCAAGGCACGCGACTTGCTCAGCGCGACGCGGGTCATGACGTTGCCTTCCAAGCTGCCGTAAACCACACGGTGGCCGGCTTCCAGCACCCGCCGGGCCTCGACCTCATCCTCCTCGATGACGATCGGAGTCACCGCGGCGAGTTTGAGCTCCTCGATCAGGGAGGCGACCGCCGGGCCGTTGCGATAGATCAACACATGATTGCGGGCATCCGTGCAGTCACCCGGCAGACGGGTTTCAAAGCGCTCCTCCAGAAAAGGAATCAGATAGATCGGGAAAATCAGAAAGACCAGGAACACTCCGAGAAATTGCACCAGCACCACCAGGCAGATCATCAGCGGATGGTTCCAAGTGGAATCGGCGCCGTAACCGGTGGTGGAAAGCGTCTCGGCGGCCCATTCCAGGGATTGCCAGAACCCGCGCTGTTTGCCCTCGAGCTCGGCCATCCCCACCATGTACAGCAAGGCGGAGATAATCAGCACCGCCAGCAGTGAGGCAAGAAGTGCCAGCAATCGCTTTTGGGACCGTCTCATGCGCCATATCTGGCAGAGAGCGGACCCGTGGTCAAGGCATGCGCGTCATGTTCCGGCGATTCCAACTGGACATCCACTTGCCCGCTCATAGTTTCCAGCCCACATGAACAGCACCCCAATCCTTCCTGCAGGTGTCGTCGCTGGCCCCGGCCGCCTCCGCCGCTGCGGGTGGAGTGCGGAGCCGCCGATCTATCAGGCGTATCATGACGATGAATGGGGCCGGCCGGTGGCGGATGACGTCCGCCTGTTCGAGAAACTTTGCCTGGAAGGGTTCCAGAGCGGGCTCAGCTGGCTCACAATCCTCAAGAAACGCGAAAACTTCCGCCAGGCGTTTGGCGGCTTCGATTTCCATCAGCTCGCGGGCTGGAACGGGCGGGACGTCGAGCGGTTGTTAGGCGATGCCGGCATCGTCCGCCACCGCGGCAAGATCGAGGCGACGCTCAACAATGCCCGGCGGGCCCTCGAGTTGGCGGTGGAGTGCGGGTCGCTGGCGGCGTATTTCTGGCGCTGGGAACCGGCCGCCAGCGAGCGCCCGCCGCGCCTCGACCAGCAGGCGCTGGCCTCGTTATCGAGCACGCCGGCATCGACCGCGCTGAGCAAGGACCTGCGCAAGCGGGGCTGGGCGTTTGTGGGTCCCACCACGTGTTATGCGTTCATGCAGGCGATGGGCATGGTCAACGACCACCTCGAAGGTTGTTCCGCACGCGCCAAAATCGAGCAGGCGCGCCGCAAGTTTGTCAGACCGTAGGCGGGGGCGTTTTCCGAGGTCACACCACCGCGCCGAACAACGCGCCGACCCCGGCGGTGATCGCCATTGCCAGGGCACCCCAAAACGTCACCCGCACGGTGGCACGCAGCACCGGCGCGCCACCGGCGTGCGCGGCCAGCGCGCCTAAGGAAGCTAGGAAAAGCAGGGAACTTCCCGCCACCGAGAGCACGAGGGCGGCGGCGGGCACGACGAGCACGAGCAGCAACGGCAGCGCGGCACCGAGCGCAAACGAGCAGGCCGATGCCAAGGCGGCCTGCACTGGCCGGGCGGTGAAAATCTCGGAGATGCCCAGCTCGTCGCGGGCGTGGGCACCCAGGGCGTCCTTGGCCATCAACTGGCTGGCGACCTGGTTTGCCAGTCCGGGTTCAAGGCCGCGGGCCACGTAGATGGCAGCGAGTTCGGCGTGTTCATGTTCGGGTTCGGTGGCCAATTCCTCACGCTCCCGATCGAGGTCGGCGCGTTCTGAGTCGGCCTGCGAGCTCACGGATACGTACTCGCCTGCGGCCATTGCCATCGCCCCTGCCATCAAGCCGGCCACCCCCGCCACCAGCACGCTGCTGCGACCGGAGTTGGCCGCCGCCACGCCCACGATCAGACTAGCGGTGGAAACGATGCCGTCGTTGGCGCCCAGGACTGCGGCCCGCAGCCAGCCAATGCGGTGTGTGCGGTGGTTTTCGATGTGTTGCATGATGAATGTTTCCTCGTTGCGCGTCTGCCCGCCGTTGCCCCGTCATTCCTCCGGGCTCAGGATGCCGAAGACTCAGGCGGGGAAACCCGGGAACCTGCGGAAGACTTGGCCTACCGCTTTTTCACTTTGGATTTTCGAACTGCGGACGGCTTGCCCGAAGATTTTTTGCTGCCGCGCTTGTCGCCAGTGCTCGCGGGCGGCGGCTTTTTCGCTGTGCCCTTGCGGACCGGGGCCACCGGCTGGGCCTGGGCAAGCTCCACCTCCACCACCACGGGTGCGGCCTCCACCGGCACAGGTGCGGGTTCTTCCGGCACGGCTGCGGGCTCTTCCGGCACAGGTGCGGGTTCTTCCGGCACGGGTGCGGGCTCTTCCAGCACGGCTGCGGGCTCTTCCAGCACGGCTGCGGGTTCTTCCGGCACAGGTGCGGGTTCTTCCGGCACAGGTGCGGGCTCCACCGGCACAGGCGCGGGCACTTCCGCCACCACCAGCGGGGGCAGGTCATCTGCCAGGGGAGTCATCCCGGTGGCCGCCGGGCGGGTGTGCGGCTCACGCCAAACCGTCACGGAACGGAATGTCCGGCTCGTCGGAATTACCGCGCGTGGAACTTGGGCCTGGGGTGCAATCGGGGCCGGGAATGCCTCCGCCTGGCGAGCTGCCGGCACCGCCCGGCCCGCCAAGAACATGACGAGGGCCCCGGCGAGGATGGCGGCCAGCAGCGGGATGCCCGGCAGCCATACCCGCGCCACGCCCAGCACCAGCCATTGGGCGGCCACACAGGCAGCCGCGAGGACGCCGCAGCTCAGTAGCCGCTGAAACCGCGAACCGGCCGCGATCATCGCCAACAAAACCACCACCCCCAGCAGCAGGCCGGCCTCCCATGCCGGTGCCAACCGGCGGTAGCTGCAGGCCGAACCCAAACCGGCATCCGATCCGATCGAGGCGATGGCCGACGTCAGGGTGGCCGAAAATTGCCGTGTCGCGCGCGGCGCGCTGCTCTGATCGTCGCGCAGCACAATCAATCCCGGCTCCGCCGGAAAAATCTCCGGAGTACCGACGATGAGGGCTTCTGCCGAGACATCGGCGCGCGAGGCCACTCGCTTGGGTGGCAGTGTCATGCGGCCATTTTGATCAATGGGCACCACCGGGCCGGCCGGCCCGAGTTGGAGGAATTCTCCGAGTTTCACCTGGATCCCGGCCACCGGCAGATCGTAGTGCGCCAGCACCGCAAGCAAGGGAAATGCCAGCAGCACCCGGTCCTCTTCCTCCCAGCGGACCAGCAACTGCAGCGAACCAGAACCGCTATCCACATCGTCCACCGACGCGAATCCGGCCAATGACCGCTCCCCGCCGAAAATCACATCCGGCACTGCCACCCGGTTGACGATCGGCAGCCGCGAGCGATCTCCTTGGATCGCCTCCGGTGCCAGCGACGCCCGGCGCAACGCCGGCGGCATCGCCTGCCTCACCGTCCCGCGCGACAGCGGGGCGGCATGAATCACCATCTGGAAATCGTCCAGCACCATTTCCAAACCCTTGAGCGAGGCCGGATCGGGCTTCTCCCACGCCATCACCGCCGCGATGGCCGCCTGCTTGGCTCCCAGCCGCTGCAGGTTTTGCAAGACCACCGCCAAGTCCACCGGCGAGGGCGGCGACGATTGAAACACCCCGTCCGGATCGTCGCCGATGGACACCACCACCGGTGCCTGCCGCGAATCGATCTGCGCCTTCGCCGCCAGCGTGCGCAACTCCCACGGATCCCCGGCGCTGCCCTTGCCGCTTAAGAAAAACGGCGGCTTGGCATAGCCGCGCATCACCACACAAAACGCCGCCCGCTCAAACCCGGTGACCACCGCCAAATAGCCGCAACCCAACCCGGCGCTTGCCGCCAGACAGGCCACCAACCACCGAAAATGGGGAAATCCGGCCACGACAAAAAATTAGTGAATCGCCGCTAAAACGGCCGCCAGAGGTGCCTCCAAAGGCGTGGCGGCCGTCACTTCCTTGAGCAATCGGGCGGCCGTGCCAATGTGCGGCCGATACCATTCCAGCCCGCGATGGTGGACCATTTTGCCATAGGCACCCAGCGCCTGCATCAGGCGTTGGGCGGCGCACTCGTGAAACAGGCGGGGCTCGGGCTGCTCGTCGGAGATTTCCTCCCACAAACTTAGCAGTGCCGCGCGCTCGGCGGGCGGGTGATCCAGGTACGGATCAAACACCAGCGAGGCGATGTCGTATTCCTGCCGCCCGCGGCGCAATCCTTGGAAATCAATAAGCCATGCCTGCCCGTCCTTGATAAGCAGATTTTGCGATTGAAAATCGCGGTGGACCAGATGGCGGGACACCTTGCCCAAGCGGTCCGCCAGATCCCTGAACTCCGGGTTCTTGCGCAGCGGCCCGGCATCAAGCCCCAAGTGGTCTTCCACCAAAAACTCGAAAAAATACTCCTGCTCCCAGCGGTACAGCGCGGCATCAAACGGCGGCATCAACACAAAATCCTTGTCCGGCTTGGCGTAAAACAAGCGATCCACCTGCTCCAGGGCCGAGCGGTAGAGCGGCAGCCGCTCCTCGAACGGCCGGTCCTTGAGCGACAACAAGTCCTCGTCCCCGAGATCCTCGACCAACACCACATGGCGCTTGGCGTTCTCGTGCAAAATCGCCGGCACCCGCAGCCGGCATTTCTTGAGAAAATGCCCGACCGGTATGAATTGCTCATTATCCTCGCGTTCGTCGGTCCAATGAATGCCGATGAACGGCTCATGGTTCTTCGTCTTCACCCGCAGGATGGTCCGTCCCGAAGCGCCGCGTTTGATCGGCTCCAGGGTGATGGAAACGGTCGGATCCACACCAAGAAATTGGCGGGCCGTCGAAAGGATCGCGTCGGTCGGCATGGGCGCGCGCAGATTGTCATGCGTCCCCATCGCCGCCAAGACAATTCCGATTCCCACCGCAATCGCGCCACGGAAAGGCGATCTCCGAATCGCCGTGGACCATGAGGGGCCAATGTAAAGCGGATGGCCCCCCCTCATTGGCTTATCATGGACATCGGCGATTCGGAGATCGTCGCCCCTTGACGCCCAATCCCCCCCCCCAACGTGCGACGCCCGCCCGCCCGCCGCCTGATTTCCGGATTGCCGATGGCGGCGGAATGCCGCAAGCTTGAGCGGGCCGCGCCACCATTCGCATCCACTCGCCGCGCCGCTACCTTGCACCCGGAATGAATAAATCCAGCGACAATTCGTCAAACCAGCCGATGGGATCGGTCGGGCCGGTCGCACTGGATGCTTCGCCGCCGGATCCAGACGATGATGCCCGGCTCGTCGTCCGCGCCCAAGGCGGTGACATGCGATCCTTTGACACCTTGGTCACCCGCCACCGGGGAAGGATTTTCGCCATGATCCGTAACATGATCCATCAAGAAGCCGACGCCTGGGACCTCGCCCAGGAGGTCTTCATCAAGGCGTGGCAGGCCCTGCCTCACTTTGAGGCCAAGGCAAGGTTTTCCACGTGGTTGTACCGGATCGCCCACAATGTCGTCTGCGATTGGTCGCGCAAACGCAAGTTCGAGAGCGCCGGCGAACTCAACGATGAGATTTTCGACCAACACCGGATCGATCCCGCAGCGGTGACCGCGCCCGGCACCGGCGAGGCCCCGGACGAAGCGCTGGCCCGCGCCGAATTGCGGGCCAAGATCGCCGCGGCGCTGGCCAAGCTGTCGCCCGAGCACCGCGAGGTGGTGCTGCTCAAGGATGTGCAGGGCCTGGCTTACAAGGAAATTGCCGAGGTCATCCAAAGTTCCATCGGCACCGTGATGAGCCGGCTGTTTTACGCCCGCCAAAAACTCCAAACCATGCTCCTCGATGAATACCAAGCCCGCTGATATCACCCTCGCCCGCTGGCTGGACGACGACTTGCAGGGCCCGGAACTGGCCGCCTTCGAGTCCTCCGTCCACGCCGACCCCGCCCTGCTTGCCCGGCGCCAGCAGCGGCGCGAGTGGCGGGCTACCCTCGCCGCCGCCATCCCCGCAGTGATCGAACCGGCCTATCCCGAGTTTTTCAACCACCGGATCGCCAAAGCCATTCGCGAGCAATGGACCACCCAGCCGCCCGCCCGGACCACCCCGCCGCCCGCCCGGCCAGCAGCGGCGTGGTGGCGCGTCTGGTGGATGCCCGCCACCGCCGTCGCTGGGATGACGCTCGCCTTTTGGGTCGGCACCAAGAACGGCCAGGTGACCCGGGTGGTCGCCCTCGCCGATCCCGCCAGCGCGCCGCTGGTCGTGCCGGCCCCCGCCGTTTATACCCCGGAACATGGCGTCGCCGCCGAGGCGTTCACCAGCCCCGATGCCGCCGCCACCGTGATCGTCCTCGAAGGCGTCGATGCCATCCCTGATACCCTCGATTTCTCAGAATCCGTCGGTTGGCACGGCACCGGCAAGGCCACCGCCGCCCTCGACGAGCCCGAAACCGCGGAGGTCGAGCAATGACCCGCCGGGCATGCCTGGCCGTGCTGGGCGCGACCTTGGGCCTGCTCCCCACGGGCCTCCCCGGCGCGCCGGAAGATCCGGGAAAAACGGTGGTCGGCGAGGTCACTGTGACGGTGTATTACGCAACTGATGGCGACGCTGCGGCCGCCGGTCCCAAGGCAAAGGCGGTGGGCAAGGCGGTGGAAAAACGCCTGCGCAACGAGGAAAAACTCCGCTTCAAACAATACCGGCTGCTGGGCGAGGACACCCAGCCGCTGTTCCGCAGCTATGAAAACTGGGCCCAGCCGCTCAAACCGTCCGAGGAGGTGCTGGTCAAATTCGAGGCCCGCAGCCGGCCCACCAAGCAAGCCACCCATCTGGACCTCGAACTGTGGCTGAGCCGCAAGAAAATCCTCAAGACGGATGTGTTGCTGGAGGGCGATCACCCCTTGTTGGTGTTGGGCCCGGAGTGGCGCAGCGGCCGGCTCATCATCGCGGTTTCGCTTGCCGCCGACAAAATTCCGCACTAGTCTCCACCCATGCGTACCGCGATTTCATTCTGGCTGGCCATGGCGGGGTTCCTTCACGCCGCGGCGCTCACCTTTGAAAAAGAATTGTTGGAAATTCACGCCCCGGCCGACGCCTCTTCGGTGGTGGCCGATTTCAACTTCAAAAACAACACCGACAAACCGGTGACCATCGCAAAGGTCGACAAGGCCTGCTCGTGCATCGGCGTGCAAGTCTCCGACGGCAAGCTGGTCTATGCGCCCGGCGAAGGCGGCAAGATCCGCGCCACCTTCGACATGGGCAATTTCTCCGGCGTCATCGACAAGACCGTGGTGCTGTATCTAAACAATGATCCCAACGAGAAACCCTCGGTCACCCTCACCGTCCAAGTCCATATCCCCGTGCTCATCGCAATTTCGGAAAAGGAAAAAACCTTGAAGTGGACCACCGGTGCCAAGCCGGAACCCCAAAAGATCGATCTCAAAGTCGAATATGCCAAGCCGATCAAAATCATTTCGACCAGTTGCACCTCGGAGAACTACAAGGTGGAACTCAAAACCCTCGAGGCTGGCAAGCATTACGAGATTCTGGTGACGCCCGTCGACACCAAGGAGCAGGGTCTGGCAATCATCCGGATCAACACGGATTGTGAAATCAAACGCTACCAGGTCCTGCAAGCGTTTTGCGTGATCCGTGCCGAGCTGCCGCCCGTGCCATGAACGCCGCCGCGCAACTCGCCGCCGTTCTCACCCTCTCATTGGCCGCCGCGGGCACCACCTATTGGATCAAAGGCCCGCCCGACCGGATGGTCCACTGTGATCCGGCCACCCTCAAGCCCGACGAGGTGTGCCTGGAGCGCGTGATGAACGAGTGGCACGGCCGGGTGCTGTGGGTCGATGCCCGCTCGCGCGACGATTGGCAGCGCAACGGCCTGGCCGCCGCCGCGTTGTGGAACCTCGACACCAACGAGGACATGCTAACCTTTGAGGCGGATATCGCCGGCCGCATGCTCGATGGGGCGCGGGTGGTGGTCTACTGCAACAACGAGAATTGCGGCAGCAGCCGGCAAGTGGCCGAGCGCATCAAGGCCCTGCAACTGGGCAATGAGGTGTTCGTCCTCTACGGCGGCTGGCGCGCCCTCGCCGCCGCCAAACTCACCAAAGACCTCCAACCCAAGTGAGCCCGCCCCAGGCGCGGCGTGGCGGCGCTGAGCGCGTCCCCTTAATCCTCCCGACTAAGTTGAAAACTTACTCCGTTTTCCACACTCCAGCGCGCGCCGGGTTCTGGTGCTAAAAAGGATAATGGAAAGGGTTGCAGCGCCGTTTTTTTACCACTGATTACACGGATTGAAGAGGACTTCGGCGTGAGCTCAGTCGAACGATTACACTGAAAAGATGACTTTGATCTATCAAGTCTCAGACTCACTTAAATGGTGAATGCCAAAAAATCCATAACTCTTTCTTAATCAGTGCATTCCGTGAAATCCGTGGTTTCTATACTCCTTTCTAGGTTAATCCATTGTCCCCCAGTCCGGAAACGGCTGAATCGAAACAGCTGCTTGCATTTATCAAGGTATTGAGGCTTCTTACCCATGTGGCCACAGCGAAAGCAAGCAAGGGCTCCATTAAGAAGGCAGCCGCCGGGCTGCTGCGTCAGTTGCCCGGCTCCGCAGGTTGGGAAGATCTGATGTACGAAATCTTTGTCCGCCAAAAAGTCGAAGCCGGGCTTGCCGACTTCGATGCCGGGCGCAAGCACTCCCATGCATCCATCTGCAAGGAGTTTGGACCTGCATGAATATCAAAGTCATTGCGCCGCCACCCGGCCCGTCGCCCGCAGCGCCGTCGAGCACAGCACGCAGTCGACCTCCGCCCCGGGAAACGCCCGCTCCATCACCTCCCGGTACGCCTGCATCTGGCCGCCATGCCGTTCGATTAATTCGGCCATCCCCACGATCGCATCGGATTTGAAATCGAAGACCTCCACCCGCGTCACGGCACCTGCCGCATCGCGGTGGACATGCAGCCGGTCGATCACCCCGCTGAGCCACCGGCCGTCGATGACGGCATCAATCGGCTGCTCGCGGAACAACTCCACGCTGCGCCCGCCCCGCTCAAAGATGGGCCGTAAACCCGCCCCGGCTAACAATTCCGCCACCAGCCGGCCGGCGTCGTCGTCCGGCAACACAGCCGCCGCTTCGTCAATCCATCCCACCCGCTCGAACGCCGCATGCACCGCACTGCCAAACAGCATCCCCGCCGCCGCATGCTTCACCGCCCCGCCGACCGCCGTTTTTGTGGCACTGCTGGGTGTGATCCGCTCGCGCCGCGCCACCCCGGCCGCCAGCCCCGGCCGTTGCGCGCCTTCCGGCTTCGCCGCAGCCAATGGCACCGCGTCGATCCAATCCGCCGAGCCGGATTGATAGACCACGCCCGGCTCGCCACCCGCGCCGATCGCCTGCTCCAACCAGTTGGCCAGCGATGCCCGGTCGTCGCTGCGCGATTTCGCCGGTTGCTCTAGCAAAACATACAACCCGCGCTTGGCCCGTGTGAGCGCCACGTACAACATGCAGAACGCCTCGTAGCGTTGGTTGGCGGCCCAGCGCGCCTCCGCCTTGCGCATTTCCGGCAGGATGTCGCGCGCCCACTTCGGCGGCGTCTGGCTGAGCCAACCGTCGCCCTCCGCCACGGTGAACCGTTGCGCCTGCGGAATGCCGTCACCCGGCACATCCGGCAACACCACCACATCGAAGCCCAGCCCCTTGGCCTTGTGAATGGTCATCACCTGCACCGCCGCCACACCCGGGCTTTGCGATACTTCCAGCCGCTCCACCCGGTCGGCCGCCTCGCGCAACGTCGCGCCACCCTGCGCATCCAAGGCTGCCAGCGCTGCCATCAGGTCACCGGCGCGTCGCCGCCCGAAGTCCGACCACCCGGCCCAACACGGTTCGACCACCTCCTCGATCATGCCGGCAAATCCCACCGTGGCGGCGCGGCCCGACAAGCCTTCCCACACTGCCTGCCACGCCGCGCCAAACCGCTCGCGCAGCACCGCGGCCAGCGGCGACATTTCGACCACCTCACGCGCAAAGCCATCCCCGGGGTCCGCCAGCCACTTGAGCAAATGCCCGAGCACAATGCCCACCGGATTGTCCTTCGCCGGCTCGCGGCGGCCTTCTTCAATCACATCGAAGCCCGCCGCCCGCAGGTGATCGGCCGCCTCCCGCACTTGCTTGTTGTTGCGCACCAGCACCCCACACGAAATCGCGCGGCGGCCAACCCCGAGCTCGCCCAGCAATCCGGCGAGCCGCTCCAGCCGCTCGGCCCATTTGCCTGCCACCACTTCCACCCGGGCCTCGCCGCGCTTGGCGGGCGCCCGCAAGGGCGCGGCGGCCACATGCTCCTGCCACACCCAGCGCTGCGCCGCCTCGCCAAACAAGTCGCGCATGAGATCCAGATTGCCACACACCAGGTTGACCAGCGCCAGCACTTCCGGACACGAGCGCCACGACTCCGCCATCGCCTCGATCTCCAGCCCGCCCTGATAGCGACGCATCACTTCGTCAAACAACCCGACCTCCCCGCCGCGCCACGCATAGATCGCCTGCTTGCGGTCCCCCACAATAAACATCGAGCCCTCGCCTTCACCCGCCGCCTCATCCATCAGCGGTAATAGGCCTAACCAATCCGCCCGGCTGGTATCCTGGAACTCGTCTAACAGCCAATGGTCATAACGCGCGTCCAGACGGAAATCCACCGCCTCGCGCCGCAAGCGCCCAGCCTCGCCCGTCACCCACCCGCCCATCAGGAATTTCACGTCATCGAATCCTAACATCCCACGCCGACGCAGCTGCTGCTCGCACAACGCGTCATATCCCGCCACCACCTCGCGCAGCGCCCGCGTCCGCTGCAACGCGGCCGCCATCTCGCAATGCGCCGCCAGTTCCACCGCCTCGCGCAGCGCCCCACCCGCCGCGCCGCCGATCTCAAACTCCTTGTAAAACTTCACCGCCAGCCCGCCGCCGCCACCGGCGGCCACCGCCGCCTGCACACTCTCCAGCAATCCTTTCACCCCGCCCAGGCTGCCACTGCCGATGGTGTGCGCCTCCAATTGAACTAACACTTTCTCCAGTGCCTCGCGCTGCCGCTTGTCGGTGAAAGTGATTCCATCCAGTCCGTCCCTCACCTTTCCTAACAGCAACATCTTGTGCTGCTCCCAAGCCTCCAGCGCCGTCCCCGCCAGCGCGTCCGGCCCCCAGGCCAGCTCCCCGGCCGTCCGATAACGGCTCTGCCATTCCGCGACGAAAGCCCGTAACCCGTCTATCACCTTCAACTCCTCCTTGCCCAGCAACGCCCGCCGGAACGCGTGGAAAAACTCATCGCCCGCGCCATCCCCGGGTGCCGCACCCAATACCGATTCCAACAACCCGTCCTGCGCCGCCGCCGCCCGCGCACCTTCCAGCAAATCGAAGCGCCCGCCCGTCAACCCCAGTTCATACTGGAAGCCACGCACCACCTTGGCAAAAAAACTGTCCATCGTTCCCAGCATGATGCGTGGCAGCGCCTGCACCACCCGTTCCAGCGCGTCGCCGAAATCCGCCTCCGGCAACGCCAGCTCCCGCCGCAACCCCGCCGCCGCCGACTCGCTCTCGGCCGCCGTCGCCAGCTTGGTTAGAACCGCGTCCGCAAATTCGCCCGCCGCCTTGCGCGTGAAGGTCAGCGCCACAATCCGCTCCGGCGCCACCCCGCCCGCCACCAGTCCGATGACCCGGTTGCCTAACTGAAATGTCTTGCCCGACCCCGCCGAGGCCAGAATGAGCAGGTTCTTTGCCAGGATGTTCATCGCTGCGCGACAGCCTGCACGCCCCCGCAAAAAATGTCACGCTGCAATGCCCGCTCACATGCGCCTCACTCAGTTTGCCAGGCCTGTGCCCCGCCGCCACCACGCGGCGGCCACTCCTAGCAAAACGCCCGCGGCAAACCCGCACACGTGGCCGGTCACGTCGATGTGCGGATCGGAACCCACGCCCAGCCACGACAACAGCACCAGCCCGCCGCCCAGCGGCACCAGGTAACGGAAGATCCTGGGGCCCGGCCGGTCCCGCGTGACCTGATAGATAGCCACCCCGGTTAGAAGCCCCAGCGCGCCGAACACCGCGGTGGAGGCGCCCAGCGATGCGAACGAGGAGTCGATGCGCGAGGCGGCATTGAGGGCGTTGCCCAGGGTCCCTGCCGTTAGAATGAGCGCCCATCCCACCCAAGGCCCGAGCGAGCGGCACACCCAGCTGCCGAACAACACGCCGCTGGCCACGTTGCTGAGCAGATGGATGCGGTCGGCGTGCAGAAACAGCGCCGTGAACGGCCGCCACCAATCGCCATCCTCGTAGATTCCCCGCGCGGAGGAAACTCCCCGCTCCACCAGCTCCGGGTGGTCCGCCTGCAGCCAAAATACCGCGCACAAACACAATACCCATAGCGCCGTCGGCAAGGCTCCCGCATCATATTCCACCGCGGCCACCACCACCGGTGCCGGCACTGCCTGCTCTTGCTCCTGCTCGTACATCGCCAGCTCGTCGCGGATGCGCTCCATCTCGCCCGGTTCCGCCAGCAACACATATCCCTCGCCCGCCGGCTCCTTTTCAATCTGACAAGCCAGGCCCATCGCCAAAATCACCAGTGCCCGCTCAAAGGCCGGCACCATCCCCGCGTAGCTGCCGACCAGCATGAAATCAGGCGTCTCGTCCGGGGTCGGCATTTCGGATAGATGGGGCACGGCGTGGGGATGAGGGAGATTTCCGGCGGCTCGCAAGCTGCCGGTGTCGGCTTCCAATAAACCCGGATTGGTCCCAAAAGCAACCTATCCCTGTGATCACCGCGTTGGTCCACGCTGGAAAACGGCCTGGTCTTCGCAAACTACCAGATGCCCGACGCCTCCACCCGGAGGATGCTCTGGCGGGCGCAGATGCAGTTCAAAAAGTTGAGCCTGTTTGCCGAGGAGTTCTACCGTCGCCTCGCGAGAGAGACTGGCACCCGGATGCTGGCCAGAAAGGGTGATTTGCATGAATTGGTGGCTCTTTGTGATCCCGCCGAGCTGAATGGCGAGCTGCGCGAAAAACTCGACGCGATGCAACGATTACTCAATCCCTGAGGTCCCCCACTTCCAGCAGCGCCAGCACTTCGGTGGCGCTCATGCCGGCCTGCCTCAGCGCGGCGATGGCCAGGGCATCGTGGCGTTTTGCCAGCCGCCGGCCCTGCGCGTCGAGTACCAGACGGTGATGCAAATACACCGGCTCCGGCAACCCGAGCAGGACCTGCAACAGGCGATGCACATGGGTCGATGGCAGCAGATCCTCGCCGCGCGTGACGTGGCTGATTTCCTGATAGGCATCATCCACCACCACCGCCAGATGATACGCCGTGCCAATGTCCCGGCGCGCCAGAACCACGTCGCCGAGCAAGCACGGATCGACTGCCAGCGTGCCGCGGCGCAGATCTGTAAAGCTCAGCGGACCAGTTAGTTCCGACGCCTTGCGGGCATCCAAGCGCCACGCGTGGGTGGCGGCGCCCGCCAGTTTGCGCTGTTGCTCCTCGCCCGGCAGCCCGCGGCAGGTGCCCGGATAGAGCGGGCCTTCCGGCCCCTGCGGCGCGGCCACCATCGCCCCCACCTCATCCTGAATTTCGCGCCGCGTGCAATAACATGGATAGACAAGACCCATCGCCCGCAACCGCTCCAGCGCGCCCTCGTACGCCGCAATGCGGGTGCTCTGGCGCAACGCCGGGCCGTCCCACGCGAGTCCTAACCAGCGCAGGTCCTCCTCGATGCCCGCATAATATTCCTCCCGCACCCGGGTGCCGTCGATGTCCTCGTGCCGCAGCAAAAATCCCCCGCCCTCGCGCCGCGCCAGATCATGCGCCACCTGCGCCGCCAGCACATGGCCCAGGTGCAGCCGCCCGGTGGGACTGGGCGCAAACCGCGTGCGCACCACGCCGCTGTGTGCTGTGTTAGATCGCATGCCGCAAGCCTAGGCCGCATTCCCCGCCAAGCAAACCCCAATCCGCCACCGCTGTAGCTGCGGTCTGTGACCGTCGCGGCCCATGCGCTGCCCATGCGCAGCGCCGGTCACAGAGCGCCGCTTCCACTTCGCGTGGCTGGGGCGCGCTGTCGCAGGTGAAGGCGCAAGCGTCGACTCCTTAAGGTTTCCTTACAAACTCTTCATCCTGGGCTTGCGCCGGGCCCGAATCCCGGTCAGTCTCATCGGCCATGACCCACGACCCGGACCAGCATGCCTCGCTAGGGGCGATGTATTCGGACTACTTCCTCGATTACGCCAGCTACGTGATCCTGGAGCGCGCGGTGCCGCACCTGCTCGACGGGCTCAAGCCGGTGCAGCGGCGCATCCTGCACTCGCTCGACGAGTTGGATGACGGCCGCTACAACAAGGTGGCCAACGTGGTGGGCAACACGATGAAATACCACCCGCACGGCGATCAATCGATCGGCGACGCGATGGTGCAACTCGGCCAGAAAGACCTGCTCATCGACACCCAGGGCAACTGGGGCAACACCCTCACCGGCGACGGCGCGGCCGCCCCGCGCTACATCGAGGCGCGCCTGACGAAATTTGCGATCGAGGTGCTGTTCAACCCGAAGACGACGCAGTGGGTGCCGAGCTACGACGGCCGCAACAAGGAGCCGCTGACCTTGCCGGTGAAATTCCCGCTGCTGCTCGCGCAAGGCGTGGAAGGCATCGCGGTGGGGCTGGCCTGCAAGATATTGCCGCACAACTTCAACGAACTCGTCACGGCGGCCATTGCGGTGCTGCGCGACGAGCCGTTCACCCTGCTGCCGGATTTTCCCACCGCCGGGATCATGGATGCCAGCGATTACCGCGACGGCTTGCGCGGCGGCAAGGTGCGCGTTCGGGCGCGCATCTCCACCGATAAAAAGGGCCTCCTGCGCATCACCGAGATTCCCTTCGGCACCACCACCGGCGCGCTGATGGAGTCGATCGTGGCTGCGGCCGACAAGGGCAAAATCAAGATCGCCAAGATCGAGGACAACACCGCCGCCCATGCCGATATCCTGGTCCACCTGCCGCCCGGCGCAGATATCGATACCTCGCGCGACGCCCTGTATGCCTTCACCGATTGCGAGCTGTCGATCTCTCCCAACTCCTGCGTGATTGCCGAGGGCAAACCGCAGTTCCTCGGCGTTTCGGAAATTCTGCGGCGCACCACCTATCAGACCCGCGACCTGCTCAAACGCGAACTCGAAATCAAACTCGGCGAACTCGACGAGAAATGGCATTTCAGCTCGCTGGAGAAGATTTTCATCGAAAAGCGGATCTACCGCGACATCGAGGAATGCGAAACCTGGGAGGCCGTGCTCAAGGCGATCGACGACGGCCTGGCGCCCTACAAGAAGCTCCTCAAACGCGAGGTCACCACCGACGACCTGGTCCGCCTGACGGAGATCAAGATCAAGCGGATTTCCAAGTTCGACGCCTTCAAGGCCGACGAGGAGATCCGCAACCTCGAGAAGACCATCGAGGAGACCGCCAAGAACCTGCGCAACCTAACCCGATTCGCGATCCGCTGGTATGAGGAACTCGGCAAGAAATATGGGGCCGAACGCGAGCGCCGCACCGAAATTGCCTCGTTCGAGCGGGTGGATCGCATGCAGGTGGTCGCCGCCACCGAAACCCTCTACCTCGACGCCAAGAACGGCTTCGCCGGCTACGGCCTCAAGAAAGAAGAGCCGGTGGAAAAATGTTCCACCATCGATGATATCATCACCTTCACCCAGGATGGCAAGATGCGGGTGATGAAAGTCGCCGACAAGGTCTTCGTCGGCCAGCGCCCGCTGCGGGTGGCCATTTTCCGCAAGGACGAGGACCTGATCTATTCCATGATCTTCCGCGATGGCCGGGACGGGCCTATCCTCGCCAAGCGCTTCACCGTCGGCGGAGTGACCCGCGACAAGGAATACGATCTAACCAAAGGCAAGCCCGGCACCCGCGTGCTGTACTTTGCGGTCCACAAGACCAACGAGGAGAGCTCCGCCCAGATGCTGCTCATTCACCTTAAATCCGCCCTCCGGATGCGCAACCTCATCCGGCCGCTGCACTTCGCCGAATTCGGCATCAAGAGCCGCGCCAGCGGCGGCAACCTCGTCACCAAGCACGGCATCGAGAAAATCGTCCGAGCTCCCAAGGATTACGATCCGGCGGCGGGCGCTTGAGCGGCCACTGTGTGCTAGTCGCATGCGCGAGCCAATGTGTGGAGTGCGGCGGGAAGGGCGCCGCCCGCCACGCCGCTTTGGCTAAACCGGGCGCGCTGCGGGGTTCCGGGTGGTCGCAAGGCCTCCGCTGCATGACTGCGGGTTAGGCTCTCGCCACCCCCGTTTTTACGAAATTTTGACGCCTGCGTCCCGGTCTTTTACTTGGGTTGCGGGTGCTTGGTGGCATCTTGGATCAACAAGCCCCCCCTCATGACCGACGTCCTCTTCATCGCCCTGACCCTCGCATTCTTCTCCCTCAGCGCGCTTTACGCCCGCTTCTGTGGCTCTCTCTAACGTGTCATTCCCATGGAAACCTACATCATCGGCTGCATCGCCATCCTGCTCATCGGCTACCTCGTGGTGGCCATGCTCCACCCCGAGAAATTCTAAAATTCCAACCTACGACCATGCGCCCCACCGACTGGCTCCAACTCGGCCTCTTTATCGGCATTCTCGCCGCGATCACCAAACCGCTCGGCATCTATCTGACCCAGGTGCTCGATCCGGCTGGCAAGACCTGGCTGGACCCGGTCCTGCGGCCGCTTGAAAAACTGACCTATCGCCTGATGGGTGTGAACCCGTGGCGGGAGCATGGCTGGAAGGGCTACACCTTCGCGATGCTGCTGTTCAGCGCGGTGGGCGTGCTGTTCACCTATGCGATCCTGCGGCTACAGCACCTGCTGCCGCTCAACCCGCAGGGTCTGCCCGCGCTGAGCCCGGCGCTGGCCTTCAACACGGCAGTGAGTTTCACCACCAACACCAACTGGCAGAGTTACTCCGGCGAGAGCACGCTGTCTTATTTCTCGCAGATGGTGGCGCTGACCATCCATAACTTCACCTCTGCCGCGGTCGGCATCGCCGTCGCCGCAGCATTGGTCCGCGGCATCGCCAGACACTCGGCCGCCACCCTGGGCAATTTCTGGGTCGATCTGATCCGCTCCACCTACTATCTGCTGTTGCCGATCTGCCTGGTGTTTGCGGTGTTTCTGGTGTCCCAGGGCATGATCCAGAACTTCAAGCCTTACGACACGGCAAAACTCGTCGAGCCGATCACGCTCCCGGTAGGCACCATCGATGCCGCCGGCAAACCCAGCACCGAGCCACAAACCATCACCGGCCAAACCATCGCCCAGGGGCCGATGGCGTCACAGGCCGCGATCAAGATGTTAGGCACCAACGGCGGCGGCTTCACCAACGCGAACGCCGCGCATCCGTTTGAGAACCCGACACCACTATCCAACTTCATGCAGATGCTCGCAATCCTCGCCATTGGCAGCGGCCTGACCTGGTATCTTGGCAAGACCACCAACAACCAGGCGCACGGCTGGTCGGTGTGGGCAGTGATGATGATCCTCTTCGTCACCGGGGTGCTCACTTGCTGGTGGGCGGAAGCCCATGGCAATCCCATCCATCAGGCCATGGGCGTGGTGGCAGCCGATGGCAACATGGAGGGCAAGGAATTGCGCTTTGGCATTTTCAATTCCTCACTGTTTGCCACCGTCACCACCGCGGCCTCCTGCGGTGCCGTCAACTCAATGCACGATTCCTTCACTCCTATCGGCGGATTGGTGCCGTTGTTCATGATCGAGTTGGGCGAGGTGGTCATCGGCGGGGTCGGCGCAGGGCTCTATGGCATGCTGGTGTTTGTGGTGCTGGCGGTGTTCATCGCCGGCCTGATGGTCGGCCGCACCCCGGAATACCTCGGCAAAAAAATCCACGCCTTCGACGTGAAAATGGCGATGCTCGCCCTGCTGGTTCTAACCGCAAGCATCCTCGGCTTCAGCGCATGGGCCGCGGCGAGCGCGTGGGGCCGAGCCGGCCTCAACAATGCGGGCCCCCATGGCTTCAGTGAGATTCTCTATGCCTACAGCTCATGCACCGGTAACAACGGCAGCGCGTTCGCTGGCCTAACAGCCACGCCGGCCGACGGCGATTCCCACTACAATGTCACCCTCGCTCTGGCGATGCTCATCGGCCGCTTCCTGATGATCATCCCGGTCATGGCGCTGGCCGGCTCCCTGGTCAAAAAGAACATCGCGCCGCCCAGCGCGGGCACCTTCCCGGTCGCCGGATCCACCTTCGCCATCCTGCTGCTCGGTACCGTGCTCCTCGTTGGCGCGCTGAATTTCCTGCCCGCGCTGGCGCTCGGGCCCATCGTCGAACACTTCCTGATGCTGCATGAGAAATTGTTCTAACAATCATCGGGACCTTGAAACTGAAAACGTTTCTACCGACATTTCTTGCCACGGATTTCACGGATTTAAACCGATTACACAGAGAATATGACAGCGTTCACCCAAACTTTCGACTCACTCAAGCTGTGACTAACATCAATCTCATAACTCTTTCAATCCGTGAAATCCGTGTAATCCGTGGTTTCTATTTCCACTGCCAGGTTAACCCACCCGCTTCCCCCCATGTCCCACTCCGCTCCATCACTCTTTGACAAGGCGATCATCGTACCCGCCATCGGCGAGGCGTGCCGCAAGCTCAATCCCCGGCTCATGCTCAAAAACCCGGTGATGTTCGTCACCCAGGTAGGCGCCGTCCTAACCACATCGGCCATCTTCACCTCCAGCGCTGATCGCTGCTTTGTCGTCCAGCTCGCCGTCTGGTTGTGGTTCACGGTGCTGTTTGCCAACTTCGCCGAAGCGGTCGCCGAGGGCCGCGGCAAAGCCCAGGCCGACAGCCTGCGCAAGGCCCGCAAGGACACCCAGGCCCGCCGCCAACGCGGTGGCAAGGAGGACCTGGTCGCCGCCAACATGTTGGAAATGGGCGACCTCGTGGTCTGTGAGACAGGCGACGTGATCCCCGCCGATGGCGATGTGATCGAAGGCATTGCCAGCGTCGATGAAGCCGCCATCACCGGCGAGAGCGCCCCGGTCATCCGCGAAAGCGGTGGCGACCGCAGTGCGGTGACCGGCGGCACCCGCGTGCTGAGCGACCGCATCGTGATTAAGATTACTTCCGAGCGGGGTAACACGTTTCTCGACCGCATGATCGCGATGGTGGAGGGGGCCACGCGCCAGAAAACACCTAACGAAATCGCCCTGACCATCCTGCTTTCGGCGCTGACCCTCATCTTTCTCCTGGTCTGTCTCACCTTGAAACCCTTCGGCAGCTATGCCGGCATCGAGTTCTCCACCCCGGTGCTGGTCGCTTTGTTAGTATGCCTGATACCCACTACCATCGGCGGCCTGCTCAGCGCCATCGGCATCAGCGGCATCGACCGCCTGATCCGCCGCAACGTCATGGCCACCAGCGGCCGCGCGGTGGAGGCGGCCGGCGACATCGACGTGCTTATGTTAGACAAGACCGGCACCATCACCATCGGCAACCGCATGGCCTCGGACTTCGTCCCCGCCCCTGGCGTCAGCGAACTGGAACTGGCTGACGCGGCGCAGCTCGCGTCTCTCGCCGATGAAACCCCCGAGGGGCGCAGCATCGTGATCCTCGCCAAGGCGAAGTTCAACATCCGCGCCCGCGACTTGTTGCAACAACATGCCAGCTTCGTGCCATTCACCGCGCAGACCCGCATGAGCGGCGTGGACCTCGAGGGCCGCAGCGTCCGCAAGGGGGCCGCCGAGTCCATCACCCAGTGGGTCAGGCAACACGGCGGGATCTATCCGTCCGAGGTCGGGCAGGCTGTGACTGCGGCCTGCAACGCCGGGCGCACCCCGCTGGTGGTCGCCGACGGGCATCGGGTGTTAGGTGTGGTCGAGTTGAAGGATGTGGTCAAGGGCGGCATCAAGGAGCGCTTCGCCCAACTCCGCAGCATGGGTATCCGCACCGTCATGATCACTGGCGACAATCCGCTCACCGCCGCGGCCATCGCCGCGGAGGCCGGGGTGGACGATTTCATGGCCCAGGCGACGCCCGAGGACAAGCTCAAGCGCATCCGCCTGGAACAGGCCGCCGGCCATCTGGTGGCCATGACCGGGGATGGCACCAATGACGCGCCGGCGCTGGCCCAGGCGGACGTGGGAGTGGCCATGAATACCGGCACCCAGGCCGCACGCGAGGCCGGCAACATGGTGGACTTGGATAGCAACCCGACCAAGCTCATCGAGATCGTCGAGATCGGCAAACAACTGCTGATGACCCGCGGCTCCCTAACCACATTCTCGATTGCCAACGACGTCGCGAAGTATTTTGCCATCATTCCTGCGATGTTGATGGTGACCTTTCCCGCGATGGCGGCACTCAACGTGATGAAACTCGGCTCACCCCAGAGCGCCATTCTCAGTGCCATCATTTTCAACGCGCTCATCATCGTCGCTCTCATCCCGCTGGCACTCAAAGGCGTGCCCTACCGGCCGCTGGGCGCCGTCGCCGTCTTGCGCCGCAACCTGCTCATCTATGGCCTCGGCGGCCTGGTCATTCCCTTCATCGGCATCAAGGCCATCGACCTCGTCATCACCACCCTCAACTTCGCCTGATATGAAAACAATCCTCGCAGAAATCCGCCCCGCCCTGGTTGCCACACTCGTGATTGCCGTGGTTTGCTGCGGCTTCTACCCGCTCGCCGTCACCGGCATTGCCAAACTCGCTTTTGCGCGCCAGGCCGACGGCAGCCTGATCGTGGACAAGCATGGCGTCATTATCGGTTCATCATTGCTAGGCCAGAATTTCAGCGGCGAAGGGTATTTCCACCCACGCCCATCGGCCGCGGGCACGACCGGCTATGATGCCACGAGTTCCGGCGGCAGCAACTTCGGCCCGACCTCACAGAAGCTCGCCGACTCCATCAGAGAGCGGGTGGCGGCCTATCGAACCAGCAACGGCCTCGCAGCTGACCAGCCGGTCCCGGCCGATGCCGTCACCGCCTCGGGCAGCGGCCTCGATCCCCACATCAGCCCCGCCAACGCCGCGCTGCAAGTCGCCCGCGTGGCCAAGGCCCGCGCACTGCCGCCGGAAAAAGTCACGACACTCATCGCCTCTAATACCGACCGGGCCGCCTTCGGGCTCCTCGGCGTGGACGGCGTGAATGTCCTCAAATTGAACCTCGCCCTCGATGCCATCAAATAGACGGCGATTCTCTGACATGATTCTCGATGGCACTGGCTTGGGCCAGGGCCTTGGTGGCCGCTTTCTGATGGGTCGCCGCGTCATCGGCGAGGTCTTCGGCGATGAGAAATTGGGCGAACTTTGCCTGTTTCGCCGCAAAGGCAAGCGCCGGATCGGCGGGCGGCGGCTTGGGCCCGGGCTCGCCGGTCGGGACAATGCTGAGGATTTATTGGAGACGTGTTCGGGGTGGCGGCCTTCGATGACGCCGGTCTCGTAGTCGCGCCGCAGGATCAGGCGTTCCCCGGCACGGCGGCGGGATTCAAGGAATGGCGTGACGTCTTGCCCGGAACTGCGAGAACACCGGGTGTAGCGGTTCGAGATTCATGATGGAGTGCTTCTCATCCCGGGCGCGCTGGACGCGTCGGAGAATCTCATCCTGGTCGGTGGTGCGCCAATCGTTGACCGGCGGCACCGGAATCGCGGCGGAATTCTTCTTTTTGGATTGTTTCGCGGGCATGGCGGGCAGGGATGGATGCGGCATGAAATCTCAAGCCGCAGCCGCTCGGATGAACCAGCGCCAGCCATGGCAACCGGCAAGCCCAAACACGCGAGAGTGCGACTTGGATCCGGTGGGATCCCGCGCAGTTCTCACGGTTGAGCCAAAGCGGCGTGGCGGGCGCCACCCTTCCCGCCGCACTCCACACTTTGGCCGCGCAGGGGTCGCGCAGTAGCCGCTCACGTGTGGACTGCGCGTGGCAAGCGCCAGCGCGACACCGCCTTGGCTCGATCCGGCGAGGTTCCCAGTCTTGTTAGGAGTTGCATGAGTCTATCTCTCGCCTTGTAGCGGCGCGTCTATGACCGCCGATGCCCATGAACTGCCATGGAACCCGCAGGCGTCATCTCATTCGCAGCGGCGCTCACAGAGGCACCGCTACAACCCATATCAGATAGCCTATGCGGCGCGGCGGGCTGCGCCCATCGCGCCGCACTCCACACTTTGGCCGCGCAGTGTGTGGTGTGCGTGTGGCAAACGCCAGCGCGACACTGCTGTGCCGGATCCCGGCAGGTGGCGAATATCTAGCCCCCACCCTGTCATTCGTGAAAAGCCCCTGATAATGCGACAGAGAAATAGACATGACCGATCCGTAAGTCGTTTGATCCGGCAGGGGGCACAGACCACAAAGAAGTACGGAAGTATTTGTAACGTATCTATCAAATGTTACCATGCGAGGGCCCCATCGACACGCGTTCATCAAACAGCGCGAAATATGGCTTTCCTCGCCGGTGTCGTTAAGCTTAGATGCATTGGTCATCAGCCGGACGAAAACGTCGATTTCTAACGATACCAAATTTGATGTTGCGCCATGATCGAGTTCACGGTAGAGTTCTATGTGACTGCGGACGGACAGTGTCCCGTGCGGGACTTCCTGCTAGAACTCAAGGCCAGTGCCCCAGGCGACTTCGCGGCGGTAGCTGCCGGGTTGGAGAGGCTGCGCCATCGCCAGTGTCACCGCGAGCCGCTCACCAAGGCGCTGAACGACGGGCTGTTTGAGTTGAGGCACGTCGGGAAGTTGAACACGCGGGTGTTGTGGTTTTTCATGAAAGGGCGGCGCATCGTGACCGTCCACGGTATTCGGAACAAGAGCCGGGCCATCCCGGCCCGCGACTTGGATACGGCGCGGGCACGGATGCGCGATTGGAAAGAAAGGAACGAACCATGAGTAAAACGAACTTTGATGTTTTTTTGGAAGAGCAACTCCGAGATCCGGATTTTGCGCAACGGTTCGAGCGGGCGGGTGAGGCATGGGATGTCGCACTGCAAATTGCCGCACTGCGTGAGAAGGCCGGTCTCTCCCAACGCGAGCTAGCACTTAAACTCGGGACTTCCCAGCAGCAGATCAGCCGCCTCGAATCGCCCGCTTACGAAGGTCATTCATTGAGCATGCTTCGCCGCGTGGCCAGAGCTCTGAGCGCAAAGGTGCGCGTGGTGCTGGAGCCGGATCAAACCCCGCCAGCCAGCCGCCTCGCGGACACCCAGGTCCCGTATCGACTGAAACGCTAACCGGCCAAAAGGAAAGGCGTGGGGTCAGTCCCGCTTTTCGAGCATGCGCGAGCCGCTTCCACTACACCATGCTCGAAAAGCGGAACTGACCCCAATGGACATGGGCCATGGCGGCCGGAGGCCACCTCTCCTTTGAGTGCGGTGGCTCGCCACCGCCTGGGGCTGGGGCGGGCGTGCCCGCCGTGGCGCGGAGCATCCAGGGATAGCCGCTGCATTGCCAGTGCGTTAGAAATGCGCGTGGCAAGCGCCAGCGCGTCACCGCTGTGGCTCAATCCCGGCGGGCGGTCAAACCCTAACAATACGGCGCTTCAGACCCAAGACGCAAGACTTGAAGACACAAGAGAAGAAAATTCGACCTAACGACATCCACTTTGGCTTTTCAAGGATTCCAGCCCCACCATCTCATGCGCGAAAAGGCGCACAATAAGGCACCTGAGAAAAGGCCCTGACCGCTCTGCAAGCCGTTTGATCCGGCTGGGGACCGACCGCAAAAAAGTGCGGAAATGCCTGCGATACCTCGAACAAATGTTACCATGCGAGGACTGACCCTATCGATGAAGAAGATAGAATTCCCAGCGTTCGTCCGCGGCAGCCCCTTTCTCCAGTTTTAGGCTGGCATACAACCTCTCCTCAAGCCACGTACCCAAGGAGTTGAAGACCAAACCAGCACTGTAGGTGAATAGAATTACTGCGATGACTATCGCCCATGGCCATCCTTTCAGGACAGATTCTATCCACGGAAACTTGCCATAGGCCAGAGCGAAATACGGCCATACCCCTACAATGCCGGGAAGCATCGTTCCGGCAATAACTCGAAATGACGATGGAGCAATGATGTCAGTAAAGTTTACCATGACTTTTGGATCCGGTTAATTAATCATACATCTTGACTATACTATCTATTGCGATCTAGTTTGAGAGAAGCCGAACTACAACTTTAGATATGTCAAATGTACGATTTCCGAGCACCGAAGGTGCCGAAACTAGTCTAACGGACGTAATTATTTTCCCAGGGGTTGTGTAAATTTCCGACCCGAAAGACTGCGTATTTGACATCGTGCCATCTGAGTATCGTATCCTCCACAAGAGGCATGAGTTAAAGTCCTGTCCTGCACTCAGGATCCCGGTTGTCATGCAACGGAGTGCAAAGACTGCATTAGAGACACTATTCATCGAGATATCAACCGTACTTTC
Source organism: Akkermansiaceae bacterium (assembly GCA_903908495.1). Classification (GTDB taxonomy): domain Bacteria; phylum Verrucomicrobiota; class Verrucomicrobiia; order Verrucomicrobiales; family Akkermansiaceae; genus Luteolibacter. The sequence goes on from CAIVSK010000052.1 coordinate 26,844, forward strand.
CACCAATTGATTGAACGTTGGGATAAAACTAACAGCCCCTCCATCACCGCTACCACTTGTCTGCCACATCCAAATATGAATCAATCTTACTTGTTTTTCTTGGTTTGGATTACCGTAAGTCTGGTTAGTTCCGGGTGAAAGTGGAATATTGTTGGAGATTGTGTTGTCAGCATAAGTAAACGTAAGACTACCAGCCACTCGACCGTCATAGAAATTGAAGGTTCCATGAATGTCCGAGATGAATCCGTTTATCTGCCATGTCTTGTCTAGGGGGGTCGTTCCGCTTCCTGAGAATGATAGCGCTCTATTTGTGAGAGAGCTTGTTGCAACATCCCAGCGTAAACCGGAGAGCGTTACTTGGTCAACGAGTCCATTTCTTCCCGCTTGACTGGTGGGAAAATCCTCCCACCGATAAGACGACGAATTGATCCCAGAGAGGGCAATATCATCAATTAGCCGAGAAAGGGCCAGCGTGGAGATTGCAAGCGAGGATTCATTAATGCTTGTCGCTACGTCAGCCGTTTTACATCTGAGTGCAAACGGCACCGCCAGCACTTTCTGCCGCGGGCTTTGGGCGGTGCCATCGACGGTGAGTTCCAGCCACTGTTCGGCTCCTGCCGCGAGGGCACCTGAAATCCCCCCTGCGGAGTAGCGGTAGGTGGCGGTGATGGATTGACCGGCGGCGGGGGCGGTGGCGTAGGTCGCGGTGATGGAGCCGCCGGTGTAGTTGACGGTGAAGGGCGCGGGTGGGGCTGCGATGGTGATTGTGGCACCGGTGGTGTAGCCGCTGCCGGCGCTGGTGATGGTGATGGCTGTGACCGCGCCGCCGGAGACCGTGGCAGTGGCGGCTGCGCCCGAACCATTGCCGGTGATGGTGACAGTGGGGGCCGAGGCATAGCCGGAGCCGCCGGTGGTCACGCTGGCACCGACGACGAAACCATACATGACGGTTGTGGTGGCGGCAGCCGGTGACCCGGGGTTGCCGGTGGTCTCGTTCCAACTGTAGGTGCCGTCGGTGACGCTGGCGGTGCCGGCGACGACCGGGGTGTTGCTGAGCGCTTTGGTATAAGTGAGCGAAGTGCCGTCGGTGGTGGCGAGGGTTTCGGTGACGAGGGTGCTGCTGGAGCCCGCGGCCCCGAACTGGAAGCCATAGACGCCGTTGGTATCGACGGCGACACTGCCCAGGGTTTCCGCGTAGAGCAATGTGCCGCTGGTGGCGGCATCGTAGATTTTGAGACTCATCGCCTTGCTGCCGGATTGCGGGACGCCGGAGGCATTGGTGAGGCGGCCTTGGTAGTTGATGGTGGAGGGAACGGCGGCGGTCGCGAGCTGGGCGGCGGCGGCCAACAAAGCGATCGGGAGGAGATGATGAAGTGTTTTCATGGGATCAGACGGGGTGGAGGATCAGGGGATGAGGATGGCGACGCGGAAAAAATAGTTGGACGGATGGATGTTGCTGTGGAGCGGGCCGGATAGAATCTTGGTTTCGTCGAAATCAAACGGTTGCTGGGTGCCGTCGCCGGTCAGGGTCGTTTGCAGCGTCCAGGCTTTCATGTCGCGGGAAACCCAGATTTGATAGTTGCGGCCAGTGGCGGTTTGGATGGGCATGTGGAAGATGCCAGCGGTGTAACTTCCTTGCGGGCGGAACACGGAGGAAGCGCTGTTCGGGTCGGTGCCTGCGAGATACTCCATCAGATTGGTGGCGCCGTCGTGATCCGGGTCGGCATTGGGATCGACCCCGATATGGCCGAAGTGGAGGATTTCCCAGCCATCAGGCAGGCCGTTGCCATCGACGTCGGTGACGGAGGCGGGTGTGATCGGATAGAGCACCTCGATCAGCCCCGGATGGTTGAGGGTAGCGCCGCCCTGGGTGGTCACGGTGGCAAAAGCCGCGCCGATGGAGGAGTGATTGTTGAGGGTGCCGCCGGAAGAATTGCCGCCGCCGGAGTCGATTTCGGCAGGGGCCGGGGTGAGCGCTGCCAGAAGCGCACAAAGGACGAGCGGCGTGGGGGTCGAAGGACGTGAGTTCATCGCAGGAAGGACGGAATTCGTCCTTCCTGGTGGACGGGGAGTGATAAAGCCGCACAAAGTCGACCGCAACGGCCTTTAGCCGACCCCGAAAGGGCGGCCTGGACATGCGCCGCCGCCTCCCCGGCCGTTTGGTCGGTTTGGCGGCAATGTTGCGGTCATTGCCAACCGCTTTGTGTGAGGTTTATCAGGCCCCGTCCGCCGGAGCGGACAGGTGGAGGCAAGCGATTCGGGGGCCGGGTGGCAAGGGGAATTGTTGGGATGGGCGAACTATTTTCAAACCTGTCGATGCGGCTCTGCTACAAACGGGGTAATTGGCCACAATTGAAACCTAGACAATCACCGGTTGTTGGATCAAATTGCCACCATGCGATACGCCGTAATGCTTGAACGCCTGCCCGCCGAGGAAGGAATGCCGGGCTACTACTACGCCCATGTGCCATCCCTGAGCCTGACGACGCATGGGCTTGGAATGGAGGGCGCCTTGGAGGCCGCCCGTGATTTGGTGAAGCTGTGGAATGAGGAGAAACGTGCCCATGGCGAATCCATCACTCCCCAATCCGAGGCGATCCTCGCAACTGTGGAGGTCGCCTGACATGCCGCACAAGGCCAATGAAGTGCTGCGCAAGCTCAGGCGTGCCGGTTTCGAGGAACGTCGGCAGAGCGGATCCCATTTGGTGCTGCGTCACGAGGACGGCCGGCAGACCTACCTGCCGATGCACACCGGGGATGTTCCCAGCGGAACCTTCCGTTCCATTCTCAGGCAGGCGCAACTCACCGAAGACGAATTCCGCGACCTGTAAGACAGTGGCGCGGTCATTCAATTACCTTCACCCGCAGGTCTCCGGCGAACCTGTTGACACCACGGCCGGGGCGTGAATCCGGTGCTACAAACCCTGCTCGCGCCGAGGAACGGGTCCTTGACCTCGCCATGCTTGAAAAACAGCCGGTTCGGCACGGAGCGGGCGTTGAACCGGCCGTTTTTGAA
>CAIVSK010000053.1 GCA_903908495.1 Akkermansiaceae bacterium
CCCTACGAACAACGCGCGGCCGGCCAGGACACGGTGTATGGCGACGTGGGTGGCGAATTTTCCAACGGCATCGTGGTGGCGGTGCTTGGCGGCCAGGCGGGAAACCTGGCGTACCACCCGCTTGATTACAACGTGAAGGACATCAATCCCAAGGAAGAGGTGTACATGATTTTCAAAGTGGCCGACAAGAAGAAGAACGGCGTGACCCCCGATGGCGTGCTCAACGATCCATGGGGCAGGCAGTTGATGTTTGCGGTCAATGCCTTCAAATCGACCAATTCGAATGCCGTGCTGGTGGAAAAAAACAACACCAACCCGGGCAAGAACGACTCCTACCTGGACACCAAGGACCTGGCCGTGTATTCCGACACCGAACCACGCGACCAATCGTTTGTGGTGTGGAGCTACGGCAAAGACGGGAAAAAAGGCGGCGAAGAAGGCCGCAACCGGAAACCGCCCCCCTACAACGGGTCGGACGACGTGATTTCCTGGAAGTAATTGCAGCGCGGGCTTGCCGCGCGAGTGTGGGCGGCTCTAACCTTGCCGCATGCAGAAGATTCGAGCCGGAGTCGCGGGTGCGGGTGCCATGGGGCGCAACCATGCCAGGGTGTATTCATCGTTAGACAGCGCGGTGCTCACCGCCGTCTACGATGCGGACGCGGGGCGGGCGGCGGCGGTGGCGGCGGAATTCGGCGCGCAACCGGTGGCAAGCTTGGAAGCCCTCGCCGAGTTGTGCGATCTGGCCAGTGTGGCGGTGCCCACCGTGGCGCACCGCGCGGTCGGCTGCCGGTTGATGGATCTGGGGATGCATGTGTTGATGGAAAAGCCGATTGCGCCGACGCTGGCGGACGCGCAGGTGTTGGTGGAGACGTCGCAGCGCAGGGCGCGGGTGCTGCAAATCGGCCACATCGAGCGCTTCAATCCGGTGCTCCGCGAATTGGAGAAGAAGCTCTCCCGCCCGCGTTTCATCGAGGCTCACCGCTTATCGCCGTTTCCCAACCGCAGCATCGATATTGGCGTGGTGCTCGACCTCATGATCCACGATTTGGAAATCATCCTGCACCTCGTCCGCTCGCCCATCGCCAGCATCGACGCGGTGGGCGTGGCGGTCCTGACCGGCCAGGAGGACATTGCCAATGCGCGCCTGCGCTTCGAAAATGGCTGCGTCGCCAACGTCACCGCCAGCCGCATCAGCCCGGAACGCATGCGCAAGCTGCGGGTGTTCCAGGAAGATTGCTATCTGTCGCTCGACTACCAGGAGCAATCCGGCCACATCCACTGGAAGGAAGGCATGGAAATCATGCGCGCCGCCGTGGCGGTGGAGCCCGGTGAGCCGCTGCGGCTGGAACTCGAGGCGTTTGTCAACAGCGTGGCCGCCGGTGCAGCCCCCGCCGTGAGCGGTCAGCAAGGCACCGCCGCCCTCGGCGTGGCCCTGGAAATCACCCGGATCATCCACCTGACGATGGGTGCGGGGCCCGGTGTTTGAGATCGATCAGGGCGGGCACCAGTACACCCTCCCGACCGAAATTTCGGGTTGTGTTCCCCTGCGGGAGGGCTAGAATCGTGCCGATGAAAACACAATACCTTGTTTGCTTGCCAGTTGCGATGCTGTTTGCCTCATGCGCCCAAGACACCATGACCGGTGATGTCTATCGGCACGGTGACACCCGTCAGGCACAGTCCGTCAGTTATGGCAAAATCACCTCCATCCGCGCGGTGAAAATCGAGGGTAATCACGAGGCCGGCACCGTGGTCGGGGCTGTGGCCGGCGGCTTGCTCGGCAGCCAACTGGGCCGCGGCAGCGCCGCACACACGGCCGGTGCCGTCGGTGGAGCCCTGGTCGGCGGTGCCGTCGGATCCAATGTCGAACAATCGATGGGCAACCGCAATGGCATCGAAATCACCGTGCGTCTCAATGAAGGCGGCTCACTCTCCGTGGTGCAGGAAGTCAATCCGCGTGAGGGATTTGGCATCGGCGACCGCGTGCGCGTCCTGACCTCGGGCAACCGCTCGCGCGTGACCCACTGAGCCAAGCCCGCAATGGGACTTGGGAGCGGGACTTGCCGATATCCCGTGTGACGGCAGTGGCCGTGACACGGGGCATGGCAAGCGCCGCTCCGGTTTAAAACTCGACTTCCGTCCCCAGCACGCCCAGCACGACCGCGCCGGAGTGGCGTGCGGCGATGGCTTCGCGGAGTATTTCCGAGCGCTCGGTCTCGCCGTGGACGAGCCAGACTTTTTGCTTCGGGCCGGTGGTGCGGTCGAAATAATCCAGCAATTCCGAGTGATCGGCGTGGCCGGAGAACGAATCGATGCTTTCGATTTTGGCGCGCACTTGGAAGCGGCCGCCGAGGATGGGGACTTCCTTGGCGCCGTCGCAGATGCGGCGGCCGAGTGTGTTATCGGCGCAATACCCGACAAACAAGACGGTGGTGCGCGGGTTGCCGATATTATTTTTAAGGTGATGCAGGATGCGGCCGGCCTCACACATGCCGGAGGCGGATATGATGATCGCCACGCCGTCGAGCTCGTTGAGCGCCATCGAGCCGCGCACCGATCTGACCAAGGTGAGGTTTTCAAACCCGAACGGGTTTTGTTTCTCAAACAGCGCGGCGTAGACCTCGGTGTTGAACGACTCGGGATGGAGCCGGTAGATCTCGGTGGCGCTAACCGCCAGCGGGCTGTCGACGTAGACCGGAATTTCGGGGATCTTGCCGCTCTCGAACAACTCGTTCAAGATATACAATATCTGTTGGGTGCGCTCCACGGCAAAGGCCGGAATCAGGATCTTGCCGCCGCGTTTCACCGCCTGGCGGATGACTTCCGCAAAGTAATCCCCCACCCCCGGCGGTGCCTCGTGTTCGCGCCCGCCGTAGGTGCTCTCCATCAGCAGGAAATCCACGTCCCTGACCGGCACCGGATCGCGCAGCACCTCGTTGTGGCCGCGGCCGACATCGCCGGAAAACAAAAACCGCTTGGTCTTGCCATCGGCGTGGTCATTGACCTCCAACAACACTTGCGCGCTGCCCAGAATGTGGCCCGCGTCGAAGAATGTTAGAGTCACCCCGTCCGCCACCAGGATCGGCCGCTCGTAGCCGACGGTCACGAACTGGCGCAGGCACATCTCCGCGTCCCTCTCGCTGTAGATCGGCGTCACCGGCTCCAGGCCGTCGCGCTTGCGGTGCTTGTTGAGCCATTCGATATCGCCGGTCTGGATGCGGGCGGAATCCGCCAGCATGATCTGGCAGAGGTCGCGCGTGGCGTCGGTCGCGTAAATGTTGCCGGTGAATCCCTTCTTGGTCAGGTTCGGCAGGTTGCCGCTGTGGTCGATGTGGGCGTGGGACAAAATCACCACATCCACTGCCGCCGGAGCGTAGTGGGGAAAGCTGCAGTTGATCCCGTACGCCTCCTTGCGGCTGCCTTGGTAGAGACCACAATCCAACAGGATCCGCTTGCCATTGACCTCCAGCAGGTGCTGTGAACCGGTGGTGGTGCCGGCGGCACCGCAGAACTTCAGTTTCATGGTCGGATGAGGGTGTGGGTTGGGTAGAGTCCTTGAAACGCCCGGGACGCTGTCGTTAGATCAAATTCTTCGTCATGGGTCTTGAAGTCCCCGCGCCCGGGGCGAATCCTCGTTAGACGTGGATGGCGTGGCCCTCGGCGGCGAGCGCCGCCTCGTGGATCACCTCCGACATCGTCGGATGAGCGTGGATGGTGGCGTGGATTTCCTCGGCGGTGAGTTCCTGATCGAGGGCCAGGCCCATTTCGGCGATGAGCTCGGTGGCGTTCTCGCCGACGATGTGCGCGCCTAACAACTCACCGTGCTTCTTGCCAAAGAGCAGCTTGGCAAAACCTTCCGGCTCGCCGGCGGCAATCGCCTTGCCAATCGCCAAAAACGGGATTTTGCCGACGCTGTAGGCGGTGCCGGCCGCCTTGAGCTCGCGCTCGGTTTTGCCGACCGACGCCACCTGCGGGTGGCAATACGTGCAGCCCGGGAAATTCTTCACCTTGCGCGGGGTGTGGCCCGCCAGATAGAGCCCCTCCACCGCCTGCACCGCCTCATACGACGCGGTGTGGGCGAGCCACGGCGGGCCGGTGATATCGCCAGCGGCATAGACGCCGGGCAGCGAGGTTTCATAGCGCTCGCCGACCTGGATGTAGCCACGATCCGTCAGGACGGGTTGCATGCCGCCGGGCAGCACCGGTTGGATGCCGATGGCCACCAGGCACACATCGGCGCGGATGACGCCGGTTTCCTTGGGCCCCTCGACGCTGATTTCCACGTGATCGCCATGATCGGCGGCGGCAGTGACCTTGGTGTTGGTCAGACAGCGGATGCCCTGTTTGATCAGGGATTTCTCCAACGTCTCACCGACCTCATCGTCTTCCACCGGCAGGATGCGCGGCAGCATTTCCACCAGCGTGACCTTGGTGCCAAACGCGTTATAGATATAGGCAAACTCGACGCCGATGGCCCCGGCACCGATGATGATCATCTCCTTGGGCTGGGTGGCGAGCACCATCGCTTCCTTGGAGCTGATCACCGAGCTGCCATTGAATGGCAAGAGCGGCAAACCGCGGGACTTGCAGCCGGTGGCGATGAGGATGTGCCGGGTCTCGAGCGTCTGGCTGCTGCCATCCGCGGCGGTGACGCGGACTTTTCCCGGTCCTTCGATCGAGGCGACGCAGTTGATATAATCGACTTTGTTTTTCTTGAAAAGAAATTCGATGCCGCCGGCCAAGCGTCCGGAAACCTTGCGCGAGCGGCCAATCACCGCCGACCAATCGTAGGATAATCCCTCGATCTTCAAACCGAACTCCGCCGCCTTGTGGGTGAGCGTCTGGTACAGCTCGGCATTTTTCAACAGCGCCTTGGTCGGGATGCACCCCCAATTCAGGCAGGTGCCACCCGCCCGGTCGGCTTCGACACAGGCGACATTTTTCCCGAGTTGGGCGGCGCGGATGGCGGCGACGTAGCCGGCTGGGCCGCCGCCAATGACAATGAGATCGTAGGCCATGGGGTAATTCAAGAGTGAGGTTGCGCCCCAGCTTGTCGCAGGTTTCGCGGCATGTCAAAGCGCGAAACCAGCGATTTGACGCCGCGGCCTAGCGGCGGCACTGGTTGAGCAGGCCGGCGAGAAACCAGGTGATTTGCGCCAGCGCGTCGCTGTGGACCGATGAGTCGAGGGCCTCGAGGTCGCGGCGGCTGTCTTCCAACAAACCCAGCGCGGTATCCACGGCGCTTTCGATGGAGCCCTCGTATTCGGCGATGCCGACGAGCACCGGCAGGTCCAGCGGTTGCTGATCGAGGATGCGTTTATTGAGTTTGGTGCGCTGGGCTTCGGACGCGGCTTCCAGCAAGTTGAGGATGGGCAGGGTGAGTTTGCCCTTGGCCATATCGGTGCGCAATGTCTTGCCGACGATTTCCTCGGCACCGACCAGATCCAGGCAGTCGTCGTAAATCTGATAAGCCGTGCCGAGCTTCATGCCGTAGCTGTAGAGCTTGGCCTCGGTGGCGGCATCGACGCCGGAGAGGTTGCCCGCCAGGCCGGTGGCGGCGGCAAACAGGACGCCGGTCTTCATTTCGATGATGCGGAAATAGTCCTCCTTGGACAGCGACAGATCGAAGCGGCGCTGGGTTTGGATCATTTCGCCCTGGCAGACTTCGCGCACGGAATCGCCGACCTTGCGGCAGATGTCGATGCTGTCGAAATCGGTGGCCAGCGTCATGGCATGCGAAAACAGCGCGTCGCCCAGCAACACAGACAACGCATTGCCCCACTTGGCATTGGCCGTGGGCACCATCCGGCGGGTGGTGGCCCCGTCCATGATGTCGTCATGGACGAGAGACGCCATGTGGATGAGTTCGAGGATGACGCCGATCTTGAGGTGCTTGTCATTGACGCCGCCGGTGGCACCGCCGACGAGGATGGCGAGCGCGGGGCGGATCCGCTTGCCGGAGGTGTTGCAGACGTAATCGACGTAGGGCTCAACGGCGGGATCAAAGGCGCGGATTTGCTCGCGAATCGACGCCTCGACGCGCTCGATTTCCGGGCGGACGAGGTCGAAAGGGAACAAATCGCTGCGGGCGGGCGTGGTGGGTCTGGCGGCCATGAGGGTGCGTCGAGCGCCAGCATGGCCCGAAGCAGGCACTTGCGCAACCCCGGAAATTCAATCATGGGTAAGAAATGAGGCGGGCGCAACGCAGCCACTGCGGGAGCAATCCGGTATTTTTGCGGTGGCGGCCATTGTGCTTGCTAGCAGGCAGGCAAACCGCTAGTATTGATGCGTCTATGAAAACGCGATTATTTTGGGTGGTCATTCCGGCGGTGATATTATCGTTCGGAGCATGCAAGAAGACAGAAGAAGCAGCCAAACCGGCAGCGTCCACCGCTCCAACGGAAGCGAGTCCCGGCGAGACCCATCCGGCTGCACCTGCCGCACCCGCAGCCCCGGCGACTCCTGCCGCAAGCCCCACCAAGCCGGCAGCGGCGGTGGTTGCGCCGCCGCAGGAAGTCAAGGCGCTGAATGCGGAGGAACGAGCCGCCAAGCTCGGTTTCGTGCGTTATTTGCCGCAGACCACGGAGTCGGTGATTTCTGTCTACAACGGCACGAAAATCGGCGATCGCGCCAAGGGCATGAAGCTCTGGAAAGTCATTGGGGACCAACTCGGGCTTGGCATGATGGGCCTGCAAGGAGGCGCGCCGATGGTGCCGGGTGCCGGCATGGACAATGATGAAAAGCCCAAGGACGAGGATTTTGCGATTCCGGAAGGCGAGCAGGACAAGGCCAAACCCGCCGCCGCCGCCAAACCCAAGGAGACCACCAAGCCCGCTGGCACCGCTACCGGTGCCCTGCTAGGCGCTGCCGCTGCGGCACCGGAAGACGGCGCTGCCGCCGAGCCGGACATGGGCGTGAAAGTCGTGCCTGCCGACGCTGACGATAGCGAGGACGCGGGGGCCGGTCCGTTCACACCGGGCGACATGCTCGGCCTGGAAGTGACGTTTGCGGTGGGCAAATCAGCCGGAGAACAACTGGTCAATCTCAGCACTCTCGGCAATCGGCTCAATTATTTTCAAATCCGGGCCTTGGCCAAGGCCTACGCAGCGGCGGTGAAGGCCGGTGATATGTCCACTCTGAAGAGTTCCATGGGAGCTGGCTTCGGCGAGGATCTGGTCAAGAATCTGGTCAATGACCCGGAATCCGGCGTGGCGCTGCTGGAGCGCTCCAGCATGCCGCCCGTTTACGTGGCGTTTCGCACGACCAAGGACAAACAAGCGGCAGTGGCTGCGGGCGTGACTGAAGCCATTGGCAGCATGGGGCAGGGCGGCGAAATGGTCGAAACCCTCGACTTCGAGAAAGCCGGCGCCAAATTCACCGGCTTCAAACTGGTGGGCTCCAAACTCTCCGAGCAGATCGCCACCGACCGCGGCTCGATGGACGAAATGCTGGGTGCCGAGACCGGCACCAAACTGCTGGCCGCTGTCGCCAAGAAAAACCTGGTGGTCGCATCCGCCACCCTCGGCGACTATGTGGTGATTTTCATCGGCGCGGCCGAAACGGATTGCAACCTCGTGAGCGAGCCTGCCCAGTCGCTCGCCAGCGGCAGCGCACTTGCCTTCAGCGATGCCTATGCCGCCAAGGAACTCGCCGCCCTCATCGTCGGCAACGATAGCGTCGCCAAAGCCATCAACCAGGCCCAAACCGGGCTTATTCCCTACACCAACGGCCTGCGCGACGGGCTGGCCGGTGAGGACGGCTTGAGCGACACCCGCGACCTGCAAGCCTTGCTGCAAATGGTGGCCGACCGCGAAGCCGCGTTGCGCAAGCTCGGGGGCATGGAAGCGCTCGGCATGGTGGCGTATTTCGAAGAGGGGCTCAAAGTGGAATCCTTTGGCGGTTACGACGCGGGTGCCATCGATTGGAAAACCCCGACCAAACTCAGCCAACTGGGCGAGGGCGCTGATGTGGCCTTTTTCGCCGACGTGACGTCGGAGGCCGCCTTTGACGCCAAAGCCCGCGCTTACTACGAAGCGCTGGTGGAGACGGCCTATGCGATGGCGATGAAAGTTTCCGAGTTGCCCGGCGACGACGGCCCGCTCAAGCAATTCAAGAGCATGGCCACCCTGTTCAACGACAAGTTCCGCGGCGATGCGGTGGCGTTGTGGGATGCCCTCAAAGGCGGCGCGACCGGTGGCCTCGGCCAGGAAAGAGCGGTCGTCATCGATCTCAAAGGCACCGTGCCGGCCCTCCCCGGCATCCCCCAACTGCTGGTTGACAAAGGCCGTTTCCCGCGCGCCACGATGGTCGCGCCGGTGACCGACCGCGCCAAGCTGGCCGCGTCCTGGACGCAGATGAACGAGGCCTGCACCAAGTTGCTGGCCAAGGTGAGCGAGGTCAGCGGCCAGGAGATCCCGATGCAGAAGCCGATGAGTTCGGAAAAAGCCGGCTACACGACCTGGTACATGTCCCTGCCCTGCCTCAGTGATGATTTTGTCCCATCCGTGACGGTGGGCGACAAGTGGTTTGCCGCCTCCACCTCGAAAAACCGTGCGCTGGAACTCCTCGCCACTGCCGATAAGGGGACTGCCGGGCGCACCGGGGCATACATCAAAGTGGACTTCAAGGCGATGCAGGAATGCCTCGCCGAAACCATGAAACTGGTGGATGAGAATTCCAAGGCGGTGTTGGGTGAGGACACCCCGCAACTCGAAAAATTCACCTCCAGCAAGGAAATGCGGACGAAGCTGCTCGATGCGATGGCGGAATTGGACTCCCTGACCATTCACAGCCGGCGGGAAGGCGCGGTGCTGCGCGGCAGCATCCACTTCAAGACGCGCTAACCCCGTGCCCTGGCACCACCTGATTTGACCTCACCCATGCGGGCCGCCGGACACCCTCCGGCGGCCCGCATTCGTTTCCAGTCCCATGACAATCGATCCCATTGGCGTGATCCGCTCGTGCTTCGGCGGTAAATTCGCCGCGCCGCGCCAGCCGGGCCTGTGCCCGAGCGCCTGGGGCAGCTTGGTTTTGCATGACCCGTACCGCAGCGACGAGGCGGTTCGCGGGATCGAGGGGTTTTCGCATTTGTGGCTCATCTTCGGGTTTCACCAAACCCTCGACCAAGGCTGGCACCCCACCGTCCGGCCGCCGCGTCTGGGCGGCAACCAACGGCTCGGGGTGTTTGCCAGCCGCTCGCCGTTCCGGCCCAACGGCCTCGGCCTGTCACTGGTCCGCCTGGAGGGAATCGATCGCGAACCGGCCGAGGCTCCGGTCCTGCGGCTGGGCGGATTGGACCTGATCGACGGCACCCCCGTCTTCGACATCAAACCCTACCTGCCCTATGCGGAATGCCCGCCGGACGCGGCTGCGGGTTTCGCCGGCGAGGCCCCGCCCCGCCTGCCCGTGACCGTCCATCAGGATGCCTTCGACGCGTTTGCGCGGCTGCCGGCACGCGCCCAGGCCGTGTTGCGCGAAGCCCTCGCGCTCGACCCCCGCCCCGCCACCCAAACCACCGACGCCACCCGCATTTTCGGTGCCGACCTCTGCGGCTGCAACGTCCGCTTCACCATCGCCGGCGGCATTTGTCAGATCGTGGCAATCGAGGGCGGCGCCGCATTGTAGCGGCGGCCTGTGACCGTCGATCGCCACTGCGCGAACTCGCTGGGGCGGAGACGGTAGCGGGCGATGTTGCCTTCATGCAGGCCGCCAAGCTCGGCTTTGATCGTGTCGATGAATTGAGCTTGGTCTGCTGCCGGAATGTCTTTGGCGTTGCGTTGGATCCAACGGATCGAGACGGCCGGTGTCAGCATTTGTTGCACGATCTCGCGGACGCAGTGGCCGATTTGGCCGCGGTATTTCAAGCGGAAGGGATCAGGATCACCGAGTGACTGGCGAACGGCAGAGTAGCGTTGGGCGGAGCGCGTGTAGGCCCAAACGAAGACATCGCGCAAGTACTCGATGCGGTTGAGTTCGTAGATGCCGATGAGACCATTGAGATAGTCCTCGGCTTCGACATCGACGAAGGAAAGCGGACAAAGATTGTGGCGGACCAGGGAGATGTTGGCAGCGAGCCGGGACACCCGCTTGTTGACGTCCTCGAAGGCTTGCAAATAGGGCAGTTGCACCATCACGAAGAATGCGGCTTCGAATGGGTCTTCGACTGCGGCTGCCTTTGTCAGAATGCAATGAAAGTATTCCTCGATCTGCTGCGGAACTTCCAAGGGGAGAAAGACGCTGCCGGAAATGCCCACGGCGCGGTCACGCAGGCGACCGCAAGCGGCGGAATCACCGAGCAAATTGTCGGATAGCAGCGCATGGAGATTGCAGAGGGTGTAGCGGTTGAAGCCGATTTCTTCCGCCTGGTCCGCCAGCATTTCAATGGCGGCCTTGTGATTGAGGATCATCTGGGCTTCCTGAGATGCCTTGCCATCTGCGGTTTCTCCGAGTTCGAGCAGTCGCTGGGTTTCCAGCAGCGAGTAGGTGTTGCCTTCAAGCCGGCTGGAGTTCCAAGCAAGGTCGATGAGCAGGCGGTCGAGAATCTGGCGCAGGTAGGTTCCTGCCGGCAGATCCGTGATGCCGACCTGTCCAAGCACCGCAAGGCTGCGACGGGTGGCCGCAGGCAGGTAAAAAGTGGCGTTGGGTTGATAGCTGGTCAGAAAGGCTGCATCGTAACCGACCGGGCGGCGTTGACTTAGCGGGCGGCTGATGAGGGCACGGATTTCATGGGCCTCGGCGCTGAGCCAGTCCTGATCCGTTGACGACGGGCGCGGATCGCTGACGGGAGCCGATGCCACTACGAGATAGCGGCGGGCGCGTCCTTCGCCCTGGGCGACAAGCCGCCCTTGGCCGCACAGAAGATCGAGGCGGCGCTGCAGGGTGCGGCGTTTGCAATCGAGTCGTTCGTCCGCCATCAAGCCCCCAACCGAGGTGCCGGAAGCCGCAGAAGCCACGACCTCAAGGATCCCTTGCAATTCCTGTGCTGTAATCTGAAGTGGCATGATTCCGGTTATGGATGTGGCGCGATTGGCGTGACAAGCGCCAGATCGCTCATCTATGTGGCACGATTTCGTGAAACGCGCCACTTAAAACGTACAAGGTGCAGATAAACCGTATAAGGTGACACGTACAAGGTGACAGATAAACTGTGAAGAATCCCGCCCGCACCCTGCTTGCCCGCCAAGGCAAGGGCGACACGAGCCGCCTGCTGCCCAGGGGTGGACGCGCCGCCTGGTGGCTCGACCGCTTCCTGGCCGAGGCCCGTGTGCTGTTCGACCACCTGCCCGACGAAACAGCGCTGTATCTCAGCGCTTATGGCACCCGCATCACCCCCGCCTACCTCGGCACCTGGGTCGTCGGGCAAATGAAAAAGGGCGGCATTACCAAGCCCGGCGCGTGCCACCTGCTGCGTCACTCGACGTCGATAAAGGGACAGAGAAACTATCGCAATGATAGAGCTTGTTGCGGTAGCTTCCGGGCACGCTGCCATAGGTGATGGAATCGCCCAGCGGCAGGATCCGGATCGGCGGCGGCCGGCTGCTGCCGGACACCACATCCGCATAGGTCGCGCCGATGCGGATTTCATCATGGGCCACGCTGCGACTGCCGCTAAACGCGGCGAGCGAAATGCCGTTGAACGACATGTCGGCGGCCCCCAGCTTGGTCAGCGTGGGCACGCCCGGCTCGCTGGCGGAGCTGGGGTTTTGATAGACATAGACATCATCATTGCCCGGCTTGAAGTCGATGCGCAACACATAAAAATTCACTGCGAGGGTGCCGCGGCCGACCGCGGTCTGGGCGGTGCCCGAGCGCAGGAAGACGTTGGTGCTGGCGCCCTGGTCGTTGCCAATGCCGCCGATGCGGCCCGGGTCGCCCAGATCGTCACGGTGGAGTTCGAATTCGTAAAAACTGGTAGTCCCGTTGGGCTGTTGCAGAAAGCTGATATAAATGGACTTGCCGTCCGCGCCGATGCGGCCGTTGGCATCGAGATAGCCACGCGAGCCGAACGTGCCGCCCCCCGTGGTGTCGAGCATCCGCCCCACTCGGCGGTTAGTGGCCAGATTGCAACTGTTGCCCAGCGCAGCCGCGTCGGAGCCCGCCGGCGCGTTACCCGTGGCGGCGAGACTGTCGGTCACGATGTCCGCGCTGCCACCATTGACCGTTTGCCACGCCGTGCCCCAACCGTTGCCGCCGGTCATGCCGGTGAGATTGGCGGAGCCCGCGGCGTAGTCGAATCCTTCATAGGCCAGCGGCGGCGGGGCGAAAGTCAACGTCACGTTGTCCGCCAGGTATGGCTTTTCGCCGTCGGTGGCCGTGGCACTGGCCGACGCGTTGAGCAGGTCGATCACTGCAAACACCTCGCTGCCGACGTCTGCCAGCGTGGGCGTAAAGGTGGCGGTCTTTCTAACTAGAGCAACGCTCGCCAGCGAGGGCAGCAGGGCATCGTCGGCGGTGACGCTGCGCAGGCCGGCCGCTCCTAACAAGGTTCCCTTGTCACCCGGAACCCCGCCGGTGACGCCCTTGCGGAACGACACGCTCAGATCGCCACTATAAGCATAGTTGCCCGCGCCGTCGGTGATCCGCGCGCCCAGATCGGCGCCCAGCGTGTAGGTCTTGCCGACATCATTGAGGGCGACATGGCCGAGCGACTGGAACAAGCCGGCGCGATTTTCCGTGCTGCCGTTGCGCGCCTTGAGGGAGGCCGCGCCCAGACCGCTGAAATTCGGATAGCCGGCGGCCGGCGTCAGGGCGTTGCCGCTGTTGTCCCAGCAACCCGCGGCATCCGCCCAGTCGCCAAACGTGGTCCAGTTGGGCACCGTGTTGTGGAAGGTCGCACCGCTGGGAATTCCTGCTTCGAAGCCGGGATTGAGGAGAGTCGTTGAGAGTGGGGGTTCCGGCGTCCACGACGAGTTGAGCGAATTCACCGTGAGCGAATAGATATACGCCGAGCCACCCACGGCCCTCAACGACGGAGTGGTGGTTCCGTAAGTAGGACTGACGTAATGGGCGCTGAAGCTCTCACCGCCGAACGTATAAGCTTCCAGACTCAGGCGGTCGAGCAACAGGCGCAGGGTCACGTGGCCGTTGCGCGCAAACTGCGCGCCGGTCACGGCGGGAATGCTGGTTCCGTCCGTCGCTACGAAACTGACGATCCCGCTGGCCACGTCGTAGCGCACGGTGGTGCGGGGCAAGTCGATGACGACCTGGGTGGCGGTGCCGGGATCAAAGTCCAAGGAGAGATCGACCAGATCCAGGTTGCCCATGCCGGCGAAGAGGTTGCTCGTCGTGGTGAGGGCCTGCGCGGTCACGGTATGGGTCGCGCTGATCAGCGCCGAAATCTCAGGGATTGGATAGACACAGAGTCGCACCCCGCTGGGCGTAGTCCGCAAGGTGAGATCACAGGGAAATGACATTTGCTGGTTGAAGGGCAGTCCGTAAGTCGTGACGGAATCCGGTCCGCCAGCCATCCAACCGATCTGCACGGTGCGGCCCCCGGGCGCCTGATTGAAGGTTTGCGCCGCATAGAAATTACTGCTGTGGGTGCTTGCAAAGATATCAAATCCCTGGCCTGCCTGAAATGGCCCGGCTTCCGTGTGGAACGTGGTGCCGTCGAAATTGCCGATCTCATAGTCGAAGCTTGCATCGGAGATCACGCACTTGGTTTGGGCCGGGTCGCCATCCACCGGCGCGAAATACACGTCCATGCACTCGAATGCCCAATCCCGCAGCAGGTCGGACGCGAAGGTCCAGTCCTTGAGATTGGTGGAGGTGAAAAAGCGCACCCGGCCCGGGTTGGTGTGCACCCACAACGTCATCACCCATTTCTGCGAGGCTTCATGCCAGAACACCTTTGGATCGCGCTCGGTGGTGTCAAAACCCTGGTTGGGAATCACCGCGCGCCCGTGGTTGTAATACTGCCAAGTCACGCCACCATCCGTGCTGTAGGCCATGGCCTGATAGTAAGGTCCGGCCGGGGAACCATTAGCGGCATTGTTGGCAAAGGTGAAAAACGCCACCAGCGTTTTGCGCGAACTCACTTGGACGCCGAGGCTGTTATTGAAATCAACCACGGCAGAGCCGGAATAAATCACGCCGCTGCGGCCATCGACCTGATAGGGAAGCAGCGCATGATCGAGCTGCCGCCAGTGCATCATATCGCTGCTGACGGCGTGACCCCAAGTTTGGTTCCCGCCGCTGGAGCCCAGCGGATTGTGTTGGAAAAACAGATGGTAGTCGTGACCATCGAAAACCATGCCATTCGGGTCATTGTCAAAGTTGCGGCGCGAGCTGAAATGAAATTGCGGGCGCAACGGTTGGTCGTAGCCGACGCCCGGAGGATCCGCGTTGGGGTAGCCCGGGCATAGCTGGAACCCGACGTCGGCGGGCGTGTCACTCGCCTCGAAGTCGTCGGCATTGATGTGGCCCCAACTGCCGGTGGCTTGATCGTAAATGACGATGGTGGCGCTCTTGCCCACGAGCGCCGCGGCATCAAAAGTCACTGGCAACATCGATTCGCTGTTGAAGCCGGTGCCCATGACATATTCCTGGCCCTCGCACACCAATTTGGCCCCGGTTTGGCCGGTCAGGTTGCCGCCGCCCATGCGGAACGTGATGTAGCGTTTGGCAATCGTGAAGGCCTGCGAGGTCAGCGTGCCGGTGGCGCTGTCGCCGCGAGTCGCTCCCGGAGTCCCCGTGATCCCGTCGTAGTTTTCAAAAGTGCCGATCCAATAGTTGCCCTGCTGCAGGGCGGACACGTTGCCGCGAGCGGTCGTGTTGTCACCATAGGTCGGCTGGCGGGTGCTGAACGCCGCGCCGACGGCCGTCCAGTTGGCCAGCGTGCCGGTTTCAAAGTCGGAGTTGGGAAACAGCAGCGCCGTCGCACCAGCCGCGAACTGGGAGGCGAGCGCGGCGGCGAGCATGGCTGATTGCAGGAAATTTTTGCACATGGGTTGGATGGGTCATAGATCGTCGGCTCGCGCCGCCCCGGCAAGCGGAGAATTCGATTAGAAATAATGAGCTGTCCTGACAGGTTTGCAATCACTCTTTACCGCAGTTTCTAAAGGCAGGGATCCGGCCTTCAGACTCTGACCTAATTTCAACATCACCTCGCGGGCCGCGCATGGGCGCAACAGCCGCGACGGCTGCCTTCGCTAACCGCCGAGGACGCCTGTTCTCCGGTCAAAATGCGCATGAAACAAAGCGGACGAGAGTGATCCGGCCCGCCCTGGATCGCGAGGGTTGCACCACGAATTGGCGGCCCTGCAAGATAAGCATTGGATTATCAGGCCAGCCGGAGTAGGCTGCCGACCATGAAGTGGCAAGCCCGCAACCTCCTGGCCACCGCCCTGTGCGTGATCGCCACGGCCGGGATCGCGGCCTGCAAAAAACGCGTGGAGGCGGTCAAGGCCGACCTCCGCGACGTTGGCTACCAACTCACCCCCGAGGATTGGTTCCGCGCCAGCCGCGATAACAACGTGGCGGTGCTGAAAAAATTCATCGCGGGCGGATTGGCGGTCGATACCCGGGATGCGGCCGGCGATTCCGCATTGCATGCCGCCGCTGCAGCGGGCGCGGAAAAGTCTGCGACTTACCTACTGGACCGGGGGCTGGCGGTGGACCTGGCGGGGGCCGCCGGGCGCACGCCGCTGATGGTGGCGGTGCTGGCCAAGCAAACCCGGATGGTGCGCTGGCTGCTGCGGCAAGGTGCCGCCCCGCGCCTCAAGGACAAGGACGGCTACACCGCTCTGATGCTCGGCGTGCGCGAGGGTTGTGCCGGGCCACTCGGGGAGCTGGCCGTTCACACACGGGAGGATCTGGATGCCGCGCTGCTGGCCGCCGCGCTGCAAGGCCAAACCGAGGTGATCGATGTTTTGACAAAATATGGCGCGTCGGTCTACGCCCGGATGGAGGATGGCCGCAGCCCGTTGATGCTCGCCGCCGAAAACGGCCACGCCAAGGCGGTCGAATTACTGCTGGAACTCGGCTCGAGCCGCTTCACCACCGACCCGGACGGACACAACGCCGCCGACCTCGCCACCCAGGAGGGCCACCCGGAAATCGCCGACTTGATCCTCAAGCAGCCGCCGGCCGCCGAACTGGTGCTCGATTCGCCCGCCCAAATCGCCGCAGCGATGGATGCTGCGGTCGAAGCCGGATCCGAACGTGAGCCGGCCATCCAGCCCGCAACCCGCAGCGGCCAGGGTGACCGCGCCACGGCCCGCGCAGTGCCCGCCGCGTTGGAAGGACAGACCCTCGGCGCAGGTGCCGCCACCACCGCCGCCGGCTCTGGCGGGCCAGCCGGCCCCCAGTTGGTGATGCGCCATTACCGCGAACGCGAACTGCCGGTGACCGTCAAAACCGTGCAGAACGACACCGCGACGCTGCGCATGGCGGGGGCCACACCCACCGAAGTGCATGTGCGTGCCGGGGCGGCGTTGCCGGGCTCGCGCCTCGTCGTCGTGAATGTCCAGCGCCGCATGAAGAGCGGCAAGGCCAACCTCGGCAAGCCGACTGAGGTGTCGGTGGTGGAGATCAAGGACACCACCACCGGAGCGACACGGGAGTTGATTGCCGGGGTGCCCTCCAGCGCCCATGATCCGGTGGCGCTGGTGGAGGACGTCAATACCGGCAAACGCTACACCGCCTCCCCGGGCCAGCATTTCCGCGGGGCCGACGGCCTGGAATACGTCATCAACGACGTCAGACCCAACCAACTCGTGATTGCGGAGGTGGCCGGCGGCAGCGTGCACACCCTGCCGTTGCGTGGAGCACGCGGTTGATTTTCCACCATCCCCCCCCTTTCAAGCGCCATGGAATTCCCCACAGTCATCACCCACGGCGCGCCAGTGCGCCAGTTTGCCGTCATGTTGCCGAACCGTTCCGGCGCGCTGTCCTCAATCGTCAAGCTGCTGCGGGCAGCCAGCGTCGAGGTCATCGGGCTGAGCATGCAGGACTCGCGGGATGCCACGGTGGCCCGGATGGTGGTTTCCGATCCGGACGCTGCGGCGGCCGTGTTTATGGAAAAGGGCATCCCACACACCGATTGCGAGCTCATCGTCGTCGCCTTGCGCGAAGCCGGCCCCGATCTGTTGCAATGCCTTGATATCCTCAAGGTCGCCGAGACCAATATCGATTTTGCCTACGCCCTGCTGCCCTCGGTAAAGGGGCAGGCTCTGTTGGCCCTGCACGTCGAGGATTACGAGTTCGCCGTGTCCATCCTCCATCAAAGCGGCTTCAAGCTGCTCTATCAGGATGATCTGAGCCGCTAGGCGGCCGGTCAACCGGAATTTGCTTGTAACTCTGGCGCAATCCGATGGTGTCGCCCGTGGCGGGTTGTTTGCGTTGCGTAAGGGCTGATCCTGAGCACGCCCGGCGCGCCAGCCAAGCCGATGAATTCTCCAGCAAACGACTGTGCCCGCAGACCCAGAATCAGCGAAGACTGGCTGTCGCTATGGACCGGCTTGGCGGTTTTTGTCCTCTCGCTGGGGGTCTTTTTCGGCGTCGAACTGCTCGGCTTTGGCGCGAAGGTGGGCACTTGGACGGATTTGTCGAAGGCCATCACGCCGGCGGGTGCCTCGTTCAAGTGGATGTCCGGTTGGCTGGCGGTGGTGGCAACCTATCTCTTCATGGGCGTCCTCATTGGCACCGGCAATTGGCTGCTGGGCGGCAATTCGCGCAAATTCGCCGTCGCCTTCACGCTGGCGTTCGCCATCAGTTTTGCCTGCTGGGTGCTGGGTAATCACGCCAACATCGCCGCGACCACTCCGGCGGAGCTCAAGAAATTTGGTATCAGTTGGTCACTGAAGCTCACGGGTGAGGCGGGGTTTGTGCTGGCGCTGATGGCCGGCCTGCTCATCGGGAACTTTTTCCCGCGGCTGGCGGCGCTGTTGCAGGAAGCGGTCAAGCCCGAGCTGTTTGTCAAAGCGGCGATTGTCATCATGGGAGCCGGGGTCGGCATCAAGGCGTTGGAGAATTCCAGCCTGGCATGGAACATCATGTTCCGCGGGATCTGCGCCATCGTCGAGGCCTACTTGATTTACTGGGCGGTGATCTACTACATCGCCCGCAAATACTTCAAGTTCAGCCGCGAATGGGCGGCGCCGCTGGCCTCGGGCATCTCCATTTGCGGGGTGTCGGCCGCCATTGCCACCGGCGGGGCGATCCGGGCGCGGCCGATGGTGCCCATCATGGTTTCGTCGCTGGTGGTGGTGTTTGCCGTCGTCGAGTTGTTGCTGCTGCCGTTTTTGGCGCAAACTTTCTTGTGGAAGGAGCCGCTGGTGGCCGGCGCCTGGATGGGCTTGGCCGTCAAAACCGACGGTGCGGCGACGGCAGCCGGTGCCATCACCGATGCCTTGATTCTGGCCAAGGCGGCGGGCAACGGCATCATCTACGAGAAAGATTGGATTCTCAACACGGCCACCAGCATCAAGGTGTTCATCGATATCTTCATCGGCATCTGGGCCTTCGTGCTCGCCTACATCTGGGCCAACCATATCGAAAAACGCGACGGCGATAAAGTCCGCCCCATCGAAATCTGGCATCGCTTCCCTAAATTCATCATCGGCTACGTCCTCACCTTTGGCCTGTTCCTCACCCTCGGCCTGGCATTTCCCGCGCTCGTCAAAACCGAATCCCTCGTGGCCGTCACCAAGGAAGTGAAAGTCACCGACCCAGCCAGCGGGCTCGTCCGGCTGGACAAGGTGCCGGTCATGAAAACGATGACCAAGCTGGATCCGGCCACCGGCCAGTTGGTGCAGGTGGCGGTGCCTGAGATGAAGAAGGAAATCAAAGCCGGGGCGGCCAAGGCGTCGACCGACCAAGCCAACATCTTCCGGGTGCTGTTCTTTTGCCTGACGTTTTTCACCATCGGGGTGATTTCAAACTTCAGAAAGCTCTGGGACGAAGGCATCGGCAGGCTCGCCGCCGTCTATGCGGTCGGGCTCTTCGGCTTCATCATTTGGTTTGGCCTGATCATCTCCTGGGTGTTTTTTGGCGGAGTTCATCCGCCACTGGTCCATCCCTGACCGCCTCAACCTTCCCAACCCTCCAATCCCGCAACCCAACTGACCTATGGCTGACACACCGAAAATCGGCGAGGAACTCAAAAAAATGCAGCAAGACTACGAGCCGTTGCTGCCGATCGAGAAAAAACTCATCGCTTGGAGCCTCGGCATCGGCCTGGTCCTCCTGGTCGTGCTCTACTGCGTCAGCCGCTTCCTGCCCGACGGCCAACCCCCGTTGTAAGCCCAGAACTCAGTTGACGACCTCGTTTTAGACAACGGGCTGAACACGGTGGATTCCCCTGATTCGTGGCAAAGAAACCACTGCAATACTGAGTTCTACCCCCCCCGGCGGCCGCACCCACACCCAGCCCGACAAAAAAAATTTCGGTCAGCGTCAAGAATTGGATTGCGGGCCGGCAAAAGCTGCCTATGGTTCCTATCGACTGCTGTGTGCGTTCGATTTGGTTGCAAGCCCGAACCGATACAATGGAACCGGGATCACTACCTTGCCGGATAGGTCATGCCTTTACTGGAAGACCGATGAAGGCAAAGCGATCCCACTTATTGAGCTTTAGGAACGTGGCTCATTGCGCCAAGAACGGCACAGCGGTTTTTCTTTTTTCCAAGGATCGGAGTTGATTTTTCGGACAAATCGCGGACCCTCAGGCCTCCATGAACCCCCTTGGCGCAGCTTTCCTCACCTGTCTGGCCGTCTTGCCGCTGGCCGTGGCTGCTGAAGTGGCTCCGCCAACCGCCACTCCACCCACCCAGCCAGCCCCGGCTGACCCCCAGCCCGCACTGGCCGACCCCCAGCCCGCGCTGGCCGACCTCATCACCCAACTCGCCGATGACAGTTTCCAAGTCCGCGAAGCCGCCACCAAAAAACTCTGGCGGCTCGGCGCGGCCGCCCTTGATGAATTGACCAAGGCCGCCGCCGGCAGCGATCCGGAAGCAGCCCACCGCGCCAAGGGACTTCTCCACAAAATCGACCTTCACATCACCCCGGATACCGACCCATCGGTCATCGCCTTGGTGGAGCGCTACAAAAAAGCCGCGCTCGGTGACAAAATCGCCCTCCTCAAGGAGATGCGGCAAAAACGCGCCTACCGCCAAATCCTCACCCTCTACGCCGCCGAGACCGACCCGAAAATCCGCAGCGACCTGCAATCGACCGTCAGCGGCATCGCCATCTTCGCCGCCCGCGAACGCCTCGTCGCCAACGACGGCCCGGGTGCTCAGGAGTTGTTGGAGCTGGCCCCCGCGGATGCCAAGAGCCTCGTAGCTCTCGCCGCGTTCCACCGCGCCAATGGCACCCTCGAAGACGAGCTCAAACGCGCCAAAGCCTCGAAAGCCAGAGGCGCGCTGGCTTGGCAGCTCGCCCTCCAACGCGCCGCCGGCCGGCTCACCGAAGCCCACGCCGCCGCCATCGATGCGGGCGAACCGCTGCTCGCCGCCACCATGGCCATGCTCGCCGGGGACCCCGTGCCTTGGCTTGAACACCACCCGACCAGTCGCCGCGCCGTCCCGGACTCCGACCTCTACTCGCCGCTCGCCCTCAAACGCTGGCAAGACCATGGCCTCCGCAAGGCCGACCTCGAGCCCACCCTCAAACTGCTCAATTCGCGCAACCCCAACAGCCGCACCCTCGCCTTCAATTCGCTCTTTCTCCTCGGTGAGACCGCTGCCACCGAAGCGGCGTACACCAAAGCCTTTCCCTTAGACGCCTTTATCTATTTCGAGGCATTGGAACGCATCCCGGAAGCACTTGCCGCCATCGGACTCGACCCGGACAACCCCGACTACACCGCCTGGGTCAAGACCCGCTTCGAGCGCCTCATCAAAGAAGCCGAAACCAGCGACATGGCGACAAGCGAATTGGTCGCCCTCGCCAGCTTTCTGGAAAATCGAGGTCTCGACGAGGAACTCGCGGCGGCCTTCGATGCCCCGCTGGCACGCCTCGCCAAAAAGGACATCGACGTCTTCACCAGTTTCATCAGCGCCCTCTTCGGCAACCGCTTCGTACGCACTGGCATCGTCGGCCCGCTGATGGGCGCAGGCACCCGCTGGGCCGCCGACGACGCCGAGCGCTGGGAGCAGCTCGTTATCGCAACCTTCGGTGACAACGATGACAACCTCGCCTGCTGGAAGTGGCTCGCCGAGCTCCAGCCCGATGCCACCCGCAAACAACGCCTCGCCGCCATGCTCGCCCTCTCCGGCTATGGCGCAGACCCCGATCACCTCCGCGACCAGTGGCTCACCCTCGCCTGGGCCGCCATCACCAAAGCCGATGGCGACCAAAAAACGCTCTGCCTCAAGCTTCTCGCGTCCATCGTCGGGCCAACCGGCGACGCCGCCACCTGCCTGAAAATCCGCGACCTGCGGCCGCCCGGCGAAACGGCCACCGAATTGGACGGCCTCGGCCTGCTGCAATTTTCCGCCGCCGGCCGCTGGGAAGAGGCCTCCCAAATCATCCTCAAACTCCTGGCCAGGGAATCCGACGCCAGCTCACAAGCCCGCCCCGACCTCCACGCTTATGCGGCCTCATGCCTGCGCCGCGCCGGTCACCCGGAAGACGCCGCAGTGCATGACGCATGGGTCGAAAAGCTCGCCCTCGGCGATACCGCGAGTTATTTACACATCTGCGATGGCTACGCCTTCGGTGCCGATTACGAGCGCTGTTCGTTGTGGTGGGAACGCGCCGCCCGCGAGGCCGCTCCCGAGTCCGAAACCTTTGCCAAAATCTTGAAATCCCTCTCCACCGACCAACTCAAACGCGGCCTCTGGAATCAGGCCGCCGCCACCTCCGAAGCCCTCGCCCAAATCTATGGCGGCAGCAGTTTCAGCGGCAGTCTACCCCTGGTATTCCTCCGCTTGCGCTTGCAAGCCGATCAGGCGCATGCCTTCAGCCTGCTTGCCAGCGAGCGGGCCGCCGCCCTCGCCATGTTGGAAAAATGCCACGCCTTGTTGCCCTGCGATGGCTCGCTGGCCGACTATTTCTTCCCAGCCCTGCGCCAGGCCGGACTCACCCAACAGCACAACGCATGGTTTGAAATCACTTGGCTTCACCTCCAAGCCGTCATCCAACGCTACCCGCTCTCCCACAACACCCGCAACACCACCGCCTGGCTCGCCGCCCGCGCCAGACTCCACCTCGATGAAGCCGAGGCCCATCTCCACCAGGCGCTGGCCAACCACCCGAACCAGGCCGCCTACCTCGATACCATGGCCGAGTTGCAATTCGCCCGCGGCAATCGCAAACCCGCCATCGAGTGGTCCGATAAGTCGGTCAATTTCATGCCCACCGACGATGACGTCCGGCGCCAGAATTTCCGCTTCATCCACGACCCGCTGCCAGAGGAGTGACCGCCCAGTAGCGGGCAGGTTTACACAATCTTGACAATTTTCCTTTGTTTCGACATACGGACTTAACATAGTCAGCGCTGAATCCAATCGCAATGACATGAAAGCAACCGTCACCCTTACCACCCATGTTCTAACTGTCTCACTGCTCGCCCTGCTGGCGGGCGACGCCTTCGGTGCCGCCACCTGGCCGCGCTTTCGCGGACCGGACGGTGCCGGCATCGCCGCCGCTGACGCCAGGCCCGCCACCAGCTGGAGCGAATCGAGCCACCTGCAGTGGAAGACGGCCCTGCCCGGGCCCGGCTCGTCGAGCCCGATCGTGGCGGGCGAGCGGATGTTTGTCACCTGCTACTCGGGTTACGGCGCGGGCGGCAGCGGCGACAGCCAGGACAAGTTGCAACGCCATCTGGTGTGTCTGGAACGCGCCAGCGGCAAGATCCTGTGGGACAAGACGGTGGCCGCCGAATTGCCGGAAGACCCGTTCAGCGGCTTTCTAACCGAGCACGGCTATGCCAGCAACACGCCGGTAACAGACGGCGAACACGTGTATGTGTTTTTCGGCAAGACCGGGGCGCTGGCATTTGATTTCGACGGCAAGCAACTTTGGAAGGTCAATCTCGGCAAGCGCTCCAGTCCCCGCCACTGGGGATCTGGGGCGAGCCCGCTTCTCTATCAGAACACTCTGATCGTCAACGCGGCCGACGAGAGCCGGGCCATTTACGCGCTCGACAAGCTCACTGGCAAGGAGATCTGGAAGACCGAGGTGGCCGCGCTGGACCTGAGTTTTGTCACCCCGATTCTGGTGGATGGCGAGGGCGGCCACAGCGATCTGGTACTCGCGGTGCCGGGCGAAATGTGGGGGCTCAATCCGGAGACCGGCAAGTTGCGCTGGTTTGCCGGGATCCCCATCAAGGGCAACGTTTCGCCCAGCGTGGTGGCAGCCGATGGCGTCATCTACGCGACCGGCGGGTACCCGCAGCAGGGGACCGTCGCGGTGCGCGCAGGCGGCAAGGGCGACGTCACCAAGACCCATGTCCTGTGGTCGAGCGAAACCGCTTCCTACGTGCCCTCGCCGGTGGTTTGCAAGGGCCACCTCTATTTTGTCAGCGACCAGGGTTTTGCCACTTGCCTGGAGGCCGCCACCGGCAAAATGGTGTATAAGGAACGCCTGCCCGGACTGCGCGGCAACAAGCCATTCTATGCCTCGCTCGTGTTGGCCAACGGCCGGCTCTACGCCACCAGCCGGCGCGCGGGCACCTTCGTGCTGCAGGCCGACCCGAAGTTTGCCCAGCTCGCCCACAACACGCTGGCCGGCGATGACAGCGACTTCAACGGCACGCCCGCCTTGGTGGGCCAACAACTTTTCCTGCGCTCCAACCGATTTGTTTACTGCATCGATGGCGGTGCGGGCGGTTGAAATGGAGGGAACGAACAACACAAAGGAATCCATCATGAAACCATCAGCAATCATTCTGGCGCTGGCACTCAGTGTGTCGGCAGGGTCTCTAACAGCCAAGGACAAGACCGCCGCGCCGCAGGCCGGCGACCGTCCGCCACCCCCACCCGAAGGTGGCGCACAGGGCGGCCAGCAGCAACACCCGGGCGGGCCACGCCTGTTGCCGCCGGGTGCCGCCGAGGCACTGAAACTCACCGCCGAGCAGCAAAAGCAAATCAACGAGCTGGAGGCGGATATCAAAGCCAAGCTCGAGAAAATCCTCACCCCTGAGCAAATGGACCAACTCAAACAGATCCGGCCACCGCGTCAGGCACCGCCGCGCGACGGCGCCCCGGGCGCAGACGCCCGCCCCCCTGCTGACGGTGCCGGTGCCGCTCCCGATGGCCAGGGCAACCCCGACGGCCAAGGCCCGCCACCGCGGCCGCCGATGGAGCAATGATCCCGCCGCCGCGGTCCGCACAGCCCGCTGTGCGGACCGCCCGATAATGTCAGTTTGTTGCAGCCCTTGGTCCGCTTCACTCTAACCGCAATACAGCGTCTATGAAAAGCGATTCCCTCATCCGCCTGCTCGCAGGCACGATGGTGCTGATTGGCAGCGCCCTCACTCATTTATGAACCATCCGAAGCCACCGCCCCGTCGCCCCGCCTCGTTTTTGTTAGCAGTCCCGGCTCTATCCATGCGTGCCATGCTCATCGCCTCCCTGGTGGCATGCTGCGGCGATAGCGGCGCGCAGCAGCGCCCGGCCCAACCCAACATCCTGGTCTTGCTCGCGGACGACCTCGGTTGGGGCGACGTCGGGTTTCATCATGCCACCCTGCCCACGCCGCAACTCGACCGGCTCGCCAAGGAGGGCGTTGAGCTGCAACGCTTCTATGCCTATCCGGTTTGCAGCCCGACCCGCGCCGGACTGCTCACGGGGCAAATGCCGCGCCGCTTCGGCATCGCCGATGTGGTCGGCCCGCAACAAAATCTGCCGGCCGGAATCGCGACGCTGCCCCGCACCCTGCAGGCCGCAGGCTATCAAACGTCGCTGGTCGGCAAATGGCATCTCGGCCAATCCGTCGTGCCCCAACAATGCGGCTTCGACCACTTCTACGGCTTTCTGGGCCCGCAGATTGATTATTTCAAACACACCAATCAGCGCGATGCCATCGATTGGCAGCGCGATGGCAAGACCCTCAACGAGACCGGCTACTCGACCTATCTGTTTGCCGACGAAGCCATCCGGCAGTTGAAGCAACGCGATGCCAAGCGGCCGTTCTTCATCGAGGTCGCCTTCAACGCGGTGCACGTCCCGCGCAGCGCGCCGCCGGAGTTGTTAGCCAAGTACAAGTCGCTGGGCGAGGCGGCGGCGATCTATGCCGCCGTGACCGAAGCGATGGACAGCTCGATCGGGCGGATTCTCGCGACTCTTGATGAGGAGGGCCTGCGCGCCAACACTCTGGTGCTGTTCTTTTCCGACAACGGCGCGGCTGGCCGCGACGGCGGCAGCAACGCGCCGTTGCGCGGCGGCAAAGCCACCGTCTTCGATGGCGGCATCCACATGCCCTGCCTGATGCGCTGGCCGGGTCACCTCACACCCGGCAGCGCCAGCCTGCAACCCATGGCCGTCCACGATGTGTTCCCCACCCTCGCCGCTGCGGCCGGCGCGCCCGTGACCGACCCCACCAAACTCGACGGTAAAAACCTGTGGCCAGCTCTGAGCGAGGGCCGCGTCATCGACCGCGGTGCCTTCGTCATTGCCGCCATCGACCTGGCGCTCTTCGACGGGGAGTGGAAACTCATCGAAACCGCCGCCGGCCAGCGCTCGCTCTATCAAATCGTCAAAGACCCCCGCGAAACCACCGACCTGCTCGCCAGCCAAAGCGACGTCGCCGAGCGTCTCGGCGCGAAGCTCACCGAGGTGAAAAAAGGGCTGCCCGCCGTCAGCACCCGGCCACGCCCCCGGCCGGGTGGCGCGGGTGGCCCGGGCGGAGCTGGAGGTCCGGCAGGAGCCGGGCCGGGCCGAGCCCGCCCCGGCGCAACCGGCCCGGGCAGCGGGCCTCAGAATTGAGGCAGCGAGCCCAACTCGAGAGGGTTGCCCGGCGAGTTCGCTTCCCTGAAGTTGCGGTGATCCTCCCGAGGAACTTGAAGATTTACCGCAAAGGCCGCAAAGGGCCGCAAAGAGGCGCAAAGGGAAATGGGGTATCGAGAATCATCCTGTCTTGCTCCGCGTCCCCTGGCGACCTTTGCGGCTTTGCGGTAAGCATTTTCTTGAATTAAGGATCAGTTCTTTTTCTTTGCTTCGAGCTGTTCCTTGACCTTGGTTTCGATTTCGGCGTAGAGGACGGGGTCGCCCTTGAGGAGTTCCTTGGCGGCATCGCGGCCTTGGGCGAGCTGGGTGCCATTATGGCTGAACCACGAGCCGCGCTTTTGCACGATTTCCATTTCCAGAGCCAGGTCGAGCAACGAGCCGGTTGAGGAAATCCCCTCGTTGTACATGATGTCGAACTCGGCCTCGGTGAAGGGAGGAGCCACCTTGTTTTTGACGATTTTGACCTTGGTGCGGTTGCCGGTGACGGTGCCGTCGCTGGCTTTGATCTGGCCGATGCGGCGGATATCGACGCGCAGCGAGGAGAAAAACTTGAGTGCGCGGCCACCGGGGGTGGTCTCGGGATTGCCGAACATGACGCCGATTTTCTCGCGGATTTGGTTGGTGAAGATGACCACGGTGCGGGCCTTGGACACGAGCGCGGTGAGCTTGCGCATGGCGGCGCTCATCAGGCGGGCCTGCGCACCCACGGTGGAATCGCCGATTTCCCCGTCGAGTTCCTGCTTGGTGACGAGTGCGGCGACCGAGTCCAGCACGATGACGTCGATGGCATTGGAGCGGACCAGTGCCTCGCAGATTTGCAGGGCTTCCTCGCCGGACGAGGGTTGCGAAACGAGCAGGTCGTCCATGTTGACGCCGAGTTTTTTGGCGTATTGCGGGTCCAACGCGTGCTCGACGTCGATGAAGGCGGCGACACCGCCGCGTTTCTGGGCCTGGGCGATGACGGTGAGCGTGAGGGTGGTCTTGCCGGAGGACTCCGGGCCGAACACCTCGACCATGCGGCCGCGCGGGAAGCCGCCGACGCCCAATGCGCGATCGATGAGCAGGTTGCCGGTGGGGATGACGTCCACATCGACGCGGTGGCCATCGCCCATGCGCATGATGGCGGCCTCACCGAATTCCTTTTGGATGGAGGCGATGGCGAGGTCGAGGTTGCGCTTGCGGGCTTCGGCGTGTTTCTCAGCGGCGGATTCTTCAGAGGATTGTTTGGCGGCCATGGGGTGGGTGGTTGGTGTGCAGCTTGTTTACCGCAGCAACGAATAAACGCAAGCTAAAAAGATGTTCGCTCGAACAAAAAAGTGAGTTTTTCATGATTTGCCGGGATTTTCGCGCGAGGGATGCGCGTCAAATCAGGGTGAATTGAGAAAAATGCGCCGCAGAGCTGGCTTGAATGGTAGTGCGGGGGGGGGGGATTGTAGCGGCGCACTGTGAGCGCCGATGTGGATGGGATGGCGCTCGCTGGAAATGCAGGTTCATTGGCGGTTCAGGGGCATCGGCGGTCATAGACACGCCGCTACAATCCGATAAAATTTTTGCACGGCTCAATTGCCTGTTCCCATCACCGGAATGCGATCCCCTTCCCGCCCGGAACATGAATGCGAAAGACGTCCAACGTTAATGGGTGCAAATCGCCGCTGCCGACCGGCATCAGCTCCACAATCTCAGATCAACAACCATCCTGCGCGCCGGCGGCAGGGCTCGACGTCCGAATACGACGACGTTCTTGTCCGCCCCAATTCTGGAATTCTCATCCCTAGGCAGGCGGTGGATGCGATCATCGGGCGGATTGCCCAAATCTCCCACAAGAGCCTTCGACTTCCTGATTCGCTGCACCGCAAGCTCAAGCAGGCCGCCGATGCGGACGGCATTTCCATCAATCATTTTGTCAGCCTTGCGGTGGCCGAGAAGCTTTCCGCCATTCAGACCATCGACATTCTTTCCGAGCGAGCCAAGGGAGCCTCGCGTTCTGTGTTTCTTCATGCCATGTCATTGGTTCCTCGCGGCGAGATCATTGAGGGAGATGAACCTCGCCCCAAGAAAGGGCGAACAAGACGTCCCACGGAATGACCGCCAAGCCTCACGGCCGCCTATGGGACGATTGCCGTGAATAACCTAAATCGCGCCATCATATCAAACCAGATGGCGAACCATGTCAGACAAGGAACCAGGTGATAATACAATAGATCTAATTTATTATTTAACCATCGCCCTACCCCCGGACGCAGTATATTAGAGCGTCGGCAGGATTTCACCAAGGTGGCATGCCTTATTTGGCTGTAGATTCAAGTTCAGCCCGCCCCTAGCGAAAAAAATCGTAGAGAACAACAACAATGAAGACAGCAACCCGCAGAAAAAACCTTGAGGCCGCTTCGATCGGGGCCATCAGCTTGGTGTCAGCATCAGCTGCCCATGCGAGTTTGACTACGACGGATGTATCCGCGCTGGATCTGACAATATCGACAAATACAGACGGCGGGACGATCTATTTTGACCTCGACCGGAGTGGCTCGGCACCCTACGCGGGATTCGTTGCGGGGGCTGTCAGCGGGTACGACTATTCGATTCATCCGGACGGAAGTTTTAATGGAAAACCTACTGTGAGCGCCACAGGCTCACATAGCGTTCAGAACAACAAATTCAGCAGTGGTGCATTGATCGGCGCAGAGGGCACTTGGGGCACGTCCGCGGTCCTGGACAGTGGGACTGTTGGTGGACCTTGGAACGGTACCAATGGCGAAGGCTACCTCGGGTTGCGGATGTCTGCGGGAGGCAGTGACTATCAATATGGCTGGGCATTGCTCGACTACGAGGATGGAGCGGGCCAAATCAGCTTGAAGTCGTTCGGCTACGAAAGCGTGCTCAACCAGTCGATTGGAGCGGGGGCGGGAATTTCCGCGATTCCAGAGCCAGGGAATATGTCGATGCTGGCGGCGCTGTTGTCAGGTTCAGTGCTGTTGCGCTCGCGGCGTCGCATGGTGAGGCAGGATTCGCATGAGGTCTGACCACCGTTTGTTGCTCGTCGGGCTGGATGGGCTGGATTGGGCGCTGGCAGGCGAACTGGCACGGGCGGGGTCCTTGCCATTCATCGACGGAGTGCTGCGGCGCTCGTCCGGAGGGCTGCTGCGGGGCTTGCCCTATTGCACAGCGGCTGGCTGGTGGACCAGCGCGGCCACAGGGGTTTGGCCGCATGAGCATGGCAGTGTCGGCCGCGGCCGGATCGAAGCGGCTTCGGGAGTGGTCCATCCCCACACGGCCTGGACCAGAAAGCAGCCCGCGTTTTGGAACATCCTCAAGGGAAACGGCAAGCGATGCCACGTCGTTGGGTGGCCGGGGGCACAGCCAGCCGAGGCCATCGACGGGTATTTCCTAACTGGGGAGTGGGTGCGATCCCCGCCCCCTCCGGGATCGACGGATCCGCTGCCGGGTGCTTGGACCAGCCCGGCGGATCTGGCCCGTGCTTTGGGGCAATGCCGGGCGCGGGTGGAGGAGTTGGATCCAGGTATTCTCGGGTTCTTCGTGGATGCGGCGGCAGCCGGGGCGGAATTGGCTGCCGAGCCGCTAGTCGGACATCTGCTGCGCGAGTTGGCCGCGCTCTACACTTGCCACAACACGGCTATGGCCATTCTCGAAGATGCGCGGGAGGGCGCTGAGCCGTGGCAAGTCATGGCCGTTCATTATGCCTTTCCCGAGGAGATCCACCGGGCGTTTGGCAAGTTCCGCAGCCCGCAGACGGGGGAGGATCCGCGCCAGCACCGACTTTTCAACAAGGTGGTGGAGGGGTCGATCCGGCTCATGGATCTGCTTCTCGCCGACCTCGTCAACGGCTGCGGCCCGGAAACCACCCTGCTGCTGGTCTCGGCAAGGACGCATCCCCCGGCGGATGCGGCGGCTCCCGAGCCGACCTTGCTGGGGCCTCCACCTGAGCTTGACGGCCGGGTGTACTTGAGCGGTCGCGGAATCCGCGCCGGGGCGCGGCCCCACCAAGCACGGGTGACCGACATTGCGCCGACGCTGCTGCACTTTCTCGGCTGCGATATTCCGACACAGATGGCGGGCCGGCCCTGGGTTGAGGTCCAGCGCTCACCCCGCGAGGTGACAAGGGTGCCCTATGCGGGAGCGCCTGCCTGCCCGGTGGGCGAGGAACCCGCCGCGGACGCGGCGGACCGTGTGCTTGATGGCAGGGACCTCGAGGCCGCCCTGTGCGCGATCGAGTTCGAGACCGGCGTCTCGCTCATAGCTGCCGGCGAACCGGCGCGGGCGGTGGGACCGTTTGCGCGGGCGATGGTGATGCGTCCCGAGCACCCGCAGTATGGTTACCACCTCGCCTTCGCGCTGCTGGCCTGCGGACTCCGCGGTGAGGCGCTGGAAGCCATGGCGGGACTGGCGGATTTTGCGGGCGGGGATCCCGCGGTGGGTCTGCACGTGGCCGGATTCGCCATGCGCTGCGGTGATTTTCAGAATGCCGGTCAAATCCTTGATCATCCGGCCAATCGGCAGGATGAAGGGGGTGAACACCGGGCGGAGTGGCTGTTGTTAAAAGCCTTGCTGCTAAACCACCAGGGGCAATGCGTGGCGGCAGAGGCGGCTTGCCGCGAGGCGCTTGCCCGCAAGCCTGGCATGGCGCAGGGCTGGCTGGGATTGGCCAATGTGCTGCTCAGCCAAGAGCGGTTTTCCGATGCCGAAGACGCCGCGCGACAAGCCCTGCGGCGGCTTGGATCCAAGCCGGACGCCCACTGGGTAATGGCTTATGCGGCCGCTCATGATGGCAGGTTCAGAGCGGTTCTGCGCCATGCCGCCATGGCCATCCGGGGGGAGCCAGGACAAGCGGACGCACGCCGGTGGCTGACGGCGAATTTTTCCAAGGCGGATCCGGCATTGCGCAGCGAGCTCATGCGGGTGATGAAACAGGCGGGTCACGAGGGGGCCGCCCATGGCAAGCACCCGGGCGTGGCAAGGCGGCACCTCGCCGAGGCGCTGCACGGGCCCGGTGGATTCACGGCCCGGACCCGTGTTGACGCCTGGCGCGCCAATCACGAGCCGCTGGTGCGTGCCGCAGGCGTCACGGAGTTTGACCGGGTTGATGCATTCTTGGAAATTCAGCGGCCTGCGGCAGGTGCCTACCGGCGGCGTTTCCTCGCGGTTTGTGGCAAACTTCAGCGCATCGTCGCTGCCGCCGTGGTGGAGGCGGCGGGGACACGTGGCATGGCGCGCTTGCACCTCAAGTTGCGGCCGGCGCACCAGCAGCAGGCGCTGGTGGAGCGATTGCTGGAGCATGCGGTGGTCGAGGCACGGGCGGAGGGGCACACGTCGATGGCCGTCGTATTGCCCGAGACCGACGGGATTTGTCCGTGGATGGAGAGCGCGGGCTTCCTACATGTCCGGACTGATTCGTGGTGGCTCGCGAGCGACCTGGAGCGGGTGCGGGTGCGTCTGCAAAAAGCGACGGACCTGTGCCAGCGGCTCGCCTTGTCCGGGCACGGGATCGAATCCTCGGCCCTGACAGGTGGCGATTTTCCAGAGATCCAAGAGATTCTGCGTGTCCACCAATTGGTTGCGTTGCGCAATGATACGGGCGGCCATCAGGAGCCCCGGGATTTCATCGATCTCACACACAGCGGGCAAATGGCCTCCGCCGAAGGGGAAGCGGGGTGTCCAGCCGCTACCGACTACCAAGGGTACGACCCGTTGCTGTCATGCGTCCTGCGGGTCGATGGCAGGATTGCCGGGGTGCAGCTGGTGCAACGACTTTCCGCCGATTCTATCTTTGTGCACGCCCGCGCCGTTCATCCCGACTACATGAAGCAATCGGGATTGTTAAATCTGCACTTCTATGGCCGGCTCATCGGCGGGGAGTGGGAGGGCGTCAAGCGCTGCTTGTTCAGCGGCCAGGTCGGCAAGGCGGATGAAACCCATGCGATGGCCCGCCGCTTTGCGGCCGTGCATCTGGGAACTTTTCGCACCATGAGGAAAGACCTGACATGACCGAAAGCATGACGGGGATGCTTCCACCATGCGTCCGGCAGGCATTGCGGAATTTCGGAACAGCTTTTAATTTTTCCGTTGATAATTATTGACACGCCTCCCAAGCGCCACTACTTGCCGTCCGTCTGCCGCCCGATCTGGAATAAATTTGCTTCTGTTGGGCCAAAAATAGGGGTCAACTCTCAAATTTCTTATCTGACCCAAGCGCCAAACCGCATCTATCATGAAAACGAATTCCATCGCTATTATTTCGCTCGCCGTTTTTTGCCAGACCTCGCCTCAGTCTCTCTTTCACGGAGAACTTTGCCAATACGACCGTCACACCTGAACTTACGCTCGCAGACGGTTGGGTGAGCGGAACAGATAATACCAACTACCCGGGGACTGCGGAAGTGACATCTGGCCCCAGATCTTTCATTACCACGGCCTCGTCTGATTACAATACCGTCGATTTCACCGCCCAGACGGTATTCACCCTGCGCAGTGGTGGCGGCCAAGGTGCGGCATTCTTCGGGTTCGGCCCGGGAACCGCTGGCGGAACCTATGGCGA
>CAIVSK010000054.1 GCA_903908495.1 Akkermansiaceae bacterium
GATGTCACCGAGCGCAAGCGCATCGAGCAGACCTTGGTGGACAACGAAAAGGCCTACCGCAACCAATTCGAGCACAATTCCGCAGTGATGCTGCTGGTTGACCCCGCAGATGGCACCATCGTGGACGCCAACCACGAGGCGGAGCACTTCTATGGCTATCCGGCCGGGCAATTGCGCTCGATGAACATCGCCGACATCAATACCCTGGGTGACACCGCGATCTGCAAGTGCATGGCCGGCGTCGACAAGAGCCATGGCAAACAGTTCCAATTCCAGCACCGGCTGGCGGATGGCTCGCTGCGGGACGTCGAAGTGCTTTCCAGCCGCATCCAATTCGGCGACCGGATGATCCTGCACTCGATTATCCACGACGTCACCGCCCGCACCCGGGTGGAGGCGGCGCTGCGCGACAGCGAAACGAACTTCCGCGTCTTCTTTGAGAGCGTCGCGGACATGATTCTGGTGGCGACACCCGAGGGCCGCGTCATGTTCAGCAACCATGCCGTCATCCGCACGCTGGGGTATCGGAAGGAGGATCTCCAGCAGATGCATCTGCTCGATCTGCATCCGGCCACCTCGCGGGCAGAGGCCGAAGAGATCGTGGCGGCCTTGTTCAGAGGCGAGCGCGACACCTGCCCGCTGCCGCTGGAAACTCACGACGGCAGGCTCATTCCGGTGGAAACCCGCATTTCGCGCGGCAAGTGGGACGGCGTGGATTGCATCTTCGGCATCTGCAAGGACTTGACGGCGGAGCAGGAGGCCTCGCGGCGGTTTGAGGCCCTCTTCCGCGGCAACCCCGCGCTGATCGCTTTCAACGAAATGCCCGGCGAGCAATTCGTGGATGCCAACGACAGCTTTCTGCAAGCCCTTGGCTACACCCCGGGCGAGGTGATCGGCAAGACACCCGCAGAGCTGGGCCTGTTCCCCCACCCCGCCCAACAGGCGGAGGCAACGAAGACGCTGATCTCCGACGGGCGCTTCTCTAACCATGAGATCCAGCTCGCGGCCAAGGACGGGACCGTCCTGGATGGCCTCTGCTCCGGTGATTTGATCACCGTTGAAGGCCGCCAGTACCTGATCACCGTCGTCATCGACGTCACCCGCCCCAGGCAAACGGAACGCGAACTGGCGCGGGTCTCGACCATTCAGCGCGAACTGATGCACCTCGCCACGGCCTTCGTCAACGTCCCCATGGAGCGGCAGGATGAAGCCATCCAGCAATCGCTGGCGACGATGGGACAGATCATCGCGGCGGACCGCGCCTATCTCTTTACCTATGATCTGGCGGGCGGCACCACCTCTAACACCCATGAGTGGTGCGCGGCGGGCATCCGGCCGCAAATCGGCAACCAGCAGCAAGTGCCGCTGGCCGCGCTCGAAGAATCAGTGGCGGCCCATCGACTCGGCCTCCCGGTCAGCATTGCCAGCGTGGCGGCGCTGCCACCGGCTAGCACACTGCGGGCAATGC
Organism: Akkermansiaceae bacterium; assembly: GCA_903908495.1. Lineage (GTDB taxonomy): Bacteria > Verrucomicrobiota > Verrucomicrobiia > Verrucomicrobiales > Akkermansiaceae > Luteolibacter. Next base: position 1,469 of record CAIVSK010000054.1, read on the forward strand.
TGGAGGCACAAGACATCCGCTCGGTTGTTTCCCTGCCCTTGATGCAGGACGGCGTCTGCCTCGGCTTTGTCGGTTTCGACGCCGTGCTGCATGAGCGGGTTTGGCAGGAGGGGGAAATCGCCCTGCTGCGGGTGTTGGCCGAACTCTACATGCATTTCGGCGCTCGGGTGACCGCGGAACGGGCGACCCACGAACTGCAACTCCGCCTGGTCAGCGCCCGCGACGAGGCACAGGCGGCGGCTCAGGCAAAAAGCTTGTTCCTCGCCAACATGTCCCATGAGATCCGCACCCCGCTCAACGCCATCCTCGGCTACGCCCAAATCATGGGGCTCGATGACCACGATCTGCCTAACAGAAACCGGGTCCGGGCCATCGCCCGCAGCGGCGAGCACCTTCTCAAGCTCATCGACAGCCTGCTGGAACTGGTCCGCAGCGACAACCGCGCCACCACGCTGGCCGCGGAAGATTTTGATTTGCCGCGGATGCTGGAAGACGTGCGGCTGATGTTTGCCGGCCGGCCCGAGGCTCTCGGCCTCAGCTTGAAAGTCGTCGTCGCTCCCGATGTCCCGCAATGCCTCCACGCCGATCAGGGGAAAATCCGCCAAATCCTCGTCAACCTCGTCGGCAATGCCCTCAAATTCACCCAGCAGGGCGGGGTGAGCATCACCACCTCGCTACTTGCCGCCACCGCCCCGGACGAGTTGCTGTTGGCGGTTGACATCGAGGACACCGGCTGCGGGATCCGGGGCGAGGAACTGGCAGGCATCTTCGAACTCTTTGAGCAGGCTTCCAGCGGCCGCAATAGCGGCAAGGGCAGCGGCATCGGCTTGCATCTGAGCCGACGCTACGCCCGCGCCCTGGGTGGCGACATCACCGTCACCAGCCAACCCAAGCGCGGCAGCTGCTTCCGGATCACCTTCCGCGCCCGCCACTGCGTTGCCGGCAGCGTGGTCCAACCAACCTGCGACCCAATACGCAGGCTCGCGGCCGACCAGCCAGCGTGCCATATCCTCATCGTCGACGATGACCGCGACAACCGCGACATGCTCAGCATGATGCTCGACACCGTCGGCTTCTCTGTCGAAACTGCTGACAGTGCGGCGGCTGCCTTGCACCGGCTGGGCGGGGCCGAGCCGGTGGGGCTGGTGCTGATGGACAAACGAATGCCGGAAATGGACGGTTACGCGGCGATCCGGCGCATCCGCGAGCTTCCCGGCGGACGCCACCTTCCGGTGCTGGTGGTCACCGCCTCCGGCTTTGCCGAGGAGCGGGATCTCGCCAAGGCCGCCGGCGCGGATGGCTATATCGGCAAACCGGTGCGCCGCGCCGATTTGCTGGAGGAAATCAGCCGCGTCGCCGGAGTGAAGTACGAATACGCCAGCAGCCCGCCTCCCGCCTCGTCAGACCCCGCAGCCCTGGCCCTCGCACCCACCGCCCTGGCCACGGTGCCGGCGGACATGCGCAAGCGGCTGGGCGCGGCCCTGACCCTCGGCAATATTCGCGGCATGCGCGGCCTTCTGGTGGAAATCGCCGCCACCCAGCCGGAACTGGCCGCAGGCATGCTCGTCATCGTGGAAGCCTATGACTACGAGCGCCTGCGAATGTTGTTAGACGCAGTGACAACCCCGGACCCGGCTTGAACCAGGGTCCCGTGATGGGGACCATAGGGCAAAAGGCCCGCAGCTCGGCGGAATCTGACGCTGGCCAAACGCCTCATTTTGGCATACGCTCAACGCGCATGAGATTCTCAGAACTCGCCCTTGGCCAAACCGCCAGCCAAACCATTCGCATCACCCCGGAAATGATCACCGGCTTCGCTGACGCCACTGGCGATCATAACCCGCTGCACACCGACCCGGCCTATGCCGAGCCGCGCTTTGGCGGCATCGTCGCCCACGGCGTGCTGCTGGTCGGGTTCTTCTCAGCCCTGCTGGCGACCCGCCTGCCCGGCCCCGGTGCCATGGCCCGCTCGCTCAACGTGCGATTCAAGGCCCCGGCGCATCCGGGCGACGACGTCCGCATCGAGGTCAAGATCGTCGCGTTAGTGCCGCGCATCCGCAAGGTGGGGCTGGAAGGCCGCGCCTTTGTCGGCGAGCGCGTCCTGCTGCACATCTCGGCGGAAGCGCTGTTAGAAGAATAGAACCGCGCCGTCTAACACATAACTCAGGTTTCTTTTTGAGGGGAAACGGTGACCGAACGATCAGTTGGGAGGTGCTTTCCCCGGAAACCCCGGGAACCAACGCGACCGTCGCGAATGGATGGAGCTACGAGAGCAAGGGCAACTGGCAAGCATCGATTTCCTGACGAGTGCCACTCGGGCGGATGGCGACAACTTCAGAGTTCGTTCTGCCGTTAACCAAGGCAAATGCCGTGTGGTTCTCAGGGGGAGACCAAAGGGAATTGGCGAGGTTGTTCATCGATTCGGAAATCTCCACCCTCAGAACTCCTCCTCCAGACTGAGGAATGTCCAGCCGTGGCCTATTCCATGACAGGCTTGCAGGCATGGGATTTCCTGTGCTGCGCTGCGGTCGGGCTCACTCATGCGTCGGGCGGACCATGGCACTGCCGGGGTAATTCAGATAACCGGCTTGGTGAATCGCGTTAATGAGTTTCGGCCCGACCTCCTCGGCTGGGATGTGGCCCTTGAGGGTGCGGTCGTATTTCATCCTGCCATTATTGCTTTCCGTTTCGACGTCGGTAAGCTGAGTCAGCACGATGGCACTGTTGCCTTTCTGATCGAGCATCTTGAGGAAATCAGGCGCTCTCGACTCTGCGGACGCACCCCAGCCATATTCACCGATGACCGCCGCACGGTTCTTGTCGGGAACGGGTATTTGCTGGGCATAGGCGTGAAAATCGATGATATCGCCCAAGCCGAAATCCAACAGTCCTTCCTTGCCACTGCTGCCGGTTCCGCTTTCCGCGTTGATCAGGCGCGTGGGGTCTTCCTGCCGCGCCGCGTCGACCATGCGCACTTCACGCGCCCTGACAATGAGTGACTCCTGCTCCGCCAGGCGGTGTTTCTCGCCGGTAAGTCCCCACCCCTCATTGAAGGTAACCCACATGATAATGGAGGGGTGGTTGAACCGCCCCTGGATCATCCGGCGCAATTCGAGTTCATAGATGCCATCGATGTTTTCCACGTAACCCTTTTTCCAGCCGAAGGCCATCTCCGAGGAGGAAGGCATGTCCTGCCACACCAGCATGCCGAGCTTGTCTGCCCAGTAATACCAACGGTCGGACTCGACCTTGATATGTTTGCGCAGCAGGTTGAACCCGAGCATTTTGGTCATCTCGATGTCATACCGCAACGCCTCGTCGCTTGGTGGGGTATAAAGTCCGTCGGGCCAGAACCCCTGATCCAGAAAACCGTTTTGGAAAACAAACTGATTGTTTAGCAGAATCCGTGCGTTGCCATTCGCATCAGGCCCCAGCGATATTTTGCGCATTCCGAAATAGCTCGTCACCGCATCCACCACAGTGGGGCCCTGTTTGAGCGTCACCTTCAAATCGTAAAGAAAAGGCACCTCCGGCCACCAGAGTTTTGCTTTGGGAATGGCAATGGATAACACCTGGCCCGGTGCTCCGGTGGCACGTGCGACTTCTTTTCCGGCGTCCATCACCACCGCTTCCACACTCTGCGCGGCGCCAGCAGGTCCCCCCATAACCACCGTCAAAGTCAAGCGACTGGCATCCACATCGGGAACCATCCGCAATTTCTCAATGTGAGCTGGCGGCACCGGTTCGAGCCACACCGTCTGCCAGATGCCCGTGCTTGGGGTGTAAAAGATCCCAGCCGGGTTGCGCGCCTGTTTGCCGCGGGGTTGGCCGGCCTCGGTCGGGTCCCATACCGAAACCACCAAGTCCTGCGGGCCACCCGGCTTGAGCGCGTCGGAGATATCAAAATCAAACGCGTCGTAGCCGCCACGATGTGTGCCAAGCGGCTTGCCATTGAGCGTTACCGCCGTCTCCCAATCGACCGCGCCAAAGTGGAGCAAGACCCGCTGTCCGCGCCATGCGGGCGGGATTTCGAAGGTCCGGTGATAGATGAGCGAGCTGTTTTCATCCACCCGTTTGGCGACCTGCGACAGAACCGACTCGACCGGGAAAGGCACCAGGATTTTTCCAGGGTAGGTTTCCGGGCAGGTTCCGCCCCTGGGCACAATCGCATAGTCCCACGCCCCGTTGAGATTGAGCCACGGGTTGCGGACCAACTGCGGCCGCGGATATTCCGGCCACACCGCTTGCTTGAACGAGATGTCTTTGCCCCAGCGGGTCACCGGCACTCCTGTCGCTGGCGGCCAGACCGTGGACTCGCACATTGCAAGGGGGGCGAACTGGCATGTCATCACGGCAATACCTGCGGCGCGAATCCCGTTGCGGATTGCGGGAGAACTCGTCGGCATTTGCGCGGCCACGGGGTTGATACTGAGGGTGAGCATGGCGATTGTTGTTAGATCAGCCGTCTTTCCGGTTTTGGTAGGATCGGCTAGAGACGCGCGGAGTTTAGGTATGGCCATGCGGCGTCCGCTACTGCATGAAGATGTGGTTGTTGGGGAACCACAAACCACCCAAAGGGGGATGAGCGCGCTATTTCCCTCATGAGCCTGGCGCTGAAGCCGCCCCTGCCAATCATGGGATATTTACCTGGAGGCGGGCGAAGAATTCCGAGCCGGTGGCGAGACTGCGTGGGATGGTCACGGTGACCCTGTCAACATTGGTAGAATAGAAGGCCGGTTCCTCGGTGACCGTCACTCCGTCGACTCCGGCTTGCGCTTTCTGCCAGAAGGCGAGGTCGGAGCTGTATTCGACGAACGGGTTGAAGGCTGCGGAGGCGATGGTGCGGCGGAAGACGAAGGTCAGGTTGTTCGCATCGACCACGGGCGGTTGCAGGAGTGAATTGGAATCGGAGTTGGGAGCGCTCGGGTTACCGCCAATGACAAACTCAATGCCGTTAGGAATGCCGTCGTTGTTGGAATCCACGGCGGCACCCGCACCGGCGATGCCGTTGTCGGATTCCCAGCTGCCATAGGCGTCGAGTTGGGGCAGGGTATAGACCTCCAATACCCCGCTGCCCGCGAAGCGTCCGCTGGCGTGAGCGCTTCCGTAGAGGCCGTTGGGCATTTTCACGCCATCGATAAACAGCGCCGCTACGACGTCATTGCCTGAAAAGTTCAGGTTGAGGGTGGCAGTGGCGGAGAGGTTCACCGTCGAGGTGTCTGCCAGTCCGGCATGGGTGAGCATCAGGGTGCCGGCGGTGACCGTGGTGGCGCCGGTGTAGGTGTTAGCGCCGGTCAGGGTGAGCGTTCCGAGGCCCTTTTTGGTCAAGCTGCCATTGGCATTGACCAAGGCGGCGGTGGCGGTGGCGGTGGCCGTCCCAGAACCGAAGGCAATGGTTGGGGCCGAGGTGAAGTCTTTGCCCGGTTGGGTGACGACGACCCTGGTGACCGAGCCACTGGGGTTGATGAGGGCATACCCCTTGGCACCGGTACCACCACCGCCACTGAAGGTGACGCTTGGCGCGGTGGTGTAGCCGCTGCCACCGGCGGTGACGGTGGCCGAATCCACGCCATTGCCAGTGGTCGCCAGCAAGGGCTGGTTGATGGGGATATTCAGACCGTTGGTATCCACGATGGCCCCACCGCCGTAAATGCTCACCGTGATGAGCGCATTGGCATTGAAGAAGCTGGAGCCGCCGCCGTTGGCCTTGAGCGTGCCGCCATTGAAATTGACGAAGCTGCTGGTGGTTGCTGGACCGCCATGGTAAAGGCCCGCGACAGTGAGAGTTCCGCCGTTGAGGTTGACGGTTCCGACCGTGGTGTTGGTGCCGCCGCCATTGACGAGTTGAAGCCAATTGGTATTGGCAAAGGAGACCGTGGCAGTGTCGTTGAGTGAAAGGCTGCCCGCAACGTTGTCGCTGCCGATCCGCTGGTCACCGGCAGCAAAGGTTGCACTGGCGGTGCCGCTGGCATTGAAGACCCCCAATCCCCGGATCGAACTGCCCGAGACCGCCAGCGTCCCGCCGCTTTGGTTGTAGGAAGAAGTTTTGTTCCTGCCGTCCCACTTGGCCGAGGCGTTGATCGTGCCACCGGTCTGGAACACCAAGCCGTTGGTGGTGCCATCGTTGCCGCCGGCATCCCAGAAATTCACCGCCGCCACCGCGTATGTGCCATCGGTGATGAACAGGCAACCGGTGGCGGGCCCGCTCCTGACGTAGGCACCGCCGCCACCGCCACCGCTGAACGTCAGAACGCCCGCGTTGGCCTTGCGGAGGGTCGTCACGCTGCCGCTGACGGCAAACGGCGCGCTGATGGTGGCATTGGCATTGGAAGTAATCACCGCCGGATTGATCGTGCCGCCGAAGGTGAGCGTGTTGCCACCCCCGGCAATGGTGTAGTTGCCGCTGCCCGGGTTGTTGATGGTGAGGCCGCCCACGGTGATGGCGGTGCCGAGGGTGACGGTTTCCGCCGCGCCATTGTTGGCACCGAACACTGCGGTGTCGGCGTTGGCGTTCACCCAGTTGGCCGCGCTTCCCGCGTTGCTCCAGTTGGTTCCATCCGTGTTCCAGGTGCCGGAGCCATCGATGGGCGTGGCCGGGGTCAGCCCGCTGGCATCCCAGATGAGGTTGGCGGCCTGGCTCGAGGCCGCGGCCAGCAGCAGCGTGAGCGAAGCCGCGAGCCAAGGATTGAAGGCGCTGACCCGGATCTGCCGGCGGCGACTGCGGGAGAGAAAACTTGGAACTTGGTATTTCATGGTTATCTGGGATGGGAGTTTGAGAAGTTGGGATACTAAGGGTTGCCGTGGGTGTCCCGCTACTGCATGAAGATGTGGTTGTACGGAATGGTTATTCGGTTGCCAACTGGCTAAGTAAAGGTGATTCTCAGCGCGTGCCGCCCCGATTCAACTTCTTCCTGGCATCGCGTCCCGGGCATTTCGTGAGGCTGGGTATTTCTCTGATAGGCTGGAGTGTCATGGCCGCTGCCGGACCTGGCCGGGCCGAGAAGGTCACGTTTGATTCGGTGGAAACCACCTATCATTCCGGCACGGCGGAAGATTTAAACCAGGTTATCGACGGGCTGGATGCCGGCACCGTCGGTTGGGCGGTGAGCCCGCAAGTCGACCAGCCGCAGGCCGCAATTTTCCGTTGCGCCCGGCCGGTGGAGGCCAATGAATTCAAGTTGTCTTTCATCTTCCTCTCGCGAATTCCGAATGCGTTTTTCCGGGAATTCTCCATCTCGACGACCGCCGACACGCAACCGTCGCTGCAAGGGCGCTGGGAGCCGCTTAATCCGGTGTGGTTTTATGCGATTGGTCCGAAAATCCTTGCCGTGGGGGAAAATCACCTGCAATTGGCGGGAAGCGCCAGGGCCTGCGTCGTGCGTGTCGATATCCCGGGGCTCAACCGCCGGGTGACGGCATTTCGCCTCGAAGTCTTTCCCGCGCCGGGAGGAGCAATGCCCAATCAAGGCACGGTGGGGTGCTCTGTGAGTGGCGATTTTGGCCTGACTGAGTTCCGCGTGGAAGCTTCCAACTTGGCGTCCACAAACGTGGCCCTCGCCTGTCCGGTCAAATCCTCCCATCCCGTGGGCTACCTGCGGCCTGAGGCGCTCACGGATGGCCGGCTCACAACCTTTGCCAGCCCCATGGATCCCCGGCTCGGGGGTGAGTTTTTCTTTGAAATCGACCTGCGCAGCATCCGCACGCTCGATCACCTCGTGCTTAAAAACCGGGTTGACGGAATGGTCCCCGACATGCTTTCCCAAGTCCGCCTCGCCCTCTACGAAGCGCCCCCCGTCGCGGAGATCGAGCCCACATGGCAGGCTTACTGGCGGGGTGACGGGTCGTATCCCGAACCGGGTTGCGCAGACGTGATTCGCGCACACGATGGCACGGGGGTTTTTCGGGGCCGCTACTTGCGAATCTCCAGCGACAGCCCCCACTACGGGTGCCCCCAGATTGCCGAAGTCGAGGCGTATGAATCACTGGCTATTGGTCAGTTCACCATCCACGCCGACGGCCGCGAATTGGCGCTGGGAAAAACCGTCACGGTTCCGACTGGAGCGCACGCCCTGAGTTTCGACGTCGCCTTGCCAGAATCGCTCCAACTTTCCGGTCTGCAAGTGCGCCGTCGCCTCTATGGCGACGGTCACCATGAAGATTGGCGAATGGCAGAGGGCGGCGGATTAGCGGATTGGCCGTGCCCACCGCCAGGCACCTATGAGTTCCAGGCACAGGTTCGACACACTGACGGCGAATGGAACGAATGCACTTTTCTCCTGCCTGTCATCGTCCTGCCTGCGCTGTGGCAACGACCATCCGTGCAAATCGCCGCCGCAGTGGCGCTGATCGGCGCGGGCTTTTGGTCCATCCGCTATCTCGTGCGCTACCGGCTAGCGCAGCGGGTGGCTGATTTGGAGCGCTGCAACGCGCTGCACAAGGAACGCACCCGCATCGCCCGCGACATGCACGACGTCGTCGGCTCGCGCCTCACCCAACTCACGGTGATGCATGACATCTTCGCCGCCGAGCACGCGCTGCCAGCGGCGGCAGTCCGCAGTCTCGCCCGCTTGAAAAAGGTCGCCCGCGAAGGCGTGGCAGCCTTGGACGGAGTGGTTTGGGCGGTTAATCCAAACAACGATACGCTGGCTAACCTTGCCGACTATCTCTGCCACTGCGCCAACGAATATCTCACGCCGCTGGATATCGAATGTTGGCAGGACGTGCCGACTGACTGGCCGGACCAACCCGTCGGCGCCCAGGCGCGCCATCAACTGCTTCTGGCTTTTCAGGAGGCGTTACAAAATGTGGCCAAACACGCCGCCGCCACCGTGGTCACCCTCACGCTCCGCCATGAAGGGCCGGATTTCGTGGTGCGCCTCGACGACAACGGCCGCGGCCTGCCGGACAACCTCAGCGGGGCGCGCAAGGACGGCTTGGTCAATATGCGAGCCCGCCTCGCCGGGATCGGTGGCGCTTGCACCATTTCTCCGAGAGACAGCGGCGGCGCGACTGTCGAAATGCGCATGCCGTTGTAATCCCGAGTATCACCCCGTTGCACCCACCGATGACCACCGCCACCCCATCCATTCGCATTGCCCTGGTCGAAGACGACCGCCATTTCGCGAATACTCTGCGCTGCTTCTTCCAACTCGCAGAAACGGTGAACTGCGCGGTGGTCTTCCCCACTGCGGAAGACGCGCTGCGTGAGGTGCCGTCCCTGGCTCCGGAGGTGCTCCTCGTGGACATCAATCTCCCGCAGATGAGCGGCGTCGAACTCGTCGCCCGCCTCAAGGTCACGTGCCCGGCGGTCCTCTGCGTCATCCTCACGATGTATGAGGAAACCGCGCTGATCTTCGACGCGCTCAAGGCCGGCGCGTGCGGATATCTTCTCAAACGCACCCCACCCCAGGAAATCGTCGCCGCCATCCAACAGGTGCGCGCCGGCGGCTCACCGATGTCCCCGCAGATCGCCAGACACGTGGTGAGTTTTTTTCACACGTCCCGCGCCAACGATTCCGGACTGGAGATTCTCACCGAGCGCGAGCGCGAGGTGCTCGCGCTGCTCTCCAAGGGTTTCATGTACAAACGCATCGCCGACCAATTGCACATCAGCCTCGACACCGTGCGGTTCCACCTGCGCAAGATATATGAAAAGCTGCAGGTCCACTCGCGCGCCGAGGCGACCATGAAATACCACGGGCGGCAGGTGGAAGAGTGACCGGGATGCGGTGCCCAGTGAATCGTTGCGTTGCAGTTGGCAGGCATGCCCCGATCGGTAGTGGAGCGCATCACGGTATAGCTTCAGAACTCAGCGCTCGACCTCGATCGATCCAAAACGTCGAGCAAGATCAATGCCCTTGAAATTGCCGTCAAGCTCAGGAGCCGCGCAAGAATATGTAGGATCGGCGTGTCTATGACCGCCGATGACCATGAATCGCCAATGAACCCGCCGATTCGACAAGCGCCATGTTTGCGCCGCAAAAGTGTGGAGTGCGGCGGGAAGGGGCGGAGCCCGCCACGCCGCTTTGGCTCAACCGGGAGATTTGCCGCGTTCCCAACAACGTCTGTGAGCGGGGGAAATCCCGGTGATGGAGCGCGGCTTTGCGAGGTAGCACTGAGGCTTGGCATTTACACGACCAGCCTCATGGCTGTGCATCCACAATCACCGCGTTTCGCTGGCCTTCGCCGTTGTAGCGTGGATTCACCCCGGTGGTGAACTTGTTGTTGCGCAGCAGCACGCCGGCAGTTTCCTTGTCGACCTGGATCTCGCTGCGCGGGTGGTCGAGCGCGCAGTCTTCGACGATCACGTCGGTGGCCAACCCTTTGATGTTGATGTTGCCGCTATTGTCGTTGTGGAGTTGCGTGCCGCGCATGACACAAGCACGCGTCACCGTACCGCCGAACAGCTGTGGATTGCGTTGGTCGGACGAGATCTCCACCTGCGTGTGCCCTTCGTGGATCTGGTTGTCAAGATATTGGATATACCACGAAGCATGCACGCCTTCTGCCTGGCGCAAACCATAATTCAACAGATAGCCACAACGATAGAGTTCATTGTTGGCGCAAATCACATCCAACGAGGAGCCGTAGCCCATGTTCACCCAGTTGGCATCCTCGAAACGGTTGCCCACCACCAACGTGCGGCCGCGGAACGGAAAAATGGAAATGATGGAAGTGGCGTCTGGCACCACGTCAAAGGGCCGGTCCACCTGCCAGTCGCGGCCGGCGTTGGCAGTGACATAGCGGTATTGGCCGCGACCCTTGCCATCCATAATCGCCACCACGCAGCGGTGCCACAGCGGGTGGCTTTCCGTGGCATAGGCGGGGTATTTGGGGTCGCCTGCCAACGTCACGGTGTTGCCGTTGACGGCGACCTTGCCCAGATAGGCCGATCCCTGGCCGTCAAAGGTGAAGGAGAAATCCGACTGATGCACAAAGAAACTGCTATGCTTGTTGCGGGCATAGTAGATGTTGCGCCCCTCGTTGCTGACATTGATATAAGCCGTCGGGTCGAGGCTGATGAATTCATTGTCCTCTACGATGGAACCGTCACAGCGCTCCATGGAAATCTGGGATTTGGCGGCCATGACTTTATTGCGTGCGATGAACGCGCCGCGGCCGGAATGGAACGCCAGCGCCACGCCTTGCGAGAGAATGTCGCAGTCGGTGATGCGGCAGTTGTCGCCAAGGCGCAGCGTCGTTTCGTGCTCGCGCCCGCCGTCGCGGATCCAGTAGCGATCCACGCGGATGCGCACTCGCTGCATCGAGAAATCATCCCCGGTGGTGATGCCCGTCGTGAAGACGCGCGGCAAATACAGGCTTAAATCCCGCACGCCGAACCCGCCGCCGCTCATCAAGGTGTGCGGCGTGGCGGGATCATCGACGTCCCGGCGCCGCAGATCGTTGCCACCATCCAGGGCGAAGCCGCCGGTGCCGAAGCGCAGCAGGGTCAGGCCCATGCCCTCGCCCTTCAAAACGGTGCGGGGCGGCATTTTTAACTCACCTTGAAACGCGTATTGCCCCTGCGGCAGGTAAACGACTCCACCGCCATTGGCCCGGGCCTTTTCCAGCGCGGCCTGCACCGCCACGGTGCGGTCAATCGGCGGTCGGCCGCGGTCGAGCGTGAGGCGCATTTCCTTGTCAGCCTCCGCCCCGTAGAAGTCCATCACGTTGAAAATTTGCTGCGGCCACGGCGTGGCGGCTTTCACCTCAAGCCCGCCGGCTTTGCCCCACGGCAAGTTGGCGCTATTACGCACCATCACCTGATAGATCCCGGGCGGCATCGTGGAGGGAAGCGTGAACGAAAGCGAATAACCGTCGCCCGCATCGGTTTTCAGGCTGATGGGAGCCCCACCCGGGGCCATGAACGAGGCCTCGGCGGGAGTGCCCATGCCGGCCAACCTGCCGAACACGCGCAGGGTGCCGCCGGGCGTGGCGAACTCGCCGCCGTCGCCCTGCATCCACCACACCTCGGCGTCGTTCAGCAGCAGCGTTTGGGTCCAGTCTTGGGCTTTGAGCTCACACGCGAAAACGCCGTTCTTCCACTCGGCCGGCACCACGAACTTGAGGCTCGTCGGCGTGGTTTGCAGCGGCGCCACGGTCTCCCATGCCTGCGGCGTGCGGATCGTTTCGCTTGCACCCGTCGACTCGCCGCCCAGGCGCCGGATGCGGATTTGCGTCACCTGATCCAATTCGTCGCCAGCCAGCAGCACCGTTTCGTTAGGCCGCACCGGTTCGGAAGCCCAGAACACGTGATCGTGCGCCGGCGCGGCAGAGGCCATCAAGGTCCATGAGACGAACAGGAGACCCGTGCTCGCCTTGCGGAGCGGAAACGTGGGACATGAGGAATTATCTAATTGTTGCATTATTCTTTGGAGGTTGTCTATCAGTGCAAGGGAGCGTGGGGCATTTGTTGGATCGACTTGTCAATGGCGGCCTGCCGGAACACCGCGCCGTCGCGACCGGTGGCGCCCGCCCGATTGCCCGGGCATAAGAAAAACGCGTTCGAGGCGACGGGCAACACGGCGGTGGGTGAATCTTGCGCTGCAGCGTCCTGCGGGACGAGAAGATCGAGGCTAACAAGGAACAGAAAGGTGGTGGATTTCATACGTCTTTGGGGGGAGATTATGGCGGATGGCTCGCTTTGCCCGATTGTAGACCCGCCGAATGTGGCCGAAACCAACGCCGTGCGATACCTGCATGAAGATGCGGTGTCCCGCCGTCGCGATATCAAGAAGGCACTGGAATCCTAACCCCGGACTAACAGTAATACGCGCAACCCCGGGTCCGCAGGTTGGCAAGACCAATCCGCCCAGCCCAATCGGCCTGGCATTTATCCCGCGCTTTGGCAAAGTAAATACACCCCGAGCGGTCGGGGACCATGTGGGAAGAGCGCTTCAAGAGCGTGATCGTGGAAAGCGGTGTGGCAGCACGGACGATGGCTGCCTACTGTGGAGTGCCAGGGATCTGCGCGTGGGTATCACGCTGAATACTCCGAACGGGTGATGTATGAACACAGTCAGCACGAAGGCAGCGATCCCGGTTCCGACAGCCATCGGGCATGCGGATTTTCCTTGCCATGGTGGGCGTTAAGGCTATTTTCAGGTGCGGGAATTTTGTCGGAAGTTCCATCCATTCTTTCCGACAACTCCTTTCGTTCCCTTCTATTTGCCGGCAACTTAAACCTGACTGCGGACAACGATAGATTCTCCCTTCTTTCCTCCGTTCCTCCCGGAATTCCAGGATAGAGAGCGGGATGCACATCTCTTTCATTCAACACTCTCTCATCCGATGCAACGAACCACCCCAACAGACCCCCTCCCCTCCGCAACCCCCTCTTGCTCAATCTCCGATTCGTCCATCGCTCTTCGCAAGCGCCGCTGGCCAAACAGCAAATATCAGGAGGGAATCAACAGCCGCTTTGGACCCGTTACCCGCATTATATTCCTGGTGGCAGTGACAGCGTGTGGACAAATCACAGCGTCGGCTGATGACACGAATCCATTGAATCTACCGCTTCCTGTCGCGAACGGCAAAGCCGGAGCGGTGATGTTGCACGGTGGTGGAAGGTACGTTGACGAGATCGGGAAATTCATTGAGTTGGCCGGTGGCAGGCAGGCCAAGATCGTGTTGATTCCGTCGGGGACGTACGAGCAAGACGATTATGCGTCGCAAGAAGAATTCGTGACCCATCTTGAAAGTCGCTATGGATGGTGGTTGGGGTTGGCAAAGCAAGGTCGAATCGCAGGCTTCAACTTTCTCTATACCGATAACCAAACTGACGCTGACGATGCGAAATTCCTCGCGAACCTGCGTGAAGCCACCGGCGTATGGATTCCTGCGGCGTATCAAGACAAGCTAGCCTGGAGGTTTTCCCACCGGTTCTCCAACCACAATGATTCCAGCCTAAGCTTATTCCAGCGGTTGCTGCGCGACGTCGTGGCTCGCGGTGGCGTGGTAGGGGGATTTGGTGGCGGAATGGCGGCGCTGCCCGAATTGATGATCTTGACCAAGATCCCCGCTGGCGAACATGATGTCACTGAAGCAGCCATCTATCCCGGTCTGGGCTTGTTCAATGGCGCCATCGTCGATCAGAACTTTGACGCTTTCGGCGGCCGCCTTGAGCGATTTACCGGACTTTTGAAGAACACGGCGAAACTCAATGAGGTCGTCACCTGGCCGGCCGCCGCGCGCAATATGATCGGGCTTGCCGTCGAGCGAGATACGGCGATTATCATTCAAGGCAACACCATTCAATTAATTGGACAACGGCACGCACACATCTTTTTGAAGAGAAACGGTGACCGAACGATCAGTTGGGAGATGCTTTCCCCGGAAAACCCCAGGATCCAGCTTATCGCATTTTCGGCGCAATCACCGACTGCCGCTCCAATTGGCAATTCAGGGTCGCGGATCGGCACGAATCGGAAGAATCCATTTGGCATGCCCGAACCCCGGAATGGAGCGAAGCCGGGAACGGTTGTGCTGCATGGTGGCGGTCCCGACGGCGACCTGGTGGCGGTCTATCCGAGTTTGGCCGGCGTGGCGCGGCCGCGCCTGGTTCATTGTCCGGCCGCATCAACCTTTTATCAACCACGAGGCGGCTTGCCTAACGACTCGGCTCTCCCCAGAATCCAACGCGACCGTCGAGAATGGATGGAGTTACGAGAGCAAGGGCAACTGGCAAGCATCGATTTCCTGACGACTGCCACTCGGGCGGATGGCGACAACGAGGAGTTTGTTCTGCCGTTAACCAAGGCAAATGCCGTGTGGTTCTCAGGAGGAGACCAAAGCGAATTGGCAAGGTTGTTCGTCAATTCGGAAAGCCCCACGCGGTTTCAGCAGGAAGTCATTGCAGTCGTGGCCCGCGGCGGCGTCGTCGGCGGAACGTCCGCCGGAACCGCGGTAATGGCCAAAGTGATGACCGTGCCAGGCCGTGAATCCGGCGAAGAGCCTGCCGATCCTCAAATCAGTTGTGGCCTCGGAGTTTTGAAAAACGTCATCCTTGAGCAACACTATAAGGGCGGCGGTCGCGGCGGCCGACTCGAGCGATTCACCAGTTTGCTGCTCGCCCAGAATCCGGAGACTCATCAAAAGCTGCGAAAACTTCTCGAAGCGGATGGCACCAAATTCGGCGATATGATCGGCTTGGCAATCGAAGAGCGAACCGCCCTGTTGTTGCAGGAAAACCGGCTTCGCGTCTTTGGCAAGGGACACGCGCATGTCTTCCTGAAGAGCGCGGACCAACGAACGATCACCTGGCACGAACTGGAGCCCAGTGACTCGGCGTTTGTCTTCTTCGGTCCTAACGGTCCCATCCTCGAACTTGACGATTGGCGCGTCCGCTAGCAGCGCCGGATTTCTTTCATCAGGGATCTGGCGCGCGGCGCGGTGCCCCCCCCCCACGGATGACCGCAGACACCTCGCCGATGTTCGTGTTGGACGAGAGTTCGCGGAAAGCCGTAGACTGCATGTTGGTGTTGAAAGCGCTGGGTGAAATGAATCGCCTGCGCATCATGCGCCTGTTGATGAGTCGTGAGCTTGACGTCAACACGATTGCAGAGCGTCTGGGGCTCACGGAATACAACGTGTCGAA
>CAIVSK010000055.1 GCA_903908495.1 Akkermansiaceae bacterium
GCCGTCCGACCCTACCGGCGGATGCTGCCGGTAGGGCCAAGCGGCCTCGCTTGGCCCAGTTTCCCCCTGAGGGCGAGGTGCGATTGCTGGGTCATTCTCCGCGCCTTGGCCCCGCCCATGCGGGCGGACAAGTGGGTCGGCCGAGGCCGTCCGACCCTACCGGCGGATGCTGCCGGGCCGGTGGGGCCAAGCGGCCTCGCTTGGCCCACTTTGCCCCTGCGCGCGAGCCCTTACAGCCTGCAGCCTACGGCTTGCGGCCGTGCGAGTGGAGGCGCTCGGCGCGGGCGGTTTTGAGGTGGGCGTAGCCGACGAGGCGGTGGCGTTGTTCGTCCCACAGCCGGAAGGTGAACGACTTGAAGCTGCCGAACAAGGTGATGGGTTTGACCGCTTGAAACAGCGGCTCTGACTTGTGGCATTTCTCGAGATGATAGTTCGGAATGCGCGGACTGAGATGATGGATGTGATGGAAGCCGATGTTGCCTGAGAACCATTGCAACAGCCTCGGCAACTTGTAAAACGAACTGCCCTGCAACGCAGCGGTGGCATAGTCCCAGTTCTCGTTGCGCTCCCAATAAACGCCCTCAAATTGATGCTGCACGTAAAACAGCCACACCCCCACCGAGCCGGCTACCATCAGGACGGTCAACTGGATGATGAGATAGGCCTTGAACCCGTACGCCCAGCTCAGAGCGGCGGCAATCACCAGGATCGCCAGGTTCGTCCAATGCACCGACCTTCGCTCACGCCGCGGTGCCCGGCGGTTGGGCACCCGGTTGAGGAACAAAAACAGCGCCAGCGGCGCGAGGACGAACAACACCACGGGGTTGCGCGCCAGCCGGTAGGCGAATTTTTTCCAGCGCGACGATTGCAGGTACTCCTCAACGGTTAGGGTCCAGACGTCGCCGGTGCCGCGCCGATCCAAGTCGCCGGTGCTGGAGTGATGCACCGCGTGCTCCCAGCGCCACTGGTAATAGGGCGTGAGCGTCAGGACACCGGTGAGCACGCCGACGATGGCATTGGCTTTCTTGGACTTGAAGAACGAGCCATGGCCGCAGTCATGGAAAATGATGAACGCCCGCACCATGAACGCGCCCGCCAGCAGCGCCAGCGGCATCACCAGCCAGTACGAGACATCGAGACAGAAATACATCAGGACCCACAGGCCCAGATACGGGCCGATGGTGTTGACCATTTGCCACACCGCGCGCCGGGTTGAGGCCTGTTGGTAGCGGGCAACAACTTCTTTCCACGCCGGAGATTTCTTCTGGTTTGCGGGTTTTGGGTCAGCGGAATCATCAATCATAATCGGAACCTGTGCGCGTGACCTGCCGCAAAGTGAGGAGCATTGATCCGGAGGCCGCTGGCGCAAACTACGCTGGGATTTCTCCTGCGGCAAATTGGCAAGTGGAAATATTTCGGGAATTTTCCTGAGTCATTGGATTGCAATGGGCTTGGCCTGGGGTTTTGCTCGGTGTGGGTGCCATGCGGTGTCTGCGGCGGGGGCAGGCAGCATGAAAATGGCAGGGTCTGGGGAATTTGATCGATGTCCGCCGGGATTCCGCGCAGGCTCGTGCCGCCATGTTTGTCATTTCCATCGCAGCCCTGCAGCGCAACACCGCGATCCTACGCGAGGTGAAGCAAGCCGCAGGGTGTCGGCTGGTGGTGGCGCTCAAGGGTTTTGCGTGCTGGAAGGCGTTTGCCTACCTGCGCGACGACCTCGATGGCTGCTGTGCCTCGGGCCTGTGGGAGGCCCGGCTCGCCCGCGAGCATTTCCAAAAACACATCGTCACTTACTCGCCCGCCTACGATGAGGCGGATGTGGCGGCGTTGTGTGAGTTCACCGATCACCTGGACTTCAACTCGCTCTCCCAGTGGCAGCGTTTCCGCGAACAAGTGCTGGCCCATCCGCGCTTCATCAGCGGCGAGCTGCTCTGCGGCTTGCGCGTCAACCCGGAGTGCTCGACCGGCACCACTCCGATGTACGACCCCTGCGTCGCCGGATCGCGTCTCGGCATCACCGCCGGCCAGCTCGCCGGGGCGGAACTAACGGGAATTTCCGGCCTGCATTTCCACACGCTGTGCGAGCAGGACTCCGACGCCCTGGAAACCACCCTGGCCGCCATCGAGGAGAAATTCGGCCACTGGCTGCGGTTGCCGCAATTCACCTATCTGAACATGGGCGGCGGCCACTGGATCACCAAGCCATCCTATGACCGCGCGCGGCTCGTCCGCCTGGTGCAACAAGCCCGCGAGCGCTACGGCGTGGAAGTCTGGTTGGAGCCGGGGGAAGCGGTCGCCATCCACAGCGGGGTGTTGCGCGCCAGCGTCATGGATGTGCTCGAGAGCGGCGGGCATCGCCTCGCCATTCTCAGTGTTTCGGCCACCGCCCACATGCCCGATGTGTTGGAAATGCCCTATCGGCCGGATGTGTTCCTGGTGGACGGCACCCCATCCGCCGCTCGGCCTGCGGTGTGCTTCGGCGGTGAAAATTACCACCTCGCCGGCGAGTCCGGACCCTGGCTCTATCGGCTCGGCGGGCCGACCTGCCTGGCCGGCGACGTCATCGGCGACTTTGCATTTCCGCGCGCCCTGCGGGTGGGTGACACGCTGGTGTTTGACGATATGGCCCACTACACGATGGTCAAGACCACGATGTTCAACGGCGTGAAGCATCCCTCCATCGCTCTCCAGCATGCCGACGGCCGCCTCGAAACCCTGCGTGAGTTCGGTTACGAGGATTTCAAAAACCGCCTGGCCTGAGGCCGCCAGCCGATTCGTTATCTCAGGCTGGTTTTATCCTTGCGCGCCTGCCATTTTTGGTATATACAAAAAACGTGGTTGATACATACAATATGAAAGAGGCGCAGGCGGGGCTGACCCAGCTTTGCCGGTCTGGCAAGCGTTTTGTCATCGCCAACCGGAACCGTCCGGTGGTGGTAGCCATGCCGGTTGAGGACTTTGAAGCATTGATGGAAACCCTCGACGTGCTGGCGGATCCTGCCGCCATGCTGGCTGTCCAATCCGCCCGCAAAGATGAGACGAAGTATCGTGCGCTTGATCTTGACGATGAAAATTTCGGCCTCTGAGCAAGTCGCATCATGGCTTTGCGGGCTGCCACCGCAAGCCAAGCGCCGGGTCCGCCTGGCGCTGCGCGGATTGGCCAAGGGACGTGGCGACGTCAAAGGCTTGCAAGGTCCGCTCGAAGGATTCAATCGGCTGCGAGTTGGCGGATTGCGCATCATCTATCGCCAGATTTCCGGCCGGGACATCTTGCTCGAATACGCCAATACCCGGGATGCGGTCTATGAACTCTACGAACAGATTCTGACAAACCGAAAGAAATAGCCAGTGGCAGGGGCGGTGTCACTTGCGCCGCAGATGGGCGAGACTGCGCAGGACGGTGTCGAGCACCGTGTCCAAGTGCTGGCCCAAGTCTGCCGCCAGAAAGCGCAGCACAAAGTACCCGTTCGCCTGTAACGCCGCATCCTTGCGCCGGTCCCGCCGCCAGGCATCGGCATCGCCCAGATGCTGGCCGCCATCGATTTCGATGACCAGACGCGCCGCGGCATCCAGCAAATCCACCTCCATCTGGCTGCGCTCGTCAAACGGGATTGGCAGCAGCGCGTTGAGCCGGAACCGACCCGTCAGGTCCGGCAGCGACTCGAGGCGGCGAAAGAAAAACGCCTCACTCGCACTGCGGGCCCGCGCCGCGCCCTCGGCCCCAGCCTCCGGCGTGGTGGCGGCGTGCACAAACAACTGCGCCAAGGGGCGGTCCACCCCGTCGCTGATCAAGCGGCGCACGCTGGCCGCATAGTCTTGTTTCCAGCGGGCGTCCACCGGCAGCGGCACCTCGGCGGGCCACCCCGGCAAGGCGCTGGCGGGCAACAGGATCGTGTAGCCCACCGCCTCATACCCGGCGCAGCGTTTGTTGAACATCCGCGCGAGCATCGGCACCTCCAGATCGGCGTAGTCGTAGACCCGTACACAGCGCTTGCTGTCATGCAGACGGTGCAGGCGGCCGACATATTGCGCGATGGTGCCGTGCCACGACACCGGCATGGTTAGAAACAGCGTGTCCAATCGCGCGTCGTCAAAGCCCTCGCCGAGAAAGCGCCCGGTGGCCACCAACACCCGGCCTTGCGCGGCTGGAATCGCGCGCACCCGCTCCAGCGCTGCCAGCAACGCCTTGCGCCCCATGCCGCCCTGCAGCGCGATCACCTGCGGCAGCGCCTCGCCCATTTCCGTCAGTTCAGCGGGAGGGCAGGCATCTTGCTTGCCAGGGGCGACGGGCTTCCCGTCTGTCGTTTCATTGGCCGACTGGCGGGACGCGCTATCTGCCATCCCCGGCGGGATACCTGTGTTCCGAGCAGAAAACGCCTCGCCAAGGAGCCCGGCCAGCACTTGCAAATGCTCGGTGCGTTCCGTCAGGACGACCGGCGAGCGGCCCGCGCGCACCGCCTCGACCACCTCCGCGCAAATCATCCGGTTGCGTTCCTCCGCGTGCACCACCGCGTCGCACAGCCGTTGAAATTCGACCCGCTTGTCGGCGGCCGGTTCGCCGCCAGGCAACAACCCGGTCGATCGCACCCACACCTCGTGGCTGAACGGCCGCGCCGCCGCTTGCCGCCGCGCGTCCACTTGGTGGCGCACAGGCCCGCATTGCATGAAAATGATCGGGTGGTGACCGTCCTTGCGGGTCACCGTGGCCGAGAGTCCGGTGACGTATCGCGCCTTGGCACGCCTCGCCACCAGCTCGAAACTCCGTGCCGAAAGATGATGGCATTCGTCCACCACCAGGTGGCCGTAGTCGCCCACCAAATCCGCCACCACGTCCTTGCGGATGACGCTTTGGATCAAGGCAACATCGATATTGCCGGTGAGTTTTTTGCGCCCGCCGCCCCAGCGGCCGATGGTCTTGGGCGCGATCCCGAGAAACTGCGACAAGCGCTCCACCCATTGTTCCTGCAATTGTTGGCGGTGTACCAGTATCAAGGTGTTGACCCCGCGCTGCGCGATGAGCCACGCCGCCAGCACCGTCTTGCCAAAGGCGGTGGTGGCGGCCAGCACCCCGGTGTCATGGGCCAGCATCGCCGCAGCCGCCTGTTGTTGTTCGGCCCGCAGACTGCCGCCAAACACCACCGCCAACTCCCGCCCGTGGTAGCGCTCGTCCCTGACTGTGACCTCAACCCCCAGCTTTTCCAGCAACTCCACCGCCTCCTCGCGGCAGCCCCGCGGCAGGCCGATGTGTGACGGGTGATCCTCCGCACAGGCGATAATCCGCGGCTTGTCATGCGTGCTCAGACGCATCGCCTGGGCCCTGTAGAACTCCGGGTTTTGAAAGGCCGCCAGCCGCAGCAGCGCGTTGCGCAATGCCGGACCCAGGCCCGCTTTCGGCAGGTAGAGCTGGTCACCTAACACCACTTCCAGGGTCGCGGGTGCTTCCCCGCTCGGCAGGGCCGCTGGCCGGCGTGAGGGCGGCGCCTGCCACGGCGCCGGATCGTCCTCATCGGCGCTGGCCAAGCGCACGCCGATAATCCTCCCGCGGCCCTCGGCGGCGGTGACGATGGCCTCCAGCCGTTTGGGCGTGATGCGCTCGATGGCTGCCAGAAACGCCCACTGGTCGGCATGCGGCACGCCGTGCTCGTCGATAAACACGCTGTTGCCGAGGTCCCGCGCGGCTTTCTGCAACGGTAGCGCAATCAAGTTGCCAAAGCCACCCTGCGGCAGCGTGTCCTGGTTGGGAAAAAACCGGTCATACGAGCGCAGCCCGATTTCCGGCCGCCGCTCCATCGTTTCGGTTAGCAGGTGCGCTCCCAACTTGCGGGCCAGCACCGCCGGCACCGCCGCCGTGAAAAACCACCACAGGTGAGCGCCGTCGCCCGAGCGCGACCTTTCCAACACCACCGGCAGGTCCAGCGCCCGGCACGTTTCGCTCACCGCCGCCGCGTCCTCCCGCCAGTGCCCGCCATCGAAATCGGCCGCCAGCAACCAGCAGTGCTCGTCCAGCAGCATCGGATAGAGGCCCATCACGAATTCGCGGCCCTGCTCGTCCGCGCCTGACAAATGCCAGCGCAGCACCTCGTCGCTCACCGGCAAGAACCGCTGGCAGGCGCACTCGCTGCAGCGGATGCGCGGCTTCTCGCAAACCCCGCGCAGCCATTCGTTGCCGCACACCGGTTGGTATCCGGCGCGCCCGGTCTTGCTGCTCGTGAAGCGCCGCGCATAGACCTCCTCGCGGCCACGGAACAAGGCCCGGAATAATCCGATCTTCTCCGCCACTGCCGACGTGCGGTCCAACCCGGCACGCCGCTCGCCCGCCACTCCGGCATCCGGTGGCTTTGGTGGTGATGACTCCGAGTCCATGCCCGCCCAGCCTACACCCGCTCGCCCGCTGGCAAAGCCCGAAGTTCCGGCTTCCTCCACCTCCTCTCAATCCGGCCCGGGAATTCTTTGAATTCTTTTTTACTGAAAATGATTGAATTCTGGTCTGGATCTCGGTATACGGGACATCCTATGAACCAATCTGACAAGGATGCTGCTGTTAGTTCCGGTCTCGACCGCCGGCGATGCGCCCGGCCGCGGTTGCTGGGCGGTCCCTTGGTTTTGGCTTTGGCCGTTATGACAGCGGGTGAAAGGAGGACTCAATGACTGGCGATCATGCGGTGTTGGTGTTGGATGACGATCGGTTCATTCGGACCGGGTTGGACCGTCTGCTCTCGGCTCACGGCTACAAGGTGAGGCTGCACGCGGAGCCGGACGAGCTGTTCCGCGACGGTCTGCCGTCGGTGCCGTCCTGTTTGTTGTTGGACAATCAGTTAGGCGAGTGCATGACCGGAGTGCAGGTTCACGAGGAGTTGCTGCGGCGCGGTTGGTTCATTCCGACGGTGTTCCTCACCGCCCACTGGAATGTGCAGTTGGTGGTCAACGCGATGCGCGCCGGGGCTGATGGATTCCTGACCAAACCGTTTGATCCCGATGAACTCGTGGATGCCGTGGCGCTGGCGCTGCAGCGCTCCCGCACCAAACAACAAGGGGAATTCGCCGCCGCCGAGGCCCGCGTGCGGGCCGCCTCGCTGACCCCTCGCGAGCGGGATATCGTCACCTTGGTCGTCTCGGGATTGCTCAATAAGGAAATCGCCGATCAACTCGACCTCGCCTTGATCACCGTCAAGGTCCATCGCGGCCGCGCCATGCACAAACTCGGTGCGGGTAACCCCGCCGAATTGGTCCATATCGCCGGATTGGCCGGTATCACCAGTTAGGCGCGCTCACAGCTTGAACAGCCCGCCGCGCTTGCCGCCCAGGACCGTCGCCGCCAGAATCGCCGTTGTTAAAAACGCCATCGCCCACACGCCCAGCGCGGCGGCCAGTTCGGTGCCGTCGCCGAGGGTGCTCAGCAGCGTGTAGATCGCCTTGGTGATCGGAAAATGTTGGGTTTGTTGCGCCAAAATAAGGCTGTCGCTGACCTCTAACATCGCGAAGGCGAAGGCGAGGATGGCTCCCGCGGCGAGGTTGGCCGCAATCAGCGGCAGCGCGATGCGCCGCAACACCCGGGCCGGGCTGGCACCCAGCGAGCGGGCTGCTTCCTCGAGCGCCGGGTTGCTTTGTTGCAGCCCGGCCACCGCGGCGCGGACGATATAGGGCAAGCGGCGGATGGCATAGGCAATGACTAACAGCATGAACGGGCTGCCACCCGCGCCCACCAGACAATGGAACACCTTGCCCTCCTGCGACAAGGCCAGATAGCCAAACGCCATCACCAGCCCGGGCACGGCCAGGGGCAGCATCACCATCGCATCCAGCCAGCCGCGGCAGCGCAGGTCGGAGCGCACCACCACCCAGGCCACCGCCAGGCCGAAGGCCAGGGCTAACAACGTGGCGGATCCGGCGTACAGCAGGCTGTTCTGGATGGAAGGCACCACCAGCCCGTTGCTGAGCGCGTCGAGGTAATGGTGGAGGGTGAGTTCATCCGGCAGGATCGTGCCATACCAGCGGCCCGCCACCGACAACAACAGCACCCCGAGGTGCGGAATAAACGCCAGCAGGAACACCCCGAAAAACAAGCCCGAGCTGGCGGCCGCTTGCCAGGGGTCGCCGCGGACGCAATTGGCGCGGCCCTTCGGCCGCGGCGTGGCCCCTTGGCGGGTGCCGCCGAGCGCCCATTTCGAGAGAGTGAACACCGCCATGGCTACCAGCAGCAAAATGGCGGTCAGCGCATAGGGAATCGGATTCTTGTCCAGGCCCTTGAGACTATCGAAAATCTGCACCGGTGCCACCCGCGCGTAATCGAACACCAGCGGCACGCCCAGTTCCGTGAAGGCCCAGATGAACACCAGCGAGCCCCCGGCAAACACCCCTGGCATCGCCAGCGGCAGGGTGACACGGAAAAACCGCTTCCACGGCGGACAACCAAGGTTTGCCGCCGCCTGCTCCAGCGCCGGATCCAGGTTGGCCAGGGCTGCGGCTATGTTGAGGTAAAGGATCGGATAAAGGTGCAGCGCATTCATCACCACGATGCCCGCGAAGCGGCCGTTGGCCAGCCAGTCGCAGGGCAGCTGCGCGTCCATCGTGCCAATCCGGATGAGCAGCGCGTTGAGAGCACCGTTGACGCCCAGAATCTGCCGGACGCCCACCGCGCCGACAAACGGCGGCAGGATCATCGGCGCGAGCACCAGCACTTCCAGCGCCCGCTTCGCCGGGAAGTCATAGCGCTGCCCGACCAGCGCCAGCGGCATCGCGATGAGCAGCGTGGCGATGGTGCTGGTGACGCCCAGTGCCAGCGCGTGCCACAGGCCTTCCTGATAGATAGGATTGCGCAGCACCATCGCGATGTAGTCCAGCGTGAAAAACCCGGAGCCATCCGCGCGGTGGCCTTCAAACGCCTGTTTGACCACCATCCACGCCGGAAACAGGAAGAACACCGCAAACAGCAGGCCGGTGATGGCTGTCACGAATATGGCGTTGCGGCGTTTCATGGGAGGAAGACACAAGACGACAAGACCCAAGACCCAAGAAAAGCGCAAGCCTGGCTAGACCCCGCCCTGTAGCGGCGGGCTGCGACCGTCGCTATTTCCATTTGATTTTGCATTGTGGCTGGCATCCGAGAAAAACGTTAGAACAAACATTGGCCGCGACCTCATGGGCCGCGACGGTCATAGACCGCCGCTGCCGTCGCCATCGCCGCCGCTTTGCGGTAGTTGGCGCGAAACCAGGTGCCCAGCGCGGCGGCCCGCGCCTCGGCGCGCAACGGGTCGCTGCTGTCCAATTCCGCATCGCCCTTGCCGCAGGTGGCGTATGGCACGCGCGAGACATCGGCAAACACCGCCAGCGCCTCGGCCGGCATCCCTGCCGCGATGAGCGCCCGCCACGCGGCTTTCATCTCGTCGTGGGAATCGATGCAAATGACTCTAACGAGCTGGCGCAGCGTGTTGAAGGCGGCTCCGGTGAGCTCGCGCTGATAGGTCAGGTTGCCGCGGTCGGTGAAGGGTGCCAGCTCCGGCATCGTTGAGTTTGCCAGGTTGGCCGCGGTGTATGCGTCCCTGCGGATAGGCAGGCGATGCAGTGCCCTCTCGCGCGGGCCGCCGGCACTGCCGGGTTTGCCAAACCACAGCGTCTGCCCCTGCGGGCTGAGGCAGAACTCGACAAACGCCTGCGCCAGTTCCGGGCTGGGCGCACCCTTGAGCACGCCCACCGGGTCGGCGCTCAGCGTGGTGCCGCCGATGGGCGCGCCCCACACCACCCGTGGCGCGCCGTCGCGCGTTCGGAGCGCGCCCGCATACGAGCGCCCGTAGAAATCAATGCACATGCCGGCTGCGGCGTTGCCCTGGCCGACGTCGAGGGGGATTTTCGACGAGCTGTCGGTGAAGTAGCGCGCGTTGGCGGCCATCCGCTGGATCAGCCGCAAGCCGTTGGCCCAGCCGGCCGCCAGCGCGCCGGCGCGGTCACCGGTGGAATCGGCTAGAACGCGTTGCATTTGATCCTGCACCAACAATTCAAACGAGCGGGCGACCGAGCCGCTCTTGGTCGGATCGGCCAGTGCAATGGCTCCAACATACCGCGGATCGCCCAGGTCGTCCCACCGCGTGGGGGAGGGGAGGTGCAGGCGATTGAGCACCTCCGGGTTATAACAAATTCCAAACTGTGACAGGCAGGTGCCCACCCAGACGTGCTCGGGTGGATAGAACCGCTCGCCGGAAAATGTTTCCGCCACCGCTGCTGCCGGACCAAACCAGTCGGGATGGCGGGTGAATACCTCCAGTGCGACGAGCCGGCCGTGTTTTGCCTGGCCGGAAAAATCCGGTTCGCCGCCGCCAAACAGCACATCTACGCCGATGCCCGCGCGACCGGTTTCGCCGGCCGCCTTGAAGCCCGCATCCAGCACCATCCGGATCTCGGAGGTCCCGCCGGGTGTCCGCCAATCCAGGTAGACCCTGCGCCCGCTGCGCTGTTTCCAATAACTTGCAAACGCCTCGCCCACTTCCTGGCGGATCGTTTCATTGTGCGGACTGAGAATCACCAGATGATCATCAGCGCCGCCCGGCGTGCAGCTGCTGCTGCGCTGCCGCATCGCCAGCGGCAGCGCCACAATCAGCGCCAATAAACCGAAAATGATGGAGACGCGGGTTTTCAGGGAAGGGAGAGATGTTAGTGGTGGAAAAGGAGTTGGATACTGTCAGTTATGGGGTATTGGAGGGGAAAAGAATGGGACTGATGGATCTGATAACCAATAACTAATAACCAATAACCAATAACCAATAACCAATAACCAATAACCAATAACCAATAACCAATAACCAATAACCAATAACCAATAACCAATAACTCCTATCTTACGTCTCGCGTCTCCTGCAGCACCAGCACGTCGGCGGACCGGACGTGGAGCTGGATCCTCGCCTCACCCGGTGGGTGGAGCTGACGGGGATTCATTTCGACAACTTGTTGGCGGCCCGCGGCGGTGTCGATCCCGTACCGGATGCGCTGGCCCAGATAGCTGCGCTCGACAAGGGTGCCGCCAATCGCGTTGTCGCCGGCTTCCAGTTGCAGGCGCCAGGCTTCAGGGCGGATCGAGAGGAGCACCGCGGTGCCCGGTTGGGGGCTCCATGCCGGATCGGTGAGCCGTCCGCGCAGCACTCCGGCCGCCGTGGCGATGGTGGCCATGGTGGCCATGGTGGTGGTGGTGGTGGTGGTGGTGGTGGTGGTGGCCGGTGGCAGATCTAACTCCAGCACCGTGCCGGGAATCAGGTTGGTTTCGCCGATAAAGCTCGCCACGCTGCTGCTCAGCGGCGTGCGATAGATAGCCTCCGGCGTGCCGATCTGGACGATCCTGCCGTGGTTCAGGATTGCCATGCGGTCGGCCATCACAAGGGCCTCTTCCTGGTCGTGGGTGACGTAAATGGCGGTCAAACCGTGGCTCTTGACCAAGCTGCGAATCTCGTGGCGCATCTCCAGCCGGAGTTGGGCGTCGAGATTGGAAAGCGGTTCATCGAGCAGCAGGCACTTGGGTTTGACCACCAGGGCGCGGGCCAGCGCCACGCGTTGTTGTTGGCCGCCGGACATCTGCTCGATGGCGCGAGGGCCGAAGCCGGCGAGTTGGACCTTTTCGAGGGCTTCCTCCACACGGCGTTTGATCTCCGCCTTTGGCACGCGGCGTTCTTCCAGGCCGAAGGCGATGTTTTGCGCCACGTTGAGGTGCGGCCACAGCGCGTAGCTTTGAAACACCAGCGCCGTCTCGCGTTTGTGTGGCGGCAACTGGCTGACGTCGCGCCCGCCGAAGCGGATCAACCCGCTGTCCGCCGTTTCCAGCCCCGCTATGCAACGCAACAAGGTGCTCTTGCCGCATCCCGACGGACCCAGCAGGAAAAACAGCTCGCCTGCCTCAATCACGAGGCTCACTCGGTCGAGGGCGACGATTCTCCCAAAGGATTTGACGAGAGTTTCCGCGCTGATGGTTTCCATGACGGGGGGGCTGGCTGCATCGTCCCGCACTCAGCCACGGAAGCAAGCCGGAAGCCCGAAAATGTTTTTTGCACCCTCGTCGAAGATTTTCTTGCCAACTCCGCTCCGCCGACGTATCAAAGCGCCTCACCCAACCGAATGCTCGGATGGCGGAATTGGTAGACGCGCTAGACTAAGGATCTAGTAGGGAAACCTGTGGAGGTTCGAGTCCTCTTTCGAGCACTTCTCTTTTATAATCAACAACTTAGGGAGCTGAAAAAGCTCCCTTTTTTGTGCCCGGAAACCGACTTTCGGCCATTCTTCGGCCACTTTTTCAGGGTGCCCCCACCGGGGTGTGGAGCGGGATCGAAAAAGTTGTGATTCTTTCATGAGCATTTCTCCGTTCCGATTGCTGCTTCAGGAGATGGCGCTGTCAGGCCACACGTTCTCACCCAAGAGCCACCATCATGCCCGCTAGGCAGCACCGGGCGCGGCAGTTCTCGCCGCTATCATCTCCAAGCGGGCGATTGGGCGTTCCTCACCGGCGGCAAGCCGCTTCCTCGCTGGATTCCGTGGACGCCGCTTTGGCGAATCGTCCAGGAAATCCTTGATGCGCTCATTCAGACTGGCAAACACCCCAAACATTCGGCCCTTCTTTCATCGCGCCTCCGTGAGTCCCTCGCCGCCCAAGGACAGAAACTCGCTGCTGCCGGCCTCCTCCCACTTCTCGATCTCCGCTCCACCGCCCCCGGCAATGAAATCCTAACCACCCTCGCCGAACGATTACCGACGGCCTTGGATAGGCTGTAGACCATTGCGATCAATAATACGGGTTCATATGCTGGGATTCTGCCGTCCGCCTCTAGTGGCGTCGATGAACACTGCGGGTGCCGGAATTGGATCAGCACGCCCCTGAGATTGCGGCGGCTTTCCGGAAGACCCTGGCAGCACGTCCGAAGTTGCCGGATGTCCCAGCGACTCCGGCAATTGCTGCCAAAAAGGCGGCCCAGACATCTGGGCAAGGCAAACCGTCGGGTGGAGGTCTACCCGGAAGTCTGGGATGAAATACACCTGACCGGGTTGAGGAACCGGAATGGTCAACAACCGAACGGACACGACACTTGCCGAACAATGAGTAGGCAGGGTAGCCTTGGCCTCATGAAAGCCGTAGACTGCATGTTGGTGTTGAAAGCGCTGGGTGAAATGAATCGCCTGCGCATCATGCGCCTGTTGATGAGTCGTGAGCTTGACGTCAACACGATTGCAGAGCGTCTGGGGCTCACGGAATACAACGTGTCGAA
>CAIVSK010000056.1 GCA_903908495.1 Akkermansiaceae bacterium
CGTCCAACAGATTTCCCGGCGAGCCGTGGGCCTGGTTGCGGATGATGCCGCCTTTCGATTTTGCCCACTCATGCCAGCGTTGGAGGTAGGCGAGGTGGAGTTCGCCGAGTGTCTCACGGTAGTCGGCGCGGACCCGGGCAACCGTGTCTGCATCCCCGAGCCCGGCGAAGGCGGGAAGCTCGTCGCGGAGGTCATAGCCTCGGGCGCTGAGGAAAATTGCAAATAGCGCGGGCGTCCAATCAGCGGCGTAGTATTCGAACGAATCGTGGAATTGGGCCCGCGGCATCGGCGCGGTGAAGTTGCCGAAGGCCGCCTCGAAGGGTGCCAGGTAGCGGGTCATGGCCGCCGCGGAAAACGGATCCAGCACGTTGCCCTCGCCGCCGGGTGCCGCGCGTTTGACTTTCTGGATCGGCGATTTCGAGAAAACCCCGATGATCTCCCAGCTTCCGGCCGGGGGCAGCCAGTCGAGATGGCCGTGCTCCGCTAGAGAAGTTAGATCGATTGCCGCGCCGCTCTCCGGATAGGCGCGCAGGCATTGGAGGCTGCCCGCGGGCAGCGTGAGTTTGATGCGGGTGCCGCCGCTGGCCTGCCGCCGCAGCAGCGTGAGGCCGGCGGAGGCGATGTCCGGGCTCACTTGGGGCCCGCCGAAGGGCCAGCCGGTGCCGGTGGTCATGTCCACGCCAAGACCCAGGCGTTTGGCTTCTGTGGTGGTGTGGGCGAGCATGGCCATCCACGGTGGGGAAAGGAACTGCAGGTCGCGGGCCTCGGTGCCAAGCGCACCGTAGATCGGACAGATCTCCACCCCGCCGAGCCCGTTGCTGGCAAAGTCCTCGAGTTGGCGGCTGAGGTTTGGCTTGTCCACGGCGCTGCCCAGCCACCACCAGCGGGTCCATGGCTTGTTAGTGGCGGTGACGGCGGGCCAGCCCGCTGGATCCGCCGGAAAATCCGCGGCAGCGCTCATGCCGGTGAGGCATGACAGGAGAATCGGAAGAACCTTGCAGCTAGATGGCAACATGAAATAGACGCCCACATTACCCGCTGCCGCCCATGATTTCTGTAACCCAGACGGGTTATGCCAATCCGATGACGGCCGCGAGTACCATGCCCTGTCCGATCCACCCCACCCAATGAACCCGCTCCGCCGCTTGCGTCTCGCTTCCACCCTCGCCGCACTGGCCTGCCTGCCCGTGGCCGGTTCGGAGGGCGGCGAGTTGGGCCATTATCTGATCACGGATTTCGGGGCAGTCACTGACGCAAAGTCCATCAACACGGCGGCAATCCAGAGCACCATCGACCGCGCCGCCGCCGCGGGCGGAGGCCGGGTGGAAATCCCCGCCGGCAACTTCCGCAGCGGTTCCATTTTCCTGAAGCCGGGCGTCGAGCTCTATCTGGCCAAAGACGCCGTGCTGTTAGGATCGAACCAAATCGAGGACTATCCGAAGCGCCAGACCCGCATCGAGGGCCATTTTGAGACGTGGCGGATGGCGCTGATCAACGCCGAGCAGATGGATCATGTCCGCATCGGCGGCCAGGGCACTCTCGACGGCAATGGCATCGTGTTTTGGGCGCAGTTCTGGCAGCGCCGCAGGGAGAATCCCAAATGCACCAATCTCGAAGTTGAGCGGCCGCGCCTGATGTTTGTCGATCGTTGCAAGGACGTGCGCATCGAAGGCATCTCGCTCCGCTATTCGGGGTTTTGGAACCTCCATCTCTATCGTTGCAGCGAGGTGCTCATCGAGGGCCTCACCATCACCTCCCCGACCCGCCACACCCAGCACCGGAGTTACCTCAGCGACGCGCGCCTCAAGCAAATGCGGGACGATGCCCGCGGCGGCCACGCGCCAGTGCAAGACAACATCCTCGGCCCCAGCACCGATGGCATTGATATCGACAGCTCCCAGCAGGTCACCGTGCGCAAATGCTATATCTCGGTCAATGACGACAACATCGCGCTCAAAGGCAGCAAGGGCCCGCTGGCGGACCACGACCCGGACAGTCCGCCGGTCCGGGATATTCTCATCGAGGACTGCGAATTCGGTGATGGCAATGGCATGGTCACCTGCGGCAGCGAGGCCACCGATGTCCGCAACGTGACGGTGAGAAATTGCCGGATCTCCGGCGATGCCACGCTGCTGACCCTCAAACTGCGGCCCGACACGCCGCAGCATTACGAGAATATCCTCATCGACGGCGTCAAACTGTCAGGCGGTCAGGCCCGCTTGCTCAACGTCGCTCCATGGACCCAGTTCTTCGACCTGCAAGGCCACGCCCCGCCGCTGCGCAGCGTCAGCCACGTGACCCTCCGCAACGTCACCGGCGAGTGCCTCGCCTTGGGCAAGTTGCGCGCAAATCCAGGTGACACCCTGCGCGACATCACGTTCGAAAACATCGATCTCAAGCTCGCCGACACCCGCTTCGACCTCGGCACCGTGGCCGACATCACCACCAAGAATTTCCTGGCAAACGGCCAGCCCTACCAAATTCCCGCCGCCGCCAAGCCCTAGCGAAAGTTTTCCGGCGATTGGTGTAACCTTTTTGCGGCTGGCGGCGTCTTCCTGAGTGTTATGACAACCCTCAAATGGACCCATTGGGCCGTCGGCCTCATCGCCACGGCAGCACTCAGCACCGCACTCGTCACCGCCGCCGACCGCGGGGGCGATTCACCGGTTGCCAGAATCCGCGACGGCATCCATGCCAGGCTCGTCGCACTCGGCATCACCGGCGAGCAGCGGGAACAAATCCGCGCCGTGTTGCGCGAATTCAAGCCGACCGTCCAACCGATGGTCACGAAGTGCATCCAGGAACGCCGCGCATTGCGCGAAATCATCCAGGCCACGCCGGTCAACGAGGCCGCCATTCGCGCCCAGTCGGCCAAGGTCGCCGCCGCCGAAGCCGATATCGCCGTCGCCCGCGGCCGGATCGTGGAAAAAATCCGCCCGGTTCTAACTGCCGAACAATTGCAGGCGGTCCGCCGCCTCGAGGAGGGTGCCTATGCCCGCATTGACGAGAGCCTCGGCCGTCTCGCCCGATGGATCGACGGAAATTGAATCGTTGTGACCCTCACAGTCCTCGATGAGATCCGGCCGCAGCGCGTGGTCTTTCATCTATCCACACGGCAAGCGCAGCCTCGCCCTGGCGGAGGGTTGGCTTCCGCGACGCTCGTCCAGAAATATTGAAAATTGTTGGACGGATGCTGGGCGGGTGGCTACCCTGCTGCAAATGAAAACGTCATCCTTGGTTTTGCGGGTTCTTGCTGCCACCTTTATCGCGAGCGCCAGTGTTCATGGCCAGAAAGCCGAGTTGGCCACCCAATTGGTTCAGATCCGCGAACTCCTCAAACCGGCGGATGCGGATTCGGCCGAGGTCAAGCGCGCCAAAGCCACGCTGCAAGGTTGGCAGACTGCCTGGCAGAACTTGTTGGATACAGACCAGTTGGCCGGTTTCTCCGAGTATGGAATGAGAAACCTTGGCGCGGACGAGCTTGCCGCCATCCCCGATCTCGCCACCAAGATCGCCGCGTTCAATAACAGCGTGAAGGAGGAAATCGCACGCCGGGAAGCCGCCAGAATCGCCGAGGCCGAGGCATTATTGGCACGAGTCGGCGACAACCTCAAGAGTGCGAAAAAGGCCGAGGACCTGGATTCCCTGGTGCTGGCGTTGAGCAAAAACAAAATCTCCGAATCCGGCAGAAACCCCAAGCTCTCCGCTCTCTCCCGCGATTTGCAGGGCGCAGCGCAAATCGTGGTCTATTGGCAGGACTATCTGATTGCCGAGGAGACCGGCAACAGCCAGACGAGCCACAGCAAGCTCGAATCAATCTCCTCGCAGCTGGGTTCCAACCCGGTTCTGCCGCGCTCACTCGTTCTCCGCTTGCTCAATCCTCAAGGACTGCAACCGGCTGCGGCTAAAGACGGCGGCAAAGCCCAGTCACGAATCTCCCTTGACGAAATCCAGACCAAACTAACCGACTCAGGCGATAGCGCGGGCGCCCTTGCCGCGCTCAAGGCTTTGCCCCTGGGCCAGTTCAGCAACTCCGACGACGGCTACCTGAAGCGTGCCGTGCAAGCCGTCGAAGACCTGCGCAAACTGGAACCCGCCATGGCGGAGTCTGAGGTGTTCGCCAACATCCGCACGATTCAACAGAGCGGCCAAAATCAAAACCGCTATTTGCTGGCCCGCGCCATCGATCAAATCGCCTTGAACGCCATCGCCCGCAGCTATGGCATCGAGGTGCCCTCAGCGAAGGTTGCTTCGGCGCGCAATGTTCTCGAGACGATGGCGATGAGCGCCAAGGATAAGCAGGACTGGCCGCAACTGCGCCGAGTGACCAACTCGCTCGAAGGACTGGGAACAACCGAATACACATCGGGGGTCCCCAAGCGAAGCTACGACTTGAAGATCCTTGCCTTGCTGGAACTGGGCAAGGCGGCGGAACAACGCAATGATCTCGATGCGGCCGCCTCGGCCTATCTTGAAGCCTCGGGCATCGACGGACAATTTCTCCAACGGGAGCTGGGTTATAGCAAGCTGGCCGCCCTCAAGGAGAAGGCCCCGGACAAGGTCGCGGCATTGATAGCGAAGGCGGAGGAAAGCCGGCAACGCGCGGAAGCGGCCCGCTACGCCGCAGAAATCGAGTCGCGCACCCAGATGATGTCAAATCGTGGGATGCCCTACGAGCGCCTGCGCAGCAAGGAGGAACTAGCAGCACTGCGGCCGATGATCCAGGAAGTGGTCGCCGAATTCCTCAAGGAAAAGCGGACTGACTTGCTGAAGACGCCCGACCCCGCGACCCAACCCAAGGATGAATCCGGTCGCAAGACCGGGCAATGATAGCGCTTGTCGCAGGCGGTTCGTTCTTCCGCGCTTGACGCAAGGTCCCATCTTTCGGCAGCTGGGGATTGACAAATGCGGGCCCTGGTCCTCAAAATTCCTGTACCCAAATCCGGCGCCCGCCGGTCTTTGGTTTACACCCCCAATGAAGCTTAGACTCCTCGTCACTTGCCTCGTGTTTCTGGTCTCCGTCGCAATCTCCGCGGCACAATCCATCACCATCAGCGAATTCGCCGCTTCTAACCAGAGTGGGTTGAAGGATGAAGACGGCGATGTTGGAGATTGG
This sequence comes from Akkermansiaceae bacterium, assembly GCA_903908495.1. Lineage (GTDB taxonomy): Bacteria > Verrucomicrobiota > Verrucomicrobiia > Verrucomicrobiales > Akkermansiaceae > Luteolibacter. Next base: position 5,117 of record CAIVSK010000056.1, read on the forward strand.
ATCGAGATTTTCAACTCCGACGCCGTGAGCGTGAACCTGTCCGGGTGGCGCCTGACGGATGACTCGGGTGATTTGAGCAAGTGGGTTTTTCCCGCCGTGACCCTCGATCCCAAGGGGTTCATGGTCGTTTTCGCGTCGTCAAAAAACCGCGTCAACCCGATCCAACCGTTGCACACCAACTTCAAGCTGAGTGCAGGCGGTGGTTACCTTGGGCTGGTCAGGCCCGATGGCTCGGTGGCCTCCGAGTTCAATCCCTATCCGGCGCAATACATCGATAAGTCGTTCGGCTATCTGCAGAGCGTCTCGACCACCACCCTGATCGCGCCCGGTGCCGCACTGAAATGGCTCGTGCCCACCAGTTCCGTGCCCAGCGATGCAACCTGGAGCTCGCGGGCTTTCGGCGACAGCGGTTGGACCAGCGGCTACAACGGCGTCGGTTTCCAGATGCTCGTGAATGGCTGGGCGTTGAAGACCTACTTTGCCAACCAGACCATTCCGTCACTCACCCAGGCGGAAGCGGTCATCAGCACGCCCTCGCTGCAATCCAGCATGGTGCCCGCCAATCACCCCGTGGTTAACTTCAACGACAGTAGCTCAGCGGGCAATTACGGCGCGGAAAACCCGCCGCCGGCGCTTGCCGGCGGCAATCATGACCATTTTGTCGTCGAGGCCATCGGCACCATCAGTGTGACCGCGGCGATGGCCGGGGTTTGGTCGTTTTGTGTCACCAGCGACGACGGTTGCTCACTGCAAATCCGGCCCAAGGGCACAACGACATATACGACGGTTCTGAGTTATGCCGGCTTGCGCGGAATGAGTGATTCGGTCGGAAAATACACCCTCAGCACCGGGCAATACGAACTCCGCGCTGTCATTTTCGAAAACGAAGGCGGCGCCGGCGGCGAGGTCAGCGCGTTCAAGGGGACCAACACCGCCTGGAGCACCGGCTTCAAATTGATCGGCGATACCGCCAATGGCGGGCTCGCCGTGAAGTCGGTCTCGGTCGGTGCCAGCGACTACAACGCATATGTCGGTGCCAATGCCAGCACACAGGCCGCGATGTACGACGCTGCCCCGCAGCGTTCTTCGTGCTACATCCGCCTTCCATTCACCAATCCGGGCGGGCTTGCCTCGCTCACGATGCCGATCCGCTATGATGACGGGTTCGTCGCCTATCTCAATGGCGTCGAAGTCGCGCGCCGCAACGCCCCCGCCGGATCCGTCACGGATGCCACGACGGCCACCGGCGACCGGCTCCCGATCCAAGCACTTACCCCGGAAAACATCGATCTCACCGCTAGATTAGGCCTGCTTGTCGCAGGATCCGGCAATGTGCTCGCGATTCACGGCTTGAATGAATCCGCCGCCAGCCCGGATTTCCTCGTCAGGGCTGAACTCAACCAATTCACAGTGAGCGTCAGCCCTACGGCGACCTATTTCACCACTGCCACACCGGGCAGCATGAATACCGCTGCTGTCTATAACAAGCTCGCCCCGGTCACCATCACCGGTGCCGCGAGGGGCTTTTATAAAGCGCCCCAGGTGGTGGCTCTCGCCACCGGCACCGCCGCCGCCACCATCCGCTACACTCTGGACGGTTCTTCACCTTGCCAACTCGATGTGGAGGGAAACGTCCTGCGCGATGGCGGCAATAACGCCATCCCGTCGCCAACCAGCGGCGTCTATGCCGCGCCGTTGACCATCAGCACGACCACCGTGCTGCGTTACGCCGCATTCAAGAGCGGCTCCGACCCGAGCGATTCGGTCACCCAAACCTATATCTTCACCGCCGACGTGAAAAACCAGTCGCTCACCGGCGCGGCCCCCGTGATCACCAATCCACCGGGCGCATCCCCGGCTCTAACCACCTGGCCGTCCACTGCCGCCAGCGGTCAGGTGCTGAACTATGGCATGGATCCAAACGTCGTTGGCGTCGCTCCCTACAACGCTACCATCGAGAACGACCTCAAGGCAATCCCCAGTTTTTCCATCGTCACGGACAACAGTTCGCTCTTCGACGCCGCCACCGGCATGTACGTCAATCCCGGCGACGACAGCATCGCATGGGAGCGGGCGGGTTCACTCGAGTTGATCTATCCGGATGGTTCGAGCGGCTTCCAGGCCAACTGCGGTCTCCGCATGCGCGGGGGATTCAGCCGCTCCACCGACAATCCCAAGCACGCGTTCCGCATCTTCTTCCGCGACCAATACGGGCCCGGCAAACTGAAGTTCCCGTTTTTCGGCAACGATGCCACGGCGGCGACCGAGTTCAGCAAATTTGACATCCGCTGTTCCCAGAACTACTCGTGGTCGTTCCAAGGCGACGCCGGCAACGGCTTGTATTTCCGCGACGAATTCAACCGCCAGTCGCAGCTCGACATGGGCCAGTTGAGCAGCCACACCGCGTTCTTTCATCTCTATGTCAACGGCCAGTACTGGGGCCTCTTCAATATAGACGAACGGCCGGAGGCAAATTTCGCAGCTTCCTATCTCGGCGGCTCTTCGAGTGACTATGACACGATCAAGGTCGCGCCGGACAATGGCTACACGATCTACGCAACGGATGGCGACATGGCCGCCTGGACCAGCCTTTGGCAGCAGGCCGACAGCGGGTTGGCCGCAGGCAACTCCGAAACCACCAATAACCCTGTCTACCAGAAGATTGTCGGCAACAACCCCAACGGCACCCCCAATCCCGCCTATCCGGTGCTGGTGGATCCGGCGAACATGATCGATTACTGCATCATGGTCTACTGGGGCGGCAACCTCGACGCCGCTATCTCGAATTTCCTCGGCAACAATGAGCCTAACAACTGGTTCGGGTTCCGTGACCACACCGGGGCGCACGGCGGCTTCCGATTCGTGCTTCACGACTCCGAGCACACCCTGCTCAATGTCAATGAGGACCGCACCGGCCCGTGGGCGGCCGGAAGTACCGCGGCGCAGGGGAGTTCGGCCCTTTCGTATTCGAGTCCCCAGTATATCTTCCAGCAATGCATCTACGCACAGGAGTTCAAGATGCTCTTTGCCGACCGCGTTTTCAAACACTTCAACTACGCCGGTGCACTGACGCCCGTGGGCGCGACGACCCGCTTTGACAAGCTCAAGGCGCAAATTGACCGGGCGATTGTTGGCGAGTCCGCGCGTTGGGGCGATGCCAAAGTCGAGCCGCCCATCAACCGCGACACGAACTGGGTCACCTGCGTCAACAGTGTCCGCAGCAGTTTTCTGCCGTCGCGCACTTCGGTGGTGCTCCAACAGTTCCGCAACAAGGGCTGGTATCCAGCCATCGACCCGCCGCTGTGGGGCGTGCGCGGCGGCACTGTGGTTGCCGGTTCCGCGACCACGCTTGCGCTCGTCTCTGGACAAAGCGGCACCATCTACTACACGACGGACGGCAGCGATCCGCGGCAATACAACTCCAGCACCGGACTGGGGGATGTCCGCAGCACCGCGCTCGTGTACTCCGGACCGCTCACCATCGATGCATCCAAGCTGATCCGCACGCGGGTGAAAAGCGGCAACACGTGGAGCGCGATCGACGAGGCGGCCTTTTACACGACGCAGAATTTCACCGGCCTGGCCATTACCGAGATCAACTACAACCCGCTGCCTAACGGGCTGACATCGGGTGACGAGTTCGAGTTTCTGGAACTCAAGAACACGACTGCCAATCCGATGGATCTGGGTGGGCTGAACTTCACCGCCGGGATTACTTATACATTTCCTAGCGGCACGATCCTCGCGCCGGGTGCCTTCTATGTGCTGGCGCGCAACGCCACGCAATTCCACAGCCGTTACCCGTCCCTGACGCCCAACGGCATCTACACCGGCAAGCTCGATAATGGCGGCGAAACACTCACGATCTCCGGCCCGAGCGGCGGCACCATTCTATCCGTGGATTATTCTGACAATCCGCCCTGGCCGGCGGCGGCGGATGGCAACGGTTACTCGCTCGTCCCCATTACCACGATTTACAATTCGCAAGACGGGCACCACTGGCGTGCCAGCGCGAACACCGGCGGGTCCCCCGGTGCCGATGATCCTGCGGTGAGTATCCCGGGCATTCTGATCAATGAAGCATTAACCAACTCGGCCAGCGGGCTGACCGACGCCATCGAACTCTTCAACCCGACTCCTACCGCGGTGAATATCGGCGAGTGGTGGCTGAGTGACGATCGGAACACGCCGAAGAAGTTCCGCATTCCGGCCGGGACGATGATCGCCGCGGGTGGCTTCGTTTCATTCAATGAGACGCAATTCAATGCCACTCCCGGCGTGGCCCCTGCTTTCGCGCTGAGCTCAACCGGCGATGACGTCTATCTGTTTTCCGGCAGCGCGGGTGGCGGCCTGACCGGCTACAGCCACGGATTCAGCTTTGGGGCGGCCGAGCAGAACGTGACGTTCGGACGCTACGTCAACAGTGTGGGTGAAGAGCAGTTCCCCCGGCAAACCGATGCCACGTTCGACGCCCCCAACAGCGGCCCGCGGGTGGGTCCGCTGGTGATCAACGAAGTCATGTATTTCCCCTATCCGGGATTCGATAGATATGTCGAAATCAAGAACGTCAGCGATATGGCCGTGAATTTGTACGACCCCGCGAATCCGGCGAACACGTGGAAAATCAGCGGCCTCGGTTACGTTTTTCCAACGGGACGGTCAATTCCGGCCGGGGCCCTCGCACTGGTCGTGCCAATTGATCCGGCAACCTTCCGCTCGAAGTACGGCGTGCCGGCGGCGGTGCAGATTTTCGGGCCTTGGCCCGGCACCCTGCAGGGTAACGGCGAGCGCCTGTCGCTGGAAATGCCGGATTTGCCCGTCATGCAGGCTGGCGTGAGCGTCGTGCCTTACGACGTCATCGATAGCGTCCGCTATAACGACAAACTGCCGTGGCCGGTTGCGGCGGCGGGCGGCGGCCCGTCGCTCCAACGGATCGATTCCAGCGCGTACGCGGACGATCCTGCGAATTGGTTCGCCAGCGGCGCAAGCCCGGGACTCTCTAACATGGCCAATCAAACACCCTCGGTCGCGCTCACCGCCCCGGCAGGCGGCTTGACTTACGCAGTCCCGGCGACGGTCAATTTCGCGGCCACCGCAGGTGACGCCGACGGCTTGATCGTGAAAGTCGAATTCTTCGTCGATGGCGGAAAAGTCGGTGAAGCGACCAGTGCGCCCTATACATTTGCCTGGAGCGCAACCGGAGGCGTGCATGCCTGCACTGCGGTGGCCATTGACAACAGCCTCGGGGTGGCGAGCAGCGCGCCGCGTACCATCTATGTCACCACTCCTGTGAGCCAGGGATTGAAAGGCCAGTATTTTGTGGGAGCGGAAAACTTCACCAGCGGCTTGGCCGGTGAGCGCATCGATCCGGGGGTCAATTTTTCCGTCAACGGGAACTGGCCGCTCAACGCCGGATTTCCGGGCATCGGCAATGAATACTATTCCGTGCGCTGGACGGGCCAGGTGTGCCCCCCGACCAGCGGCACCTACACATTCTATATCAACTCCGATGACGGCTCATTCCTCTATCTGAATGACGTGCGGGTCATCGATGACGGCAGCTACCACGGTGACACTGAACTCAGCTACAGCACGGATCTAACGGCTGGGCAGTTGTCCAGGATCCGGATGGACATGTTCCAGGGCGGCGGCGGTGCCACCGCGCAGCTGTCATGGTCCGGCCCGGGTATTGCCAAGCAGATCATCCCGCAGAGCGCGCTCTATCCGGACAGTGCGCCGATCATCATCAGGCAACCCACAGGCCTGGCACGTGAGCAGGGGACCGGTGCCACGCTTGCTGCCTTTGCGTCCGGCCTCAACAATACCTATCAATGGCTCAAGAATGGCACCGTCATTGCTGGTGCCACGGGTGCCAGTTATACGATCGGTCATGTGCTGGCGACGGATGCCGCGCAGTATTCCTGTATCGTGTCCAACGGCAGCGGTTTCGCCGCCACCAGCACCGTGACTCTCGCCGCGACTTTCACCGATAGTGATGGTGATGGCATGCAGGACTCGTGGGAAATCGCCCACGGCTTCAATCCCAACGAGCCCGCCGATGCGACGCTCGACAGCGACGGCGACGGCATGACCAACCTGCAGGAATTCCTCGCCGGCACCGACCCCCGGGATTCCAACAGCAGGCTCACTGCCACTGCCACGCGCAACGGCCTGAACCAAGTGGTGATCCATTTCACCGCGCAGCCCTACGTCGCCTACACCCTGCAGTTCAAGAATGATCTCACCGACGCGGCTTGGACCAAGCTCGGCGATATTGACGCCGCAGACAGCTTGCGCAAGGTGGACATTGCCGACACCACAGGGTCCGCCGGCAGCAAGCGCTTCTACCGTGTCGTCACCCCCAGGGAACCGTAGCGCCGGCCGGTCCCGCGCGGGCCGGCCGGGAAAGATGGGGATCTGCAGGAGGGGTGAAAGCAGGACCCGCGAGCGCCTTCACGCAGGTGCTGCAAGGTGTTTCAGACGCTGCAAATGCCGACGGCCTGTTTGAGGCTGGCGAGCTTGTCCGGCCGTTTCGGGATGAACTCCTGGGCGACGAAGCCGGTGTAGCCGGTATCGGCGATGGCGCGCATGATGGCCGGATAGTTCAGCTCCTGGGTGTCGTCGATTTCATTGCGGCCGGGAACCCCGCCGGTGTGGTAGTGGGCGAACCAGCGGTGGTGATCGCGGATGGTGTGGATCACGTCGCCCTCCATGATTTGCATGTGATAGATATCATACAGCAAACCAAAGTGGGCGCTGTCCAACTTCTTGCACAATTCCACGCCCCATGCGCTGTGGTCGCACATGTAGTCGGTGTGATCCACCTTGCTGTTGAGCAATTCCATCACCAGCTTGAGGCCGAGTTGTTCGGCCAGCGGCAACAAGCGCTTGAGGCCGGTGACGCAATTATCGAGGCCCTGGCTGTCAGTCATGCCGTCGCGGTTGCCGGAGAAACAGATGACATTTTTGGCGCCGACGGCGGCGGCGGCCTTGAGGTGGGGTTCGTAAGCGGCGACGAGTGCGTCGTGATGTTCGAGGCGGTTGAAGGCCTTGGCGATGGTGCCAACCTTGTCGCCGGTGGCGGTGGTGCCCACCGGATTGGAGACCATCGCGCAGGTGAGGCCGTGCTTTTCGAGGATGGCAAAATCGCCAGGCATGAGCAGGTCGATGGATTTGAGGCCGATGTCCTTGCCGGCGACGCAGAGGTCTTCGAGCGAAATGCTGCCGTAGCACCATTTGCAGGCCGAATGGTTGATGCGGGTGCCGGGCGCGGCGGCTGCGATCGCGGCATCGGCGGCGCCGAGGCGGCTGGTCAGGGAGGCGGCGATGGCGCCGATGGCAGCGGATTTTCCAGTGGTCATAAGAAACGAGCGGCGGTGCATGGAGTTGAATACGACACAAGCGGCGGGAACATTTCAAGCTTCAAAATTCACGCTGACTTTAGCAATTGAAAGAATCAGCAATTCAGGCATGCCCCAGCGATGGATTTGCGCATGCCAAGTGACAATGAGCCCTGAAATGGCGAACCCAACACCGCCGACCCACCCCCTGGTCTTATGCCCGCGAAAAGGAAAATTCCGGCCTCGTCCACACCCGTCAGCCTTTCCGGTCTTCTCGTCCCCGAAAAAATCGCGCCCCTCGTCCACTATCTTCGACACGAAAAGGTCATACTCGATTCAGATCTCGCGGAGCTTTATGGAGTGGAAACCCGATCCATCAACCAAGCCGCGTAGCGAAATTCTGAACGGTTTCCCACGGATTTTCTGTTCCAACTCACTGAGGGTGAGTTCGAAAGTTTGAAATCACAACCAGTGATGTCAAAAAATCCGGAGGCCTCTTTAAGATCTCAAACTGTGATCTTAAAGCGCGGCCAACATCGAAAATACCTCCCCTAGGCCTTCACCGAGCAAGGCGTCGCCATGCCCTCCACGGTCCTGCGCTCACTCCGTACCGTCCAAGTCAACATCGCCATCAAGAAGCCGACGTGACTTACCGCCGCCTGCATAGCCACCAAAACCGGCCCTAGCCGGCTATTTCTTGCTGGGATCGTAGAAGATGCGGATATCGGCCTTGTCGGTGCCGAGGAGTTGCTGGGCGCGTTTGAGGGCGTCGCGGGTGGAGATGTTGGGATTGCTGGGGGAGTTGAGGAACAAGTTGCTTTCGCCGGCATCGCGGTTGCAGCCGGCTTGGAGGGTGTCGAGAATGCCGGATTTTTTAAGGACGCGATAGACTTCGCCGGTGGCGCCGGACACCAGCAGCGCGAGGTTTTTTTCCCGCATGAAAAGTATCAGGTCTTCCAGGGCCATGACGCTGGTGGCGTCCAGATGACGGGCGTTTTTGAGCCGCAGGATGATCACCTTGAGCAGTGGATCGGCGATGGTCCGCTGGATCTGCGTGCGAAACAATTCGGCCGCCCCGAAAAATAGATCTCCTTCGACGTGGACGATGGAGATGGCCGGGATCGGGCGTTTGCGCTTTTCGCCCATTTCCCGCAGTTCGCCCACTTCATTGAACTCATACTCGATGAGGTAGGGGCGGCTGGCCTTGCGCAGAAACAAGGTGATGGAAATGGCCACCCCGACGAAAATCGCCACATGCAGCGGGGCCAGCAGGGTGCACAGGAACGTGATGACCAGCACGCTGGCATCGTCACCCGTCGAGCGCAGGCAGATCTTGATGTGGCGGGCGTTGAACAGCGAGCAGGACTGCCCGATGATCAGCGCGGCCAATCCCGCTCGCGGCAGGTAATCGATCAGCGGCACCCCCCAACCGACCGACGCCGCTATCAGGATCGCGAACACCAAGGTGTAAAACCCACAGAACATCGAGGCAAAGCGGGTGACCGCGCCGGACTCGTGATTGAGCATCGAGCGGTTGAGCGAGCCGGATGCGGGCATGCCGCCGCCCAGCGCGCTGGCCAGATTGGCCATGCCGACGCTGAACATGTCCTGATTGACGTCGGCGCGCTCCTCGGTGCGTGCGGTCAGGGTCTTGGACATCAGGGTGTTTTCCAGCGAGGCCAGAAAGGCGATGGCCAGCGCCACACCTAACAAAGTGGATATGTCGTTGAAAATCCCCTCGTGGAAAAGCCGCGGCAGCTTGGGTGTTAGATCAGCGAAGCCAAAGGTGACAAATGTTTCCGCATGGGCGAAGGGCGGGATGCCAAAGCGGATCAGCGGGCCGAACACCGCCGACGATAACAGCAGGGACAGCGCGAAGGCGGGCCACTTGGGTTGCCATTTGCGCATGGCCGCGTATACCGCCAGCGTCGTTATGCCAATGACCAGGGCGATCCAATCGGTGTGGGGAAGCGCCTTGATCAAGGCGATGAGCAATGTCGCGAAGCTGGTGGAGGCATGGTTATCGACGAGCCGGTCCAAGCCCAACATCGGGATGAGTTGGTTGGTCATGATCAGCACCGCCGCACCCGCGATGTAACCGACCAGCACGCTGCGCGAAACGTATTGCAGCAAGTCGGCCACCCGCAACAACGCCCCGGCCACCGCGATCAAGCCCACCATCAAGGTCAGCAACATCACCAGTTCGTTGGCCCGCCCGGCCAGCGCCGGATTGACCGCGAAAAAGCTGAACAGCATGAAGGCGGTGGCGTTGGTGGTGCCCAGAATCGTGTAGCGCGACCCTGCGAACAACGGCGCCACAATCGCGGCGATGACCGAACACAGGATGCCGTAAACAATGGGCAGGCCGGCGATGGTCGCATGCGCAATGGCCTGCGGCAGCGCCAGCATCGTCACGTTGGCAGCCGCACGGGCATCGCGGAGGAACTTGCCCGGGGTGTAGCGTTGCAGGGTGCCGATGAATGGCAGCGGGCGGACATGCTCGGCCGCGAAAAACTTCCGCGTGTTCTGCAGCGCCTTGCCGAGGTTGCGCCGCAGGCTCATGGCTGGCTCGTCCCGCCTCCTCGGGTCGGCTCGGGACGCTTGCCTGACATCCATTCCAATCCCGTCAACCCCACCGCAAACAGCGTGCCAGACAGCACGTGTCGTCCGATGAAGCGGGCAGAAATTCGCATGGTGTGGCCCTAGTTTGGCGGGGTAATCCCTCCATGTCCAGACGGGAGGCTAGGTTTTATCCTCCACTGCATTGAGCAATATCCGCAGCGCGCCGCCGGAAATGGACACCTCATAGACGAGGCACGCGAGTGACACGGCCATGAGGAACAAGGCGCCCAGGAAGGCGGCGACGGCGGCAACATTCCAACCGAACATGACGCTGACCATGGCTAACACGCACAGCAGGAGGCTCACCGCGCCGAACATCTGCATGGCCCGGATCAGGGTGAGGCGGCGGCGCAGATTGTTGATTTGGGCGCTCAGCAGGGCATCGCCCTTTTCCAACCAATCCCGGTGCAGGTGGCGAATGAGCGCCGCAAGATGCAAAAACCGATTGGTGTACGACAAAAATAACAGGCTGATGGCAGGAAACAACAGCGCGGGAGTGGAAACCTCAAGTGTCATGGCTGGAAAAAATATCACAGCAATTGGCTATCCACCAGAAACCGATAGGTGCCGGTCTGCGCGATGAGTTCGTCGTGGGTGCCGCTCTCGACGATGCGCCCGTGATTGAACACCAGCAAGCGGTCGGCATGGCGCACGGTGGACAAGCGGTGCGCGATGACCAGACTGGTGCGGCCTTCCATCAGCCGCTCCAGCGCCTCGTTGACCAGGCGCTCGCTCTCGGCATCCAGCGACGAGGTGGCCTCGTCTAACAACAATATCCGCGGGTTGGCCAGAATCGCGCGGGCGATGGCGACGCGCTGGCGCTGGCCGCCGGAGAGTTTGGTGCCGCGGGGGCCGACGACGGTATCGTAGCCTTGGGGCAGGGCGGTGATGAAGTCGTGGGCGTTGGCCTGTTGGGCGGCGATGTGGATATCATCCAACGAGGCGCCGGGTTTGCCATACTCGATGTTTTCGCGGATCGAGCCGCCGAACAACATGACTTCTTGCGGGACGATGGCGATTTGCGAGCGGATCGCTTTGAGCGCGAGGCTGGGAGCGGCGCGGTTGTCGAAGGTGATCTGGCCGCTTTCCGGCGCGTTGAAGCCGAGGATCAGCGAAAACACGGTCGATTTGCCCGCGCCGGACGGGCCGACGAGCGCGATGCGCTGGCCGGGTTGGATGTCGAAGCTCAGGTCGCTGAGCACTTGGACATCGGGCCGCGACGGGTAGCGGAAGCAGAGGTTCTCGAAGGCGAGCGAGCCGGAAAGTTTGGCGAAGGCATCGCCGTCGCTGCGTTCCGGCTGGGTGTTGAGCAATTCGCGCAGCCGCTCGGTGGCACCGGTGGTTTGCTGGATTTGCGAGATGATCTCCGGAAACGACCCGAGCGAGGCACCGACAAAAATGGAAAACAAGACGAAGGCGGAGAAATTGGTCATGTTGATCTCGTGGTTGGCCAGCATGCGGGCCCCGTGCCAGACGACAAAGGTGATGGTGCCAAACAGAGCCAGAATGATGAACGAGAGGAACGAAGCGCGGAATTTAGCGCCTTTGAGGGTCACCGCCAGGAACCGTTGCAGCGCGGAATCGTAGCGAGTGCCCTCGAATGGCTCGTTGGTGAAGGACTTGACGTCGGCGATGCCTTGCACGGTTTCCTCGATGACGGTGCCGGCATCGGCCAGCGAGTCTTGCGCGAGTTTCGAGTGGTGGCGGACCTTCTTACCGAACAAGGCGATGGCGAGCACCACCAACGGCACGCTGCCCAGCATGATCAGCGAGAGTTTCCACGAGGCGATGAAAATGACGATGATGCCGCCGATGAGCACCACCGTTTGGCGGACAGCTTGCGGGATGGTGGTCAGCAGCGTTTCGCGGACCACTCCGAGGTCGGCGGAAATCCGGGTACTCAGCGCGCCGGCGCGTTGTTCCTGGAAAAACGGCATCGGCAAGCGCACCAAATGGGCAAATAAATCCCGCCGCAGCCGGTTCAGCGCACTCTCGCCGGCCCGAATGAACCCCTGCACCCGGAAAAACCCGATGAACGCCTGCAAGGCCAACGCCGCCACCAGCTTGAGCACGATCGCATTGGATTTTGCCAAAACTTCCAGCGGGTCGAGCGTCTGCGGCGTGCGCAGGGCATCCACCGGATTGCCGATCAATTCCTTGAGAAACCAAGGAAATGCCAGTGACAAGCCCGCCGTGACGAAGAGCGCCACCAGCGACGGCACAAACACGGCCTTTTCTTGCATGAGGAAGCCCCAGATCCATTTATTCGAGGAAATCGGCTTGGCGGAGATCGGTTCTGGCATGCCTTAGGGGAAGCCATGAATGGCCCGGAGTCAATCGCCGGATGAATTTTGTTGGTAGTGAGGGCATTGTCGGCTACAGTGGGCTTCCCACATGGGGTAATTATGGCGATCCAAGGAGCACTACTGGCACAGGCCTGCGCGAAAGCGGCCGACGAAATGCAGGCGGAAAACATCCGCGTCTGGGACATGCGCGGCGTGTCCAGCCTCACCGATTTCATGGTCGTGTGCGCCGGCTCATCCATGCCCCACCTGCGCGCCATCCTGCGCGATGTCTCCGGCTTGGTCCTGGAATGGCATGGCCAACGCCCGGCCAATTCCGAAGGCAAGGCCGACACCCGCTGGGTCGTGCTGGATTATATCGACGTGATGGTTCACGTGATGCACCAGGAAATGCGCGACCACTACGGCCTCGAGGAGCTGTGGGCCAATGCCAAGGAAATCCCCTGGCAGGAGACCCTCGCCGAGGTCACCATCGCCGAATCGCCCGTGACCACCACCCGTCACTGACAGGTGGCTCGCGGCCACCCGCTGTCTCGCGGAGCGCTTCTAAACAGGAAAACAGGCTTCCAGCCTGCGAGGGAAGACAGCGCGTCCCGCCTGTCAGCCAATGCAACGACAGGCTAGACGCCCGTCGTCCATGACAGGCAGGATTCCTATCCACCTGCTAAACTAGCCAGGTGAAGCACCAGTCGCAACCGGTCCGCCACGGAGCGGTCGCAAGGAGCGCCTGAAGGTGGCCCGCGGTTTGCTATGGGATCGGGCGTGGCTTTGTCCGGAGGTCTCGCCTATATTTCCCACCGCTACCCATTTCCCATGCACAGCCACCCATCATCGGCCACTCCTTCGCGCGTCCCGCCGCATCTCATCGCCCACATCAACGTCAAACTCGCCCTCCTCGGCTGCCAACCGGTACCGCTGGCCGGCGACCGCGAGTTCGCTGAAATCGCCGCCGCAATGGCCGCCCAGTCGCGCGAAAAAGACCGCCTGCTCGGCCAACACCTGTGCCCCGCCGACCAGCGCATCCAAAATTTCCTCCACGACTACCTGCAGGAAATTCCCGCCCCCAAACTGCCGGCGCATACCTTCACGCTGGACCGCGCCGGGCTCGCCCGGGTGCTGTCGCTGCCGGTGGATCGCGATGATTTCGCCTCCGACATCATCAATTCCTACCGGGTCAAACAAGGGGTCCTGCACAACCCGAAAAGCGATCGGCGCACCACCGCCGGGATTTTTCACATCACCGAAGGCGGCTTGCCGATCCCCGACGACAAGCTCGCCGTGCCGAAAATCACCTTCGCCAAGCTCCTCCAGCACGCGCTCGCTCCGCCCGGTGACTTGCTGCGTTTGCCGTTTACATCGACCCAGCCGCAGCCCGCGGAATGCTTTGTTTCGCTGCTCATCCGGCCGCTCGTGTGCCCGGAAGTTGCCGGTTTCACCGCCGCCAAGACGATGGAGATCCGCTTGTTCGTACCCGGCAATCTGGTGAGTAACCTCGATTTCGTCGAGGCCATTTTCGCCAATGGCGGCGACCCGCTGCTGCCGCACAACGACGCGGCGCTCGACACCGAGCATTGGAGCGGCCACACCGGCTGCATCATCCTCGCCCCCCACCTCACCCGCGTGACCAAGCGTGCGGTCGGCCTGCCACACGTCACGCAGGCGAGCGAGCGGCAGCGCCGCGACGGCATGTGCTGGACCACCGGGGACGAATGTTACAACGACGGCAACGCCTTCAAGCTCACCGTCCGCGACGAAACCGGCGTCATCGTCACCCTCATCGCCGACAACTATTTCGGCTACTGCAAAAAGGAGGTGAAGACCCAGTTGAGCTATGCGGCGAATTTGTTCGGCCTCGTCGAGGAAGAACATGCCGGCGGCGCGCTCGTGTTCCAGAGCTTTGACCTGGGGGAGGAATTCAGCGGCGAGACCCACGTCCGGCAGCTGGGCCACCACTTCGAGGAAATGGTCGCACAGTTTGGCGAGCTCATGGACGTCCAGCCGGACGGCTACGCGCTGGACAAGAAATTTCCGTCCATCGTGTACGTTCCGCACAACGCGTTCTTCGATTTGCACGCCCAGGAGGTATCGTGGAAAAATGCCACCGGTGCCCATCGCATCCGGCTGTCCCCGGCCAAAACCTACGTCCGCCCGTCCGGCTACAAGGTCCGCATGGAAAAGCCGCCCGGCCACGGCCGCCAGTGGCGCCTCGTCGGCACCGTCGCCGAGGGCACGTTTTGTCACAAACCGTGCACGGTTTCCGGCGGCGGCAAATCGGAGATTTCCAAGAGCATCACCGATGCCATCCTCACCGGCCCGGTCTTCGTCGCCGATCTGAAGGCGGATTTCGACCGCGTCGAGCAACTCATCAGCCGCGATTATGCCGGCCGCTTCGCCGACCCGGCCCGCGTCGATACCCGCGCCGTGCTCTCACCCGAGCGCTCGCTCGGCTCGGTCATCAAATTGCTCACCCCCGACGAGCAGGACTACACCGCGGCCTACGGTGACTGGCTCGCCAGCGTGCCGCAGCACGTCAAGGAGCTCGTTTTCGTCGTCAAACGCTACTACCAGCCGGAATGGGGCACCCACTGGCGCGAGCACTTCAGCGTCGACATCATCAACGGCACCCCCGGCAACGAACTCAAATGCGACAACCGCAAACTCGTCACCACCTACCTGCGCGTCGGCTTCGAGGCGGATGGTGCCTGGCGCACCTTCGGGCTGCGCAAGGATTTTCATCCGGCCGTCAAGGTCCAGATGGAGGATGACATCACCGCTTCCACGGTGGTCCCGGCCGCGGCATTGCAGCATCTGCCCACGGGCACCGACCCCGGGCTATCGCTCAAGTTCGTGCAAAATTGTGAGCAGCGCCTGTTCCAGCGCCCCGACGATGCGATCCACCGCGGCTACGACAAACAGGCCGAAGAGGATTTCGTCCAACCCGATAATTTCTTCTCCAACTACGAGCCGCTCACCCCCGCCGACGCCCGCGACATGGTCGCAGACGCGCTCGGCTTCCACCAATTCACCCCGCCGATGCAGCAATTCGTACTCGCCGCCGCCGATGCCGCCGCGCCCGGATTCTTCGTCTGCAGCGCCAACCCGCGCCTCGTCGACGGCTCCCCGACGAAAAATCCGCGCTACCTCCAGCAACGGCCGGACCGGTTGCGCGCCGACGAGACGTATCTGGCGGAAATCGCCGCCCGCCTGCGCCGCCGCGTGCCGCTGGCACATCCGTTGCACACGCCTGTCACCGCGGTGCTGCCCGGACGCCGCAATAATCCGCCGGATGTGGGCGTGCGACCGCTCGCCTGCTACAATCCGATTCACTATTTTGAATTGCCGGAATTGTTCATGGAGGTGATTTGCAGCATGACCGGAAAATCCCCGTCCACCACCGGCGCGGGTTCCGAGGGCGCGCTGACCAAGGGCCCGTTCAACGCGCTGCCACCCATCATCGACCTCAACACCGCCCTCGTGTCGTTCATCCTCACCGGCCACCAAGCCTTCGTCACCGCCGCCGGTTACGTCGGACCGCAGTTGCGCGTGGACCACGACGTAAGCTTGATCGTGCCGGAAGTCTGGTGCCGCCTGTCCCCCCACGAACGCGACCCGCAGTTCCTCATCGCCAACCGGTTTCTGGAAAAATGCGCGGACTTCGACCACGACGGCCAGCGCGTGCTCGCCAGCCGCCTCGGCTGGCGCATCAACAGCCGCTTCGTCCATGCCTTCTTCGGCCGCGTCTTCAACCACCCGCAAGCCGTCTTCACCGAGGCCATGCTCAAACCCGAATTGCAGGACCCCACCATTTTCGCCGACGGCATGGACAACATCGTCGCCACCCAAAAGCGCGTCGCCAAAATGTATGTCGACGACGGCAGCATCGCCCAGGCCTGTCCGCCGCTGCAGGCGCTGCTGCACATCATGCTCGACGACGCCTGGGACGGCAAAGGCCTCGACCATCCCGAGTTTCGCGCCCTCTTCACCCGTCAGCACCTGCTGGCCAGCCCGTGGTACGCCGCCCGCCTCGCCGCCAAACAGCAGGTCGACCGCGCGCTGTGGGCCCGCCACGTCGCCTCCCTCACCCAGTTCCTGCGCCGCCCCAACTACGCCGACGTCGCCGACAGCCTCCACCTCGCCGAGCGCCTGCACGCCGCCCACGCCACCCTGGCTGCTCTCTCCGCGCCCGATTACGCCCGTCAGCTCGTCGGCACCCTCGGTGCCGAGCCCATTGCCAATTACCTCGGCTGATCCCATCCCGCCCCCTTGGCGCTCAATTTATCTGAAAATCGGAATTGCCAAAGCCCCCCCCAACCTCTAGCTTACGCGCTCGAAGCGCAAGGACAGGTGTCAGAGTGGTCTAATGAGCACGCTTGGAAAGCGTGTGTGGGTGTAAGCTCACCGAGGGTTCGAATCCCTCCCTGTCCGCTCTCGGGTTCGGAACAAGTTGCATTCGAATCATTATCAACGACTTGTGAAGAAAGCGAGGGGGCTGGAGTCCCGATTTCACACAAAATTCCACACAAGTTGACGCGAACGCCGGGGTCTATGAACGCCCCCGGGAAACGCAGCAGCAGAGTGGTGGAAATCGGCAACGGCCCGTCCCGTGTCCGCATCTACACGATTAAGCGCAAGGACGGATATCCGCAAGAACGAGGATTGCCCCCGATATTGCGGCGCACGGGTCATCATGGCGGATTTTCCGGCGGGGTTGCTATTTTTCCACCTGCAGCCGCATGAAACGTTGCGGAGAGTCGGCGATGAGCACGTCGTCCCTCACGGTTACCAACCAGTATGTGCCCATGTCAACCCGCCCGGCTTCCACCACTGCCGGGGACCACGAGCCGGCACTCATGTCGGCACTGGCCTCCACAAAGATAGTGATATCGGTGGCTTGTTTGTTCAAGCGGTAGGTCAGGGTTAGATAGCCGCCTTGCTGGTCGGCGGTGGGCAATCCGCCGGCATCCGGGGTCTTGGGATCGAGCGCCAGTGCGTACTCCATCAGGTTGACGATGCCATCCTGATCGGGGTCGGCACTGTCGCCACTGATTGCGGGATTGGCCAGCTCGGCCGTGCTGAAATGGGCCGCCTTCCAAATATCATAGGGCGGGGGATCCACTCCGGCAATTTTAATGATCGCCGATGTACCGGGGATGCCATTGACGAAAACCGTCACCAGTGCGTGGCCTTGGGGGAAACCCGCGGTGATCGAAGCGGAGGCGAACGCGCTGGCCGACCAACTGGTCGGTTGCAGCACGCTGGTCAGTCCGCTGTCCAGCATGCGCACCTGGACCACCGGCAGATCGCTCGCCGAATTCTGGGACCCGTTGCCACCGGAGGCACTGGACAGCCCGCGGAATTGCGTGCCGGTTAGAGCCAGGGTGGTCCCTGGCACCAGCGAGGCCGGGGCGCTGGTGATGACCGGTTGGGATGCCGCGGCGAAGCCGAGGCCGACGTCATAGGTTTCCCCGCTGCTCAATGCGCCGGCACTGCCGCTGCCGCCAAGCGCGAGCACCCGGCCGGTGGCCAGCAGGGTGGCGCTGTGCGAGCTGCGGGCCGTGCCAAGCACCCCGCTGTTTTGCCACATGCCGGTGGTCGGATCAAACAACTCAGCCGTGGCGGAAACCCCGCCGCCGGTGCTGCTGCCGCCGCTGATGAGCACCTTGCCGTTGGGCAGCAAGCAGGCGGTATGATAGGCGCGGGCAAGCCCGAGTGGAGTCGTGGTCGCCGTCCACGTCCCGCTCGCGGGATTATATAGCTGAGTGCTGTTGAGATAGGTGGTGCCATTGACGCCGCCGGCCACCAGCACCGAGCCGCCGGGCAGCAGCGTGATGGTTTGGCCTTTGCGGGCACCGGTCAAGCTTCCGGTGGCGCTCCACGCCCCGGTGGTGGGATTGTATAACTCGGCAGTGGCGAGTGTACCGCCAGTCCCTTCACCGCCGGCAACCAGCACCTTGCCATTGGTTAGGATGGTCGCGGATTGGGCGTCGCGCGCTGCCAGCAATGAGCCGGTGGCCGTCCACAGGCCGGTGAGGGGGTCATAGATTTCCGTGCTCGCCAGCGGGCCGCCGGTGTCCAAGCCGCCGGCGATGAGCACCCTGCCGTCGGCTAACAGGGTGGCGGTATGGAGAAAGCGAGCGCTGTTCATGGTGCCGGCAGGAACCCACAATCCGAGAGTGGGATTGTAAAGTTCCGCGCTGGCGAGGACTGTGCCATTCTGGCCGCCGGTGACCAGAACCCAGCCGCTTTTCAGCAGTGTGGCGGTGTGGTCGCGGCGGGTGACAAGCAGGGTGGCACCGGGCACCCATGTGGCGGTGGCCGGATTGTGGATCTCGCTGCTGGCGAAGGTGTTGGTGCCGTCCCAGCCGCCGGCCGCGAGCAGGCGGCCATCCGGCAGCAAGGTGGCGGTGTGATGGGTGCGGGGGCTGCCCGCCGGGGCGGTGGCCGTCCAGCTGCCAAGCGCGCAATCATATAACTCCACACTCCCGAGGTTGGTGCCGCTGTATCCACCGGCCACCAGCAGTTTGCCATTGGCCAGCAGGGTGGCGGTGTGATCTTGGCGTTTGGCAATCAGAGAGCCGGTTACTGTTGCCCAGGCCCCGCTCGCCCCGCTCGCCGGATTGTAGACGTCCGCTTTGGCGATCGTGCTGGGCAGGCCTGAAACCAAACCGTAGCCGCCGGTAAGAATCACCCTGCCATTGGGAAGGAGGGTGGCGGTGTGAAGGTAGCGCGGGGTGGTCAGCGCGCCGGCCGCGCTCCAGATCTGGGTGGTGGGATCAAACAACTCGGCATTGGGGGAGGTGGTGGTGCCGGTCGAGCCACCTGCAACGAGCACCTTCCCGTTAGGCAGCAACGTCACGGTGTGATAGTAGCGGGCTGTGGCGAGAGCTCCCGTTGTTAGCGTCCACGTCCCGGTGGCAGGATCAAACACCTCGGAGGCAGCCAGAGGGGCGGACGAGCCGAAGGCGCCGGGGTATCCCATCCCGCCACACACCATGACCTTGCCACCCACCAAGAGAGTGGCGGCATGGTAGTAGCGGGTGTTCTTCATGGCCGCCGTCGCGGTCCAGGCATTGGTTGCCGGATCATACAACTCCGAACTTGATAGGAAGGCCGTGCCCTGGATTTGTCCGCCGGTCACCAGGACCTTGCCGTTGGCCAGTAACGTCGCGGTGTGATTGATGCGCGCCGTCGTCATGGTTCCGCCCGTGGTCCATTTTTCGGTGACCGGATCATACAACTCGGCGGAGGCAAAGGTGATGGGATTGCCACCGCCGGTGATCAAGACCTTGCCGTTGGCAAGCAGTGTGGCCGTATGGCTGAAACGGGCCGAGATCATTGAGCCGGTGGGAGTCCACACTCCCGTGGCAGGATCATATAACTCCGCGGTGTTGAGTGCCGCGCCGAGCATGCCGCCGGCCACCAGGATTTTGCCATTGTTCAACAAGGTGGCGGATTGGTAGCGGCGGGTTCCGCTCATTGCCGTGGCATTGGTAAACGACGTCGCTGCACTCAGCAGCAAGGTGCCCGTGCCACTGCCGGTGTAGCTCGGATCTGTGATGGTCGCCAACACCGTGTAGCTGCCGATCGCTGTCGGCGGCGTGGTCGAGGTGGGGTAGACGGTCGTTCCGATCCCGGTGTAAGTAAGCGTCACCGCCAGCCCCGCCGGGGTTGTGGTGGCCGTCACGCTTTTCGTCGCCCCATCCACCGCTTGCGACAGGCCGCTGAGAACGACGCTGGCGGGCGCCTTCGCGATTTGCGTTAGAATGGCGTTAGGGATGCCATTGACGGTCACGGTGAGGATGGCGGTACCGGCTGGCAAGCCGACCAAGGGTGCGGTGGTGAACGCGGTATCCGTCCAGCCGGTGGTGGCGGGCATCACGCTGCGGCCGCTTTCAACGCTGAACAATTGCACGCTGGGGAAGTTGGCGGGTGCGTCTTGGGTGGTGCCCGACGCGCCGCTGGAGATGCCGCGGAAGCGCGCGCCGGTGAGCGCCAATCCGCTGCCTAACATCACGCTGGACGCCGGTGGATTGATCTGCGGCTGCCACCCGCTTTGATAGCCGCGCCCGCTGTCAAACAACTCGGCGCTCGGTTGATAGACCGTGCCGTTCACCCCGCCCGCGATGAACACCCGGCCATTCGTCAGCAAGGTGGCCGTGGGGCTTTTGCGCAAATTTCCCAGCGTGGCTGAGGCCGTCCAGCCCGCCGTGGCCGGATCATACACCTCGGTGGTGGCCAGCGCAGCGCTGCCATTGCTTCCTCCTGCTACCAGCACCCTGCCGGTGGGCAGCAGCGTGGCGGCATGGGCGCTGCGGCCATCGGCGAGCGCGCCGACGGGAGTCCACAGCCCGCTGGCCGGATCATACAACTCGCAGCTTGCTAGATAGTTGGTTCCCGCCAAGCCGCCGGCCACCAGCACCTTGCCATTGGGCAGGAGGGTGGCGCTGTGCCCGCTGCGGCCGGTGGTGAGCGATGCGGTGGCAGCCCACAGGCCGGTGCCGGGGTCAAACAACTCCGCGCTGGTAAGGGCGGCACCTGCCGCGGTGCGGCCGCCGACCACCAGCACCTTGCCGGTGGCCAGAAGGGTGGCGCTGTGGGCCATCCGCGCGGTGGCCAGGGCACCGGTGCCCGTCCAGGTGCCGCTGGACGGGTTGTAGATTTCGGCGGCGGCGATGGCGGCGGCGGCGGTTTGGCCGGCCGCGACGAGGATCTTGCCATCGGGCAGGACCGTGGCGGTGTGGAGTTCGCGGGTACCCGCCATGGCTGCGGTGCTGGTCCATGCTCCTGTACCCGGGTCGTACATTTCCGCAGTCGCGAGGGTGGCGGCTCCGCTGTTGCCGCCAGCCACCAGCACCTTGCCGGTTTGGAGCTGGCTGAGGCTGTGCAAGTAACGCGCGGCGGACATCGGGCTGCCAGCCGTGGCGGTGCCGGCGGCTGGATCGTAAAGATTGACGGAGGCGAGAGCCGCGCCGTTGAAGCCGCCCGCCACCAGCACCTTGCCATTGGCCAGCAGGGCTGCAGCGTGTTGTGCGCGAGGCAGCGTGAGGGGGCCGGTTGCGACGGTGAAGGCGGTGTTCGTGTCTAAAACCTCCGTGGTGGCCAGCGAGATGGCGCTGGTGTCGTTCCAGCCGCCCGTGATCACGAGCTTGCCGCTGGGCAGGAGGGTGGTGGTGTGGGTCAGCCGGGCGCTCGCTAGTGCGCCGAGCGGCGTCCAGGTGGCGCTGAGGTAATCAAATTGCTCGGCACTGGCGATTGTGCCGCTGGTGCTGCTAAACCCACCGGTGACCAGCAGCTCGCCATTGGGCAAGAGGTTGGCGCTGTGCGAAAAGCGGCCGGTGGTAGGGGCTGCCGTGGCCGTCCAGGTTTCCGTGCCCGGATCAAACAACTGCGCGCTAACCAGCGCCGTGGCGTCATCGGTTTTGCCGCCAACCACCAGCACCGTGCCATCGGGCAGCAGGCTGGCGGTATGGTAGAAGGCGGGCGCGGCGAGCGTGCCGGCACCGCTCCATGTGCCGGTGGCCGGGTCGAAAATCTCCGCGCGGGCGGTGCCGACGTCAGGCTCGCTTTCCCCACCAACGACGAGCACTTTGCCGTTGGCCAGCAAGGTGGCGGTGTGGTCAAAGCTGGCTGTGGCCAGGGACCCGGTGGTTGTCCAGACGCCGCTGGCCGGGTCAAAAATCTCCGCGCTGGGGGTGACGCCGTTGTCGGTGAAGCCGCCGGCGACGAGCACCTTGCCGTCGGCCAGCAAGGTGGCGGTGAACGAGTCGCGGCCCGTGGTCATGGCACCGGTGGCCGTCCAGGTGGCGCTGACCGGGTCAAACAGGGCGGCGCTGGCGAGGGATGCCGAGCCGGCGAAGCCGCCGGCCACCAGCACCTTGCCATTGAGCAGCGCGGTGGACGTGTGCCAATAGCGGGCTGCGCTGAGCGGTGCCGCCGCCGTCCATTTCTGGGTGGCAGGATCAAACATCTCGGTGCTGGCCAGCGCGGTGTTGGCCGTATTGCGGCCCCCGCTTACCAACACCTTGCCGGTGGCCAGCAGGGTCATGGTGTGGGAATCCCGGCCGGTGGCCAGCGGTCCGGCGGTGCCCCAGGTCACAGCTTCCAAGGGTTGCAGGCCGACAAGGCTGCATGCAAGGGCCGGCCAAGCCATGGACCAACGACGAAAAAACTGGGAGAATTTGCTCATGATAGGAGGGGGATGGTTGAATACCCGTAGCGGATCCATTTTTAGGGTTGCGCACCCGATTTTCCAGCTTCTTTTCACATTTCCACCGTGATCCGGGATTTTCCCAAACGCGCATGCCCCGCAGGGTTTGATTGATCCGCGCTTGCACTGCACGCGGCGGTGGAATTCACTCCGCCATGACTCGCCCCGACGGACGCCAAGCCGACCAACTCCGCAATATCTCCTTCATCCCCAATGTGGCCGCCCATGCCACCGGCTCGGTGCTGGTGTCCTTTGGCAATACCCGCGTGATTTGCTCGGCCACGGTGGAGGACGACGTGCCGCGCTGGATGCGGGCCCAACGGGTGGAAGGCGGCTGGCTCACTGCCGAGTATTCGATGCTGCCTTATTCGACCCTCGACCGCAAACCCCGCGATATCTCGCGCGGCAAACTCGATGGCCGCTCATCCGAGATCCAGCGCCTGATCGGTCGCGCGTTGCGCGCCGTCATCGACCTCAAAAAACTCGGCCAGCGCACGCTCTGGATCGACTGTGACGTCCTCCAAGCCGATGGCGGCACCCGCACCGCCTCCATCACCGGTGGCTGCGTGGCGGTGGCCATCGCCTTCAACCGCCTGTTCGCCGCAGGCAAAATCCGCGATTTCCCCTTGAAAAAGCTCGTCGCTGCGGTGTCCGCCGGGGTGGTGGACGGCGTGCCACTGCTGGATTTGAACTACCCTGAGGACAAGGCCGCCGCGGTCGATTTCAACGTGGTGATGACGGAAGCCGCCGAGTTCGTGGAAGTCCAGGGCAGCGGTGAGGAATCGGTGTTCTCCGCCGCTGAAATGACGGCCATGCTGGACTTGTCCCGCAATGGCATTGCCCAACTCATCACTCTGCAAAAGCAGGCCATCCTCGCCGCCGACCGCGCCGGTCCAGCCGACCTCGCCGGCCTCGCCGCCGCCTTCGGCCAGTAACGCCCGGAGCGGGGGGGCGGGGCACTGTACCCCCGTCCATGCCAAGCGCAGGAGCCAGCCGCCAAGGACAGGGGCGATCTCCGAATCGCCCGAGACCATGAAGGGGGCAATGGAAAGCAGTCAGCCACCACGCATTGGCTCCCCATGGGCCACGGCGGATTTGAGTCCCGGAGCGGGGACACTGGTACCGAGTGAAAAAAACGCGCCGTCAGCTAAGCATTGGGGTACGACAGCCCAGGGCAACCACCGATCAATCTGACTCAGCGCATTGCCTCCGCCTCACAGAGTGGCTGTGAAGTACTCGATGGTCTTGATGAGCCCCTCCTTCAATTGGACCTTGGGTTCCCAATCCAGCTCCTTTTTTGCCAGATCGATGTTTGGCTGGCGTTGCATGGGATCGTCAGAGGGCAATGGCAAGCGGATGATTCTCGACTTTGAACCGGTCAGCTCGATCACCAGTTCCGCCAACTGCAGAATGGTGAACTCGTGCGGATTGCCGATGTTGACCGGTCCCCGGAACGTTTCCGGCGATGCCATCATGCGCACCATCCCCTCGATCAGATCGTCCACATATTGAAAACTCCTGGTCTGCAGCCCGTCCCCGTACATGGTGATGTCCTTGCCCTGCAATGCCTGAACTATGAAATTCGAAACCACCCTGCCGTCATTCGGATGCATCCGTGGCCCGTAGGTATTGAAAATCCGGATGATCTTGATCCTGACGTTGTTCTGCTTGTGGTAGTTGACGAACAAGGTTTCGGCGGAGCGCTTGCCTTCATCATAACAGGACCGTTCCCCGATGGGATTGACGTGTCCCCAGTAGGCCTCCGTCTGCGGGTGAATCTGCGGATCCCCGTATACCTCACTGGTTGATGCCTGCAAAATCTTGGCTCTGACGCGCTTGGCCAGCCCCAGCATATTGATCGCCCCCATCACCGAGGTTTTCATCGTCTTGATGGGATTGTACTGGTAATGGACCGGGGATGCCGGACACGCCAGATTGTAGATCTCATCAACTTCAACATAAAACGGGTTCGTCACATCGTGCCGGATGAGTTCGAAATACGGATTGGCCAGCAAATGGACAATGTTTTGCTTTTGACCGGTGAAATAATTATCCAGGCAAATGACGTCATTGCCATCCTTGAGCAATCTCTCACACAGATGAGATCCCACAAATCCGGCTCCTCCGGTGACTAACACTTTTCGCTTGATCATTGGTTGGGTCGTTGGTTTTCGGGGGTGGTCCTATTTTGTCGTGTCAATGCCAATACAGAAATAATCAATTTCCTGGCGCTTCATCTCGGCGATTTCATAGATGTTTCTTCCATCAAAGATGGCCGGTTTGTTCATCAATTTCTTGACGATCTTGAAATTCGGGAATCTGAACTCGGGCCATTCGGTGACGAGCAGCAGACAATCGGCATCAATCAAGGCGTCATATTGATCATCGGCGTAAGAGATCGTGTCTCCGAGGTGATGGGTGGCCTCCTTCATTGCCACCGGATCGTAGGCTCTCACCTTGGCCCCGGCTTCCAGCAACTGTTTTGCAATCACGATGGATGGCGCCTCCCGCATGTCGTCGGTTTGCGGCTTGAACGACAAGCCCCACATCGCAATCAACTTGTCCTTCAGGTCGCCGTTGAAATAGTTGAACACCTTGTTGAAAAGCACGGATTTCTGGTCCTGATTGACTTCTTCCACGGCCCGCAGCACCCGCAATTTGTAGTCGAATTCGTCGGCCGTATGAATCAATGCCTTCACATCCTTCGGAAAACAGGATCCACCGTAGCCGATGCCCGGATAGATGAACTTATTGCCGATGCGGGAATCCGAGCCGATCCCCTTGCGAACCATGTTGATATCGGCACCCACCAATTCGCACAGATTGGCAATGTCGTTCATGAAGCTGATTTTGGTCGCGAGCATCGCGTTGGCCGCATATTTGGTCATTTCGGCCGAGGCGATATCCATGAAAATAATCGGATGACCGTTCAGCGTGAATGGCTTGTAGAGGCTTTTCATCAACTCCTCAGCCCGTGGGGAATCCAGGCCCACAACAATCCGGTCCGGTTTGAGGAAATCATCAATCGCCGCACCTTCCTTGAGGAATTCGGGATTGGACGCGACATCAAAGGCAATATCGACGCCTCTCTTATCTAATTCTTCCTGCAGCGCCTTGCGGGCCTTGCCGGCGGTTCCTACCGGGACCGTGCTCTTGGTGACGATCAACAAATAATCCTTCATGTTTCGTCCGCACTCGCGGGCTACACTCAAAACGTACTGCAGATCAGCGCTGCCGTTCTTGTCCGGCGGGGTGCCAACGGCCGTAAACACGACCTCGCAGTCCACCAGTGCCTCGGCCAGCGAGGTGGTGAAATTCAAGCGGCCTTTTTTCATGTTGCGGATGACCATCTCTTCGAGGCCGGGCTCAAAGATCGGGATAATGCCCTGGCTCAAATTCTCGATCTTCTTCAGGTCGATATCAACGCAGGTCACTTCAATCCCGACCTCCGCAAAACAGGCCCCGGTGACCAGACCCACATATCCGCTTCCTACTATGGCAACTTTCATCTTATAATGGCTTTTTTATTGGTTGTTAGAAATTGGTGTGAAATGGCGGCTCAGGCTGGCGCGCAGTTGAGGGCGGGTCACGCCAAACTGAAAAAAGGGGGCTGCGGCTCGCAGCGGATTGCGGGTGCCGGCTCGGCCGGGCATGGGCGAAGCGAGGGTCGTGCTGGCGTGCCCGGCTGCCAATTCTTCAGAGGTCTCCTCGGCGGGGCTGATGGCCGCAACTCGCGTGCCGCCGCCCAGCCACACCGCTGCGGCGGGGCTGCGGGTTGGGAAACGTTGGGGGTGGGTCAGCGCGTGCATGGCGCCCAGCCTAGACCATCCCGGCCGACTAAGCAAGTGGCGCATCGCCCCCGCAGCGCCCGCCCTATTTTGGCTCGATAACGATGGCGTGCTCGTCGTAGCGGGCCTTGGCGTTGGCCTGGGACATCAAATACTTCATGACGGCGGAGGCCGGCAGGCTCTTCAAGTTGAGCGACAGCTTGCTCGCGGCCAGCTTGCCGTCCGGGTCTTGGATCACAAAATTGCCGGCCACCGAGCCCTTGGATTCTTTCTCGATGACCAGATTGAGGAGATCCAACGCCTCTTGGAGGGTGGCACCGTCCAGATGGAACACCGGCACCATGACGCTGCCAAACTTTGCCTCGCGGCCCTTGGCTGCAATTTTCGGCCCGTTCAGTTCCAGCTCCTTGAGGCGGTAGCGGCAGTTGGCGAGCCCGGGGTTGAGCTGCAAGGCTTTGGTGTAGGCACTGCGGGCGCTTGCCACATCGCCGGCTTCCTCCGCCGCGATGCCCTTGGCGTAGTAGGCATCCGCCGATTGGGCCGGGGGCGGGGCGGGTGCAGCTGGCGGGGCGGCGAACGCTGCGGTGGCTGCGGCAACGACCAAAAACAGGATTTTTTGCATGGTATTGAGGGTTAGAACCGCAGCACGCTGCCATGCGTTCAGGCTCAAAGCAACGGGAAAATGTTAAGTTTATGTAAATCCTATGGGCGCTCGGCGCGCGGAATGCTATGCCTCTCCCACCGATGCAACATCCAGGAAATCGCCGTCTGCTAGTGGTCGATGACGACCGCAAACTCGCGGGTCTCATCCGCGACTATCTCAGCCCGCTGGGCTATGAGGTTGAGTTGCGGCATAACGGACCGGACGGCTTGGCGGAAGCGCTCGCCAGCCCCTACGAGGCGGTGATTCTGGATGTAATGATGCCGGGCATGGACGGCTTTGCGGTGTTGCGCGAACTGCGCAAGACCTCCGACGTGCCGGTGCTCATGCTCACCGCGCTGGGCGACGAGGCCGATCGCATCGTCGGCCTGGAAATCGGCGCCGATGACTATCTCCCCAAAACCTTCTCCTCCCGCGAACTGCTTGCCCGTCTGCGCGCCGTCACCCGCCGCGCCCGCAGTTCAGCAGCCGCCAGCCCTGCCCCGCGCGAACTCACTGCCGGAGAGTTGCGCGTGTGCGAGGAAACCCACACCGCCAGCATGGGCGACGTCGCGCTCGATCTAACCACCCTGGAGTTTGCCATTCTGACCTCCCTCCTTAAGTCCAAGGGCCGGGTCAAGACCCGCGAACGGCTCATCGAGGAAGTATCCGAACGCCGCTTCGACGTCTTTGACCGCTCGATCGACGTGCACGTGTCCTCGTTGCGCAAAAAACTCGGGGACGATGCAAAATGTCCGCGCTTCATCCACACCATCCGCGGCATCGGCTACTCGCTGCACGAGCCGGAGAGCCAGCCACCCCACTTGTCATGAAATCCCGCTTGCACGCGTCGCTGCTGGTAAAGGTGTTGGGTTGGTTGCTGTTGCACCTGCTGGTGCTGCTCGTCGCGTTTGTTGGTTTTGTGGCCTGGCAGTTGGGGCTCGGGCTCGATTCGCTGCTCAGCGGTGCCGCCGGGGAGCGCTTGCGGGCCTTTGGCGATGCCGCGCAGGCAGTCATGTGCGACAAGATCCCCAGCGAATGGAATCAAGCACTGCTGCCCCTGGCCACCGCCAAAAATGTCGCCGCTGCCATCTACGATCCGGCGTTTCCCAAGCAATTCCCCCTCGCAATCCCGGCCAATGTGATCCGCCGCGCCAATGACGCGTTGCCGCCGCCGGGTCCCGCACAAGGCCCGGAAGCTCGCCGCGGGCCACCATTGGACCGCCTTAACGGTCCGCCCGAGGGACGCGGCCCGCCGGAAGTTCGCAACCCACCCCGCCCGGAGACGGTGCCACCGACGGATCAGGCGGCCAGGGACCTGTTGGAGCACTCGCCGCCTGCGCGCGCCGTGTTTCTGTTGCGTGGCGACGGAGGCAATGGCTACTGGGCGGGGGTTCATCTCTCTTTTCCCGGCCGCCGTGGGGAACCGATGCATCACCACCTGTTGCTCATCCGGGCCGCCCAATTGGATGGTTCCGGCATGTTCTTTGATATCAAACCCTGGCTGTGGGGCGGCCTCGGCGTGCTGGCCCTGAGCCTGGCGTTTTGGACCCCATTCATCCTTGGCATCACCCGCTACCTCCACCGCCTGACCGTCGCCACCGAGGGAATTGCCGCTGGCAATTTCGAAGTCGCCCTGCCGCGCCGGGGCCACGATGAGCTCGCTGACCTCGGTCACGCCATCCAGGCCATGGCGGCCCGTCTCGATTTGCTGATCTCCGGCCAGAAGCGCTTCCTCGGCGATGCCGCTCACGAACTTTGCGCTCCACTCGCCCGCCTTCGCACTGGCCTGGGCATCCTGGAAATGAAACTCGGCGACAATCTACAGCCGAATCTCGCCGCGATCGACGCGGAAGCCGCCGAGCTCGCCACCCTCATTGAGGAAATCCTCGCCTTCTCCCGTGCCAAAAACCGGCCCGCACAGCTCCAGGTAGTTTCGTTGGACCGGCTTGTGCGTGAAGTCGCAGCGCGTGAAGGTGCTAATCTTCAGCTCTCATTCGAGATCCCGCCACTGCTTCATGTCAGCGCGGATCCCGCCCTCCTCACCCGGGCCATTGCCAATGTGTTGCGCAACGCCGCCATTCACGCCGGCCCCGCCGCTCATGTTGTCATTGTTGCCTCCGTCTCCTCCGATGCCGTCACCCTAACCATTGCCGATGACGGCCCAGGCGTGCCCCCGGCCGAACTCGTGCGGCTGTTTGAGCCGTTCTATCGGCCCGACCGCTCCCGCAGCCGCGATACCGGTGGCAGCGGCCTCGGCCTCGCCATCGTGCGCAGCTCCATCGAAGCCTGTGGCGGCGCCGCCAGCGCTTCCCTGCCGGCCGGCGGCGGGTTCGCCGTCACCCTGTCTCTGCCTGTCAGTGCTCCTCCCGTCAGGTCGGCTGATCTTTGATTGGCAGCCCCTGCGCGAGCCAATGTGTGGAGTGCGGCGGGAAGGGGCGGAGCCCGCCACGCCGCTTTGGCTCAAGCGGCAGCGTGCCGACCTTCCCTTCAGGCGCAACCCGTCTCGCGAATCGGCATCGCTCAAGCCGACAACATGGCATCGTGTTGACGGCGCGGCCCGGATGGAGCCC